>JAHEAO010000016.1:23442-50472 GCA_024642725.1 Paracoccaceae bacterium | reverse complement strand
CCATCGATCATGGTGGGCGAAAAAATTGCAGATCACATCCTTGGAAAGCCCCCACTGCCGCCAGAAAATGCCGAGCCGTGGATCAATCCGAGATGGGAGAGTTCTGACCGATGATGCAGATTGAAAATCGATGTGTATTCTAGGGCAGAAGAATCGGATGGCCGATCACGGTCACCAACGACAACTGGGAGACGTAAATGTCTAAAGAACTTGAATACTTCAGCAAGAAAGTGGCGCGTGGTCTGATGGATCGCCGCGCCTTCATGGGTCGCGCGACAGCGCTTGGGGTGTCGACAATTATGGCGCAGGGCATTCTGTCCTCGGCCGTAAAGGCGCAGGGCGCGGTCAAGGGCGGTCACCTTAAGGCCGGTCTTCAGGGCGGCGAATCCACCAACAGCCTTGATCCCGCGACCTATGCGTCGGACGTCCCGATCAATTTCGGTAACTGCATCGGTGAAACCCTAACCGAAGTGAACCCGGAAGGTGTGCTTGATTTCCGCCTCGCCGAAAGCGTCGAAGCATCTCCAGATGCGAAGGTATGGACGTTCAAGATCCGCGAAGGCGTCGAATTCCACAACGGCAAGACCATGACACCTGAGGACGTCATTGCGACACTGGAACGTCACTCTGACGAGAACTCCAAGTCTGGCGCACTAGGTATCGTTCAGGGCATTGAATCGATGGCCGCGGATGGGCAGCATGTCGTGCTGACGCTTGCCAACCCCAATGCCGACTTGCCCTATCTGATGGCCGACTATCATTTGATGATCCAGCCGGGCGGCGGCAAGGACAACCCGACGGAAGGCGTGTTCACCGGCCCTTATTCGGTGGCCGAAAACCAGCCGGGCGTACGTCAGGTCGGCCAGCGCTTCGCCAATTATTGGGATGCGGCCAACCGCGGCCACGCAGATTCCGTCGAAGTCGTTACGATCAACGATCCGACCGCGCGTCTTGCGGCTCTTCAGTCAGGGCAGGTGCACATAATCAACCGTGTTGAACCGAAGGTTGTCGATCTGGTGAAGCGCGTTCCGGGTGTCGAGGTCAAAAGCGTCTCTGGCCGTGGCCACTACGTGTTCATCATGCATTGCAACACAGAACCCTTTGCAAACAACGATCTGCGAATGGCGCTGAAATACGCGATGAACCGTCAGGAAATGGTCGACAAGATCCTGCAGGGCTACGGTTCCGTGGGCAACGATTTCCCGATTAATGCCGCATATCCCCTGTTCTCGGATGATGTCGAGCAGCGCGAATACGATCCGGATAAGGCGGCCTTCCACTTCAAGAAATCCGGTCACGACGGGTCGGTCCTGCTGCGCACATCTGATGTTGCCTTCCCGGGTGCCGTCGACGCGGCACAGCTTTATCAGCAAAGCGCCAAAGCCGCCGGCATTGACATCGAAGTCAAGCGCGAACCCGGCGACGGTTACTGGTCCGAGGTCTGGAATGCACAGCCTTACTGTACGTCTTACTGGGGTGGGCGTCCGGTGCAGGACCAGATGTACTCGACAGCGTACCTGTCCGGTGCGGATTGGAACGACACCAAGTTCTTCAACGAAACCTTCGACAATATCATCATCTCGGCCCGCGCCGAATTGGACGATGCCAAGCGCAAGGCGATGTATCGCGATGCGGCAGTCTTGCTGCGCGACGAGGGCGGCCTGATCCTTCCGATGTTCAATGACTTCATCGACGCGATCAGCGAGAATGTCGGCGGTTGGATCAAGGACCCCAACAGCGGCATGATGGGCGATCTGGCACTCGTGAAGTGCTGGCTGAACGCGTAACTGCCGGATGTCATCCATCCTGAAACTGGTTTCCCAGCGCCTGGCGCTGGGTCTCCTTCTCCTTCTGGCTTGCTCGGTTCTGATCTTTGTCGGAACTCAGATTTTGCCGGGCGATGTCGCCCAAAGCATTCTGGGGCAATCGGCGACGCCGACTGCCCTGGCAAACCTGCGCGAGGAACTGGGCCTGAATGATCCGGCCTATGTTCGTTATTTCAGTTGGCTCGGAGGCGTCCTGACAGGGGATCTCGGGACTGCGCTGTCGAACGGCCAAGAGATCAATGCCCAGATCGGCCTGCGCCTTGGCAATACTCTGTTTCTTGCTTTCTGGGCGGCCGTGGTCGCCGTGCCGCTGGCGATTCTGCTGGGCCTCATCGCGGTTCGCTATCGCAACCGCTGGCCCGACAAGCTGATTTCGGGCCTGACGCTGGCATCAATGTCCCTGCCGGAATTCTTCATTGGCTACGTGCTCATTTTCTTCTTCGCGGTGAAATGGCGCTGGTTTCCTTCGGTGGCCACTGTCTACGACAGCATGTCACTTTGGGAAAAACTCAATGCTATCGCGCTGCCGGTAACGGTCCTCGTACTGGTTGTACTCGCTCATATGATGCGGATGACGCGGGCGGCAATTCTGAACGTGATGCAATCCGCCTATATCGAAACGGCCGAGCTCAAGGGCCTGTCTGCGTTTAACGTTATCTTCCGGCACGCTTTCCCGAATGCCATCGCGCCTATCGTAAATGTGGTGATGCTGAACCTCGCCTATCTTGTCGTGGGCGTTGTCGTCGTCGAGGTGATATTCGTTTATCCTGGCATGGGGCAGTACCTTGTCGATCACGTCTCGAAACGTGATGTGCCCGTCGTTCAGGCGTGCGGCCTGATTTTTGCAGCCGTCTACATTGGTCTGAACCTGATAGCGGATGTTGTCGCGATCGTCACCAATCCCAGACTGAGGCATCCGAAATGAGAATTCCCATTTCCGCCCTCATCGGGCTTGTTCTGACTGCTGGTTTCTTCCTGATGGCAATATTCGCGCCGTTGATTGCCCCTTATGAGATGGCCGAAGTTGTCGGCGATGTCTGGGAGCCGCGCTCGGCCGAACATTTGCTTGGCACCGACAATATCGGCAGGGACCTGTTGTCCCGAATGATTTATGGTGGTCGGACAACAATCATCATCGCAACGGCAGCCACCATTCTGTCGTTCACGCTTGGTTCGTTTCTTGGGTTCACCGCAGCCGTGATCGGCGGCTGGATCGACCAGCTCATGTCGCGTTTCGTCGACCTTCTGATGTCGATCCCGACGCTGATCTTCGCGCTCGTCGTCCTGTCGGTCATGCCTGTGAACACGACCATGCTCATCTTGGTGATGGGCGTTCTGGATGCGACCCGCGTCTATCGTCTTTCGCGCGCCGTGGCAGTCGATATCAACGTCCAGGATTTTGTTGAGGCGGCCAAGCTGCGAGGTGAAAAACGTGGCTGGATCATCTTCCGCGAGATATTGCCCAATGCCCTGTCACCGCTGGTGGCGGAACTCGGTTTGCGTTTCATCTTCGCGGTCCTCTTCCTGTCGACTCTGTCCTTCCTTGGGCTCGGCGTCCAGCCTCCTGACTCTGACTGGGGCGGCATGGTGAAGGAAAACAAGGAAGGCATCGTCTTTGGTATCGGCGCAGCTCTCGTGCCCGCGGCGGCCATCGCTGCACTTGCGATTTCCGTCAACCTTGTTGCCGACTGGGTGCTGAACCGCACCTCCGACCTGAAAGGAGGCCGCGGTGGCTGAAACGCTTCTGGACATCCGCAACCTGCATATCGAGGCGACGGTTTACCCCGCCGGGGAGCCGGCAAAGGACATCGTCATTGTTGATGACGTGTCGCTTATATTGGAAAAAGGCAAGGTGCTTGGATTGATCGGCGAAAGCGGCGCCGGGAAATCGACCATAGGGCTGTCATCGATGGCCTATGGCCGGGGCAGCATCAGGCTGAGCGGTGAAGTCTTTCTGAATGGCCGTGAAATCCTGAGCAGTGGCTCGCGTGGATTGCGCAAGCTCCGCGGCAAGGAAGTGACTTACGTTTCACAATCTGCAGCGGCCTCCTTCAACCCTGCAAAAAGGCTCATGGAACAGATTGTCGAGGCGGCGCTTGAACATGGTGTCGCCAGCAAGGCCGAGGCGGAGAAGCGGGCGGTTCAGCTTTTCAGAGAGCTGAGCTTGCCGAACCCGGAAACCATCGGCAACCGCTATCCGCATCAGGTGTCGGGCGGGCAGTTGCAAAGGGCGATGACCGTGATGGCGCTGGTCCCCGAACCGGACCTGATCGTGTTTGACGAACCCACGACGGCGCTGGACGTCACAACCCAGATCGACGTGCTGGCAGCGATCAAGAAAGCGATCCAGAAAACCGGTGTGGCCGCGCTCTATATAACGCACGACCTAGCCGTGGTTGCACAGGTCAGCGACGAAATCATGGTGTTGCGAAACGGCGCGAAGGTGGAACGCAATACCGCCGAAAATATCATCAACAGCCCCCAGGAAGACTATACAAAGGCGCTGGTCTCCGTCCGATCCATCGACCACAAGGAAAAGAAGCCAAGCAAGAACCCGGTCCTTGTGGCGCGCGGCATTTCGGCTGCCTACGGAAACAAGGTTCAGGTGCTCAAGAATATCTCGGTCGAGGTTCATCCCGGCCAGACGCTAGCGGTCGTTGGTGAAAGTGGATCAGGCAAGTCGACGTTGGCCCGAGTATTGACCGGACTGCTGCCACCGTTCGAAGGAACTGTGACTTTTGCCGGTCGAACCCTTAGCCGGGCACTTCCGCAGCGGACAAAGGAGGACCTGCGTCAGATTCAGATGATCTACCAGATGGCCGACACCGCGATGAACCCTCGCCAAACGGTCGAAACAATCATCGGCCGCCCTTTGGGGTTCTATTTCGGATTGCAGGGGAAGAAGCGGCGCGAGCGGGTTCTGGAGTTGCTCGACGAGATCGAGATGGGCGAGGGGTTCCTGGACCGCTATCCGGCCGAACTTTCGGGCGGGCAAAAACAGCGTGTATGTATCGCGAGGGCGCTTGCGGCAAAACCCAAGCTGATCATTTGTGATGAGGTGACAAGCGCGCTGGATCCTCTGGTCGCGGATGGAATCCTTAAGCTGCTTTTGCGACTGCAGAGGTCTGAAGACGTCGCCTATCTCTTCATCACCCACGACCTTGCGACAGTTAAGGCAATCGCAGATTCGATAGCGGTCATGTATCAGGGGTCTCTGGTGCGCTACGGTTCGAAGTCAGATGTTCTGGCGCCGCCCTTCGACGATTATACAGACCTGCTATTGTCCTCGGTTCCCGAGATGCGGATCGGTTGGCTGGAAGAAGTTCTGCAAAATCGCAAGATGGAGAGTGCTGGCAACTAGGAGGCAGGCAAGTCTTGCGACGTCGTCGCCACCACCTAAAGGACAGGGTTGGGGCGCCCCTCTGCTGGGGTCCCCCGCATATTTGACGGAATATGAAGAACAAGGACTCCGATAGTGAAGAACAAGGTGTTGTTGATTATTCTCGATGGGCAGCCGTGGCGGAATGCGCGGCGGCTCAACGGCAACCTGGAAGGTTGGGTGCACTCGGGCGCCGCGCGGGTGTGGAAGATGCGGTCGGTCCTGCCGTCGACCTCGGCCTGCTGTTATGCCTCAATCCACACCGGCGTGACGCCGCAAGAACATGGGGTCTACACCAATGAAACCCTGTTCCGGGTGCAATTTCCGGACATCTTCGGGCAAGTGAAGGCCGCAGGCGGCAAGACCGGCGCGGTAACCCATTCCTTCTGGTCGATTTTCTTCAATCGCGCTCCCTGGGATTTCGTGCGCGACATTGAGTATGACGATCCGGACGGCCCGATCACTCATGGCCGGTTTCACACGATGACAGGCTACGGCAACATCAACCAGATGACTCCCTCGGATGCCGATCTCTTCGCGACTCTGACAATGCTGACCAAACGCCATGGTATCGACTATGGGATCCTTCATACCTGCACGCTCGACAGCATGGGCCATCGCTTTGGTCAGGATTGCGTCGAGATGGACGATGCCTGCGCTAGGATCGACGGAATGCTGGCGCATTTCCTTCCGGAATGGCTGAAGGACGGATATGAGGTCATCGTGACCGCAGATCACGGCCAGTCCGATCGTGGACATCACGGCGGGCGCAGCGAGGATCAGCAGGACGTGGCGCTCTATTGGTTTGGTGGTGGCAAGGGGCCGGCAGACGATGTCGTTCTTGATCAGTTGGCGCTTGCGCCCACGATCCTGACGCGGATGGGCGCCAAGGTGCCGGGCACGATGAAAGCGCCGCCCTTCTTGACGGCAGACTGAAATGCGGCCGCTGTCCGATGAGGACTATCGCCGCATTATCGACGATGAAACATGGGCCTTCATACACAAGACCAACAGCTTCTATCCGCCTGATACCTTTGCAAGACCGATGGCAGAACGGCGCGCGATCTATGATCGCATGTGCGCGGACTTTGCCGCGCCGCGACCGGATGATGTGACTTCGCAGGATCTTGTTGAAAACGGCGTCCCGCTGCGCCTCTACACTCATGTTAAACGCAAGCCAGCTGCAAGCATTCTCTATGGTCATGGTGGCAGCCTTGTCCTCGGCGGATTGCAAAGCCACGATGATATCTGCGCCGAGATTTGCTCGGCGACAGGCTATGACGTGATCGCTGTCGACTACCGTCTGGCACCTGAATTCAGCCTTGCAGACGCACTGGGGGACATGCAGAGCGCCCTTGAGTGGGCCCGAGACAGGCAGGATGGCAGCTTCATTCTGGTCGGTGACAGCGCCGGTGGCCTGCTGGCGGCGGGACTCGCCCATGCAAATCGCGGTGCAACAGACATTCTGGGTCAGGTTCTGATCTACCCCGGCTTAGGCAGGCTTCAAGAAGCCGGCGGGTCGATGGAAAGACATGCCTTTGCCCCCCTGTTCACAAGTTCAGAGGCAAAGAGCTACATCGAAACCCTTAGAAACGCGCAGTGTGCGGAACCGCGCGGCCACTTGGCACCATTCGAGGAAATGGATTTTGAGGACTTGCCGCCCACGGTTGCGATCTCGGCAGAATGCGATCCTTTGGCCGACGATGCACGGCACTACGTCGAAAGGATCGCCGCAGCGGGCGGCGTTGCGCTCTGGATGGAAGAGAAGGGACTTGTTCACGCTCACCTGCGGGCCCGCCACATGTCCAAACGTGCTGGCGCTGCTTTCAATCGGGTGGTTCGGGCGATCGGTCTGATCGGAAGCGGCACGGCTCTCCACGCAGACAGCCTCGTTGACTGAAGAACAACCAACTGCTCGGTGGGTTTCGACACCGCAAGCAACCAATCTTCCGACAGGCAACGCTTCAGATCGGACCATGTAAAGCCGCGAATTGGAAAAGGTTCATCAACATCAGCGGATCGCTTGAAAAGTCTGCGTTCCGGGCGGTCAGGAGAATCCGAATTCGCCCTTCACGATGCCAAGGATGCGGCGTGTCGCTTGCGAATGCCGGTGGCGGATGTGCACGGCAAGATAGACCGATTGGACGATCGGGTCGGCATCGGTAACGAAACGGCACTGGCCGCCGGCAACCACGTCGCGAGCAGTCTCCTGCAGCACATAGGCCGATCCACCAAGCGCAAGCAGCAAGGCGACGACGGCGCTGGACTGGCCACAGGCGACCGGTGCGGAACGCGCGTGGTCAGGCAGCAGCCGCCTGTGCGCCTGGTCGAAGGCGGGTGTGTAATTGCCGTAGATATAGTGTTCAGGCACAACGTCGGCCAAACGATCGGTTAGGGTGCTTATCATCCGGTAGGTGACATCCCCAACACGTTCGTTGTGCAGATCCGGGAAATGCCTTGGCGCGAACATGAGGCCGATATCAAGCGCGCCGGCCAAAAGGTCGGCACTCATCTGGATCGAATAGTCAGGCTCGATGTAGAACGACGTGTCCGGCATGGCTTTGCGAAACGACTGCACCCAGCGCCCGATCGCATCCGCGGCAATATCCATCTGAACCCCGATGCGCAGCGACCGTGCGAAGTTATCCGCGCTTAGAACAGCGCGTTGTGCCTCGTTCCATTCCTGCTGCAGCGTCCGGGCGTGGTGGGCAAAGCGCGCGCCCGCCGTGGTCAGCCGCGTTCCGGCGCGGCTTCGCGTGAAAAGACGCTTTCCCAACACGGTTTCCAACGCCTGAACGCGGCTCGAGATCGTCGATTGGGTCACGCCCATGCGCTCGGCCGTCGTGTTGAAGCTGTTGGTCTCGATCAAATCGAGGAACGTCAGCACCTGATCTATGTTCATCGGCTCAGTTCGCTTCGCCCCAGCCGCCAATGATCGCATCTGCCTCCAGTTCGACCAGCCACTCCGGTCGTACGAACCTGTCGACCGCCATGATCGTGTCGACCGGTCGGACATCCTTGAAATATTCCTTTCGAACGTCGATAGCGGCTTTCCAGTCGTTGATATTCGTCAGGATCACGCGGGTGCGAACGACATCATGCAAACCGGACCCGGCCTGTTCCAGCGCCGCCTTGATGATCCTGATGCATTGCCGGGTCTGCAAAGCGACGTCGCCTATCCCCACCGTATTGCCTTCCGCATCGACCGGCGCGGTGCCTCCGATTGAAATGAACGGGCCGACGCGCACGGCCCGGCTGAAGCCGACAACGGCTTCCATTGGGTTCCCGTTGGAAATCAGTTCGCGATCAAAGGTCATTTTGGCACTCCTGACATTCTGATCGCCACATACTAATCGATTTTCTAGATTAATAAACCTAGGTCTGCTGAATTGTATTTCCCGGTGCCAAGACTAGGCTTCGCGGCGAATAACCACGAGGGGGAAGCATGGCCGAGATTCCGACACAGGCACGCGTGGTCATCATCGGCGGCGGCGTAGTGGGGGTTTCCTCGCTCTACCATTTGGCGAAAGCCGGATGGACGGATTGCGTCCTGCTCGAAAAGAACGAACTGACCGCCGGTTCCACCTGGCATGCTGCCGGTAACGTGCCGACCTTCTCGTCGTCGTGGTCGATAATGAACATGCAGCGCTATTCTGCGGAACTCTACCGAGGGCTCGGCGAGGCCGTCGACTACCCGATGAACTATCACGTTACGGGGTCGCTCAGGCTGGCCCATTCTAAAGAGAGAATGCTGGAGTTTCAGCGTGTTAAAGGGATGGGTCGCTACCAGGGAATGGACATCGATGTGCTCGGCGTGGACGAGATTACCTCGCGCTACCCATTTCTTGAGACACACGACCTGAAAGGTGCGCTGTACGATCCGAATGACGGGGATATCGATCCGGCGCAGCTGACCAATGCGCTGGCCAAGGGCGCACGCGACATGGGCGCGAAGATCATTCGGTTCTGCCCTGCGACCGGCGCAGAATGGACCGGCGGTGAATGGATCATCTCGACCCCAAAGGGCGACATTCGGTGCGACTACGTTGTGAATGCCGCTGGCTACTATGCCCGCGAGGTCGGAAAGTGGTTCGGCCGCGATGTTCCGATGATGGTGATGAGCCATCAGTACCTGTTGTTCGACGAGATCCCCGAACTTGCCGCATGGTCGAAAGAGCACGGCAAAAAGCTGCCTCTATTGCGTGATGTCGACAGCAGCTATTACTTGCGGCAGGAAAAGAACGGCATGAACCTTGGCCCGTATGAACGGAACTGCAAGGCGCACTGGATATCGCCTGATGACCCAATGCCGGACGATTTCAGCTTTCAGCTTTATCCCGACGATCTCGACCGCCTAGAATGGCATATCGAAGACGCCGTTGCACGCGTTCCGATCCTTGGCACTGCGGGCCTCACCAAAGTCATCAACGGCCCCATCCCTTACGCGCCCGATGGCAACCCGTTGATAGGCCCGATGCCGGGTGTTCCGAACGCCTTCGAAGCTTGTGTCTTCACATTCGGCATCTGTCAGGGCGGAGGCGCAGGAAAGGTGCTGGCCGAATGGGTGACTGAGGGCCAGACCGAATGGGACATGTGGTCCTGCGATCCGCGCCGTTTCACCGCCTATGCCGATCAGGACTATTGTATCGCCAAGGGGATGGAGGTTTACGGCCACGAATATGGCATTCATTTCCCCTATGCTCGCTGGCCCGCAGGCAAGAACAAGCGCAAGCCGACGCTTTACAACCGCCTGCAAGAGGCGGGTGCAGTCTATGGGGCCTACAATGGTTGGGAACGCGCGGATTGGTTTGCGAAGCCAGGGGACGATACGTCGTGGGAAGCCAGCCAGACATGGGAAAGAAACGGCCCCTGGGAACCGCGCATCAAAGAGGAATGCGAGGCGGTCCGCGACAATTGCGGCATACTCGCGATTTCCGGCTTCACCCGGCTCAAGATCGCGGGGCGCGGTGCGCGGGCCTATGTCGATAGCCTGACGCCCTCTCGCTTGCCAAAGGAGGGTCGGATCGGACTTGCGTATTTCGCTGATAAGGGCGGGCGGATCGTCACCGAAACGTCCGTGACCATTCACTCCGACGAGGATGTTATACTTGTCACCGCCGCAGTCGCTCAATGGCATGATGGAGAGTTGTTTGGCCGGACGCTCCCGGATGGGCTGACGCTGACCGATCATAGCGAAGATCTGGAGTGTCTTCTGGTCACCGGGCCCAACGCGCGCCGCATCCTGCAACCGCTCACTGATGGCCACGATCTGGGCGCTCCCTGGCTCTCGGTCAGCACCGCAGGCAAGGTGGCAGGAAAGCCCTGCACGCTGGCCCGCGTTTCCTTTGCAGGCGAATTGGGCTGGGAGATTCATTGCGACCCGGCGGACGCCCCCGCAATCTGGGACGCGGTAACGGTCGGCGGCGCCAAACCCTTTGGCATGTTCGCACTGAACAGGTTGCGGCTTGAAAAGGGCTACCGGGCTTGGAAAGGCGATCTGTCAACGGACTACACGCTGCTTCAGGGCGGCCTCGATCGCTTCGTGAACTGGTCGAAGCCCGAATTCACCGGCAAGGCCGCGCTGGAGGCTGAAAGGCAAAAGGGCGTCACCAAACGGTTTGTCACCCTGATCATCGAAGCCGGCGATTATGACCCTCCCTACATGTCCACGCTCTGGCACAACGGAGAGGTCGTCGGTGAAACCACCTCTGGCGGCTGGGGCTATCGCGTAAACGCCTGCGTCGCACTTGGCATGTTGCGCGCCGAGCTCACCGAACCTGGCACCAGGCTCGAGGTTGAGATATTTGGCATGCGCTGCGCGGCCACAGTGCAGCCCGATGAGCCGCTCTGGGATCCGGCAAATGAAAGACTCCGCGCATGACCGATATAACACTGCTCGACGGAGGTATGGGGCAAGAGCTTGTGCACCGATCAGGTGACAAGCCCACCAATCTCTGGGCAACCCGGGTGATGCTCGATCACCCGGGCATGGTGAAGGAAATCCATGCCGACTACTTCGCGGCCGGTGCGACCGTTGCCACAACCAACACCTATGCCATTCACCATGACCGGCTGATCAAGGACGGGCTGGATGACCAGTTCGGCACGTTGCACCAGAATGCATTGGCAGAGGCACATGCCGCACGGCGGGCGCACGGGTATGGCCGTATCGCGGGTTCTATCGGGCCTCTGGTCGCCTCTTACCGGCCCGAAACGCATCCGCCGCATGATCAGGCCGTGGCCAAATATGCCGAGATTGCCCGGACACTGGGTCCTGAAGTCGATCTGATCCTCTGTGAGACTGTCGCTTCGCTTGCCCATGCTCGCGCGGTCCTCGAGGGCGCGCTGGTTGCAGGCAAACCGGTCTGGCTATCGGTAACCGTCGATGACGAAGACGGAACCAAGCTGCGGTCCGGCGAAGCAGTGGCCGACCTCTGTGCCGTTGCCGCAAAAGGAGCGTCAGCGGTCCTTGCGAACTGCTCGGCGCCAGAGGCCATGGCCGATGCACTCAAATCCCTTTCCGGATGCGGGTTGCCCTTTGGGGCTTATGCCAACGGGTTTCAGCAGATCACCAAGGATTTCCTTAAAGACAGTCCCACGGTCGATGCGCTGCACGCGCGCCGCGATCTAGGCCCCGAAACCTATGCAAGATACGCACTCGGCTGGGTTGAGCAGGGTGCAACAATCGTAGGCGGATGCTGCGAGGTAGGCCCCGCGCATATCGCAGAACTAGCTCGCGCGCTGAAGGCCGCGGGACACAAGGTGGTCTGACCATGTCGAAGGTTCCTTCCCATGCCCGCGCGGTCATCATAGGTGGTGGCGTTTCTGGCTGCTCGGTCGCTTATCACTTGGCCAAACTGGGCTGGAAAGACATCGTGCTCTTGGAGCGCAAGCAACTGACCAGCGGTACGACATGGCATGCCGCCGGACTGATCGGACAGCTTCGCGCCAGTCAGAACATGACCCGGCTCGCGAAATATTCTGCCGATCTCTATGTCAAACTCGAGGCCGAAACCGGAATCGCCACCGGGATGAAGCAGAACGGATCGATCACGGTCGCCCTCACAGAACACCGCCGCGAGGAAATCCTGAGGCAGGCCACGCTTGCCAGAGCGTTCAATATCGATGTGACGGAAATAAGCCCGTCACAGGCCAAGGCGATGTATCCGCATCTGAACGTCGAAGACGTGATCGCCGCCGTCCACCTGCCGCTGGACGGTCAGTGCGACCCCGCCAACATCGCCATGGCTCTGGCCAAGGGGGCCCGGCAGAATGGGGCGAAGATCGTCGAAGGCGTGAAAGCCACCAAGGTTACGACGGCCAAAGGCAGGGTAACCGGTGTCGACTGGTCGGAAGGCGAAGCCACCGGTCACATCGCCGCAGATATCGTGGTGAACTGTGGCGGCATGTGGGGTCGGGAGCTTGCCGCGCAAAATGGCGTCACCTTGCCTCTGCATGCCTGCGAGCATTTCTACATTGTGACAGAACCCGTCGATGGGCTGAAACAGCTGCCCGTCCTGCGCGTCCCGGATGAATGCGCCTACTACAAGGAAGACGCCGGGAAGATGATGCTTGGCGCGTTCGAACCCAAGGCAAAGCCATGGGGCATGGCGGGCATTCCCGAAGACTTCTGCTTTGACCAGTTGCCAGAGGACTTCGACCATTTCGAACCGATCCTGGAAGCGGCCGTCAACCGCATGCCCCTTCTGGGCAGCGCCGGCATACACACCTTCTTCAACGGCCCCGAAAGCTTCACTCCCGACGACCGCTACTACCTTGGCGAGGCGCCAGAGGTCGCCGGCTACTGGATAGCAGCAGGCTATAATTCCATCGGCATCGTTTCATCGGGCGGCGCGGGCTTTGCCCTCGCCCAGTGGATGAATGACGGCGAAGCACCCTTCGACCTGTGGGAAGTCGACATCCGCCGCGCCCAGCCTTTCCAGAAGAACCGCCGCTATCTGAAAGACCGTGTCAGTGAAACGCTTGGCCTGCTCTATGCCGACCATTTTCCTTACCGACAGGTTGAAACCTCGCGCGGCATACGCCGGTCGCCCATTCACCAACACCTCGCCGATCGCGGCGCGGTATTCGGAGAGGTGGCAGGCTGGGAACGCGCCAATTGGTTTGCCGAACCGGGGCAAGACCGCGAATACAAGTACGACTGGCAGGGTCAGAACTGGTTCGAAAACCAACGCGCCGAACATATGGCCGTGCGTGAAAAAGTTGGGCTCTTCGATATGACCTCTTTTGGCAAGATTCGCGTCGAAGGCCGCGACGCAACGGCATTCCTGCAAAAGATGTGCGCTAATGACGTCGACACCGAGATTGGCCGGATCACCTACACACAGATGCTCAACGCGCACGGTGGCATCGAAAGCGACCTGACCGTTACACGTCTCAACGAAACCGCGCATCTGCTTGTCGTCCCCGGCGCGACACTGCAACGCGACATTGCATGGCTTCGCCGCAATGTTGGGGATGCGTTCGCTGTCATCACGGATGTCACATCTGCCGAATCCGTGCTCTGCGTCATGGGTCCAAACGCACGTGCATTGATGCAAGCAGTCAGCCCGAACGACTTCTCGAACAAGAACCATCCTTTTGGGACCGCTCGTGAAATTGAAATCGGGATGGGCCTGGCGCGCGCCCACCGCGTCACTTATGTCGGCGAACTCGGATGGGAAATCTACGTTCCGACCGACCAGACCGCGCATGTTTTCGAAAGCATCCTTGAGGCCGGTGATCAGCACGGGCTGAAGCTGGCGGGTCTCCATGCCCTGGACAGTTGCCGCATCGAGAAAGCCTACCGCCACTTTGGACACGATATCACGGACGAAGACCACGTGCTGGAAGCAGGGCTAGGCTTCGCCGTTAAGTTCGCCAAAGGCGATTTCATCGGGCGCGATGCGGTCTTGCGAAAAAAGGATGAGGGCCTGAAACGTCGCATGGTCCAGTTCCGCCTGAACGCCCCGGACCGGTTCCTCTTCCACAACGAAGCACTGGTCCGCGACGGCAAGATCGTCTCGATCATCACGTCGGGAAACTACGGCCATGCGCTCGGCAGTGCCATCGGCATGGGCTATGTGCCCTGCGAAGGTCAGACCGCTGCCGACGTACTTTCAAGCAGCTATGAAATTGAAATCGCGGGCCGGCGCTTCCCGGCAGAGGCATCGCTCAAACCGCTATACGACCCTAGGGCAGAGCGCGTGCGGGCCTGACCGGGAGACTCCAGATGAACGCCGAACCAGATCACAAATCCCGCCGCTCTGGCGGCCGCGAAGCCCGCCGCGCGATGCGCGCAGCGCCGCTTGCGCAAGACAAACGCCCAGTGCGCGCCGGATTGGAAGGCGGCCAGTACAAGCCGCTGTCAGAAGCCTCTGTTCAGCGTATCCATGAAGCGGCTCTCGATGCGCTTGAAACTATCGGCTTCGGTTCTGTGCCGCCAACGGGTGAGAAGATTCTGACCAACGCGGGCTGTATCATGGGCGAAGATCGCCGCATCCGTGTGCCGCGCGCGCTGGTCGAAGATATGCTCGCGGTCGCCTGTCGCGATCTCACTCTTTTCGGCCGCGATCCAAAGCACGACATGCTGCTGTCGGGTACCCGTGTCCACTATGGCACTGCGGGCGCGGCCGTTCATATCGTCGATACCGAAAGGAATGAATACAGGGAGTCAACCGCCAAAGACCTGCACATGGCCGCCAAGCTCGTGCAGCACCTCGACAACGTCCATTTCTTCCAGCGACCGATGGTTTGCCGGGACGTGACGAACAATTTCGACATGGACGTCAATACGCTCTACGGCTCGCTCGCCGGGACGAGCAAACATGTCGGTACGTCTTTCTCGGAACCGCATCACGTCGCGGGTTGTATGGATCTGATACACATGGTTGCTGGTGACGAGGCTGCATGGCGCGCGCGGCCTTTCGTTTCCAATTCCAACTGTTTCGTCGTCCCGCCAATGAAATTCGCGGAAGAAAGTTGCGAGACAATGGAACACTGCATCCGCGCAGGAATGCCAGTGCTGTTGCTGTCGGCGGGACAGGCGGGCGCGACGGCCCCCGCGCCATTGGCGCTCGCCATCGTCCAGGCCGTCGCCGAATGCCTGATGGGGGTCGTCTATGTGAACGCCATGGCCCCCGGGCACCCGGCGATCTTCGGGACCTGGCCTTTCGTCAGCGACCTGCGCTCTGGTGCGATGTCAGGCGGGTCAGGTGAACAGGCGCTTCTGACAGCGGGATGCGCTCAGATGCACCATTTCTACGGTCTGCCGGGCGGCGCTGCCGCTGGTATCGCCGATGCCAAGATGCCGGATATGCAAGCAGGCTGGGAACAGGCGATCTCCAACGTCATGGCGGGTCTGTCGGGGCTAAACATGATTTACGAAGCCGTCGGCATGCACGCCTCGCTGCTCGGCTTCTGCATGGAAAGCCTTGTTCTGGGCGATGACCTGCTGGGGCAAGTGCTTCGTTGCGTTCGCGGCATCGACGTCACAGAGGACAGCGTCAGCATCGAAGCGATGAAGGCGGTCTGCCTTGGCGGGCCCGGGCACTACCTCGGCTCTGACCAGACACTCTCGCTGATGCAGACGGAATATATCTACCCCGCAGTTGCCGACCGTCTGTCGCCCAAGGAATGGGCTGAGGTGGGCAAACCCGACCTTCTTCCTCGTGCGCGCGAGAGGATGGCAAGAATTCTCTCGGAATGGACGCCATCCATCGATCCGCTTACCGACCGCGCCATTCGCGCCAAATATAACATCCATTTCTAGGAACAACTCATGCGCTACGGATACATCGGCCTTGGCAATCTCGGTGGCCATCTGGCGGCCAGCCTTCTTGCCAACGGCTTCGAGGTCACGGTCCACGATCGAGACCGCAAGCTCGCCGACAGGCATGTCGCGGCGGGCGGCACTTGGGCGGGCACGCCTGCTGAACTCGCGGCAGAGGTCGACACTGTCATCACCTGCCTGCCGTCGCCGGCGGTATCCGAGGCCGTTCTCAGACAAGTCCTGACCACACTGAAGCCCGGCAGTACCTGGATCGAAACCTCGACCCTGGGCCGCGACGATATCCTGCGTCTTGCTGCGATCGCGCAAGAGAAGGGTGTTCGCGTGATGGAGGCGCCAGTTACCGGCGGCGTGCACCTTGCCGCTCAGGGCAAGATCACTGTGCTGGCAGGCGGCGACAAGGACCTCTTCGACCTGCACCACCCGGCGCTTCAGGCGATGGGCGGCGAGATATTTCACATGGGGCCGCTGGGGTCGGCCGCGATCATCAAGGTCATCACCAACATGCTGGCCTTCATCCACCTCGTAGCTGACGGCGAGGCGCTGATGCTGGCCAAGAAGGGCGGACTTGACCTTGGGCAGGCATGGAAAGCCATCGCCGCGTCTTCGGGTTCCAGCTTTGTCCACGAGACTGAGGGTCAGCTCATTCTGAATGGCAGCTACGATATTGCGTTCACTATGGACCTCGCGCTCAAGGACCTAGGGTTCGCCATGGGCTTCGGCCGTGAATTCGGCGTTCCACTGGATCTGGCGGGTCTTACCAACCAGACCTTCGTCAAGGGCCGTGCGGCTTACGGTGGTCAGGCGCAGTCAACGCAGATCGTGAAGCTGCTGGAAGACGTGCTGGGCACCGACCTTCGCGCCGATGGCTTCCCTGCGCGGCTGGAATAACTCCTGCCCAAAAAAGTAGAAACCCGGCCTCGGACCGGGTTTCTTACATCTGGCGCAGCAATAACCGTCAGGCGGTCTTGCCCGATCCGATCAGGCTTCTTCTTCGCCAGTATCGATCAACCAGCCGCCGGGTCCGGCAATCTCGTCGGGCAACAACATGATCATGGCTTCGCGGAGCGCAATACAGGCCATCGCAGCTAGGGCGAGCTGGTCGAATGTGATCATCGTGAATTCCATTTGGGCTTCTCCCCTAATCGGTGTTGATGCTGTTCTGCCAGCGATTCGGGGCGCAAAGAAGGCGCAATCAGGACCTTTGCGGCAGGGGTTGTCGAAGTCGCGCCACAATCGGGGAAAGTCACGCATTTCAATGGAAATAACCTGTTTCCGGATCGTGGACGCTGGCACGTTATTCAGAGGAACGGGTCGGCCTCATAGCCGACTCCGGCCAGATATAACCCCTGTGGCGGGCAGACGGGGCCGCAGGCAGCGCGGTCGCGGGCCTCGAGCGCTGCCTTCAGATCATCAGGTGTCCAAGCCCCTGCGCCGACGCGTTCCAGCGAGCCTACGAAACTGCGTACCTGATTGTGCAGGAAACTCCGCGCCCGCAGTCGAAACCGGAACTCCCGCCCGCCTGGATATTCCTTCTCCTCGATATGCAGTTCATCCAGCGTCTTGACTGGGCTTTTGGCCTGGCATTCTGACGACCGGAAGGTGGTGAAGTCATGCTTTCCCAGCAAATGCGTTGCCGCCGCCTGCATTGGTGCCAACGCCAGAGCATGGCCAACCTGCCAGACCCGTCCCCGATCATGCACAACGGGTGCCCGCCGCGAAATCAGTCTGAATTCGTAGCGCCTTTCGACTGCCGAGAACCGCGCATGGAAATCGTCCGGTATCCGGGCCAGCGCGACAATCGCCACCGGCATGGGTTTGAGGTGAAAGTTCAGCGCCTCAGACAGCCGGAACGGGTCCCAGTCACGGCTCATCTCGCAATGCGCGACCTGTCCCCAGGCATGTACACCCGCATCGGTACGCCCGGCTGCGGCAATTGACGGTACCGCGGGCTCCAGCCGGGCCAACGCGTCCTCGACGGCCTGCTGAACAGAAGGCTGGTCCTTCTGCCTTTGCCAGCCGGCAAAGGAGGTTCCATCATATTCTATCTTCAGGGCATAGCGTGGCATGTTGCCCGATTAGCCCGCAGCGTGGCCATTGGCAATCCGTGCAGATCTGCGCACTCAGGCCCGATCATCGCATTCGGCGCCAATCGATACGCTCGCTGCCGGGCCTTTCTGGGAGCAGCCAGAGAGGCGGGCCAATTGCTTGTCGGCAATCATCCCTGACAGGGACGCAGCGGGATGCTTGCCGGAACGAGGCCCCGCACTTGGGACGCTGGCATCCGGTAATTGTGCCCCCTAGCAGTCGCCGCCCGCGCCGCTTATGTTCTGAGCGAGGCAAATGAGGGCAAGGCACTTGGTATTTAGCGACATCGCCGACCGCCTGACGCGAAGCGTCGAGGCTGCGCAGGATACGGTCAGCGAGGCCTTTTTCGAGCCTGTCATCAGGCTGGGTGTCACTGGCCTCAGCCGTGCTGGCAAGACCGTGTTCATCACCTCGCTTGTCGCAAACCTGATCGACCGGGGTCGGATGCCACAACTTGCCGCCGCCGCAAACGGCCGCATCCGCACAGCCTATCTGCAGCCACAGCCCGACGATACCGTGCCTCGCTTCGACTACGAGGCACATCTCGGCGCATTGACCTCGGCTGAACCGCGCTGGCCCGACTCGACGCGGTCAGTGAGCGAACTCAGGCTGTCGCTCCGGGTCCAGCCTGGTGGCATTGTCGGCGCTTTCTCGGGGCCCAGGACGATGCATATCGACATCATCGACTATCCCGGCGAATGGCTGCTTGATCTCGCGCTTTTGGATAAGGGCTACGCTGAATGGGCGGCCGAAACGCTGGGCCGCCTCGAGAAGCGCGAAGTCGGCGCGGCGTTTCACGCGCTTTCATTGTCAACGGACGCTGCGGCACGCCTCGACGAGCCGACCGCAAAATCCTTGGCCACAAGCTTTGCCGACTACCTTCGGGCCGCGCGCGAGGCTGGTTTT
This sequence comes from Paracoccaceae bacterium, assembly GCA_024642725.1. Taxonomy (GTDB): domain Bacteria; phylum Pseudomonadota; class Alphaproteobacteria; order Rhodobacterales; family Rhodobacteraceae; genus JAHEAO01. The sequence goes on along the minus strand of JAHEAO010000016.1, from coordinate 31,484 downwards.
TCCGACTGCACCCCGGGTCGCTTCCTTCTGCCCGGTGATCTGGCCGGCTCCCCGGTTCTGACATTCGCGCCGCTTCCGAAACCTGCAACCAGCGGACGTGGTACGCTCTGGCGTGAGATGGAACGGCGTTACGAAGCCTATAAACGGCAGGTCGTCAAACCCTTCTTCCGCGATCATTTTTCTCGTATCGACCGACAGGTTGTGCTGGTAGATGCCTTGGGGGCCATTCATTCCGGTCCGAAAGCCACCGAGGATCTGCGCCGCGCCATGGCAGAGATTCTCGGCGCGTTCCGACCCGGGCGCAATGCTTTCCTGTCGCAATTGTTCCTTGGCAAACGGGTGGAACGGATCCTCTTTGCCGCGACCAAGGCCGATCACCTGCACCACAGGCAGCATCCCCGCCTGACCGCAATCATGGAAGCACTGGTCAAGGATGCCAAGTCACGTGCCGATTTCTCCGGAGCTCAGACCGCCGCGATGTCGATCGCAGCGATCCGCGCGACCGTCGAGGAAAGCATCGAACATGACGGCCGCAAGATTGACTGCGTCCGGGGCACCTTGATGAATGGCAAACAGGCCGCTTTCTTCCCCGGAAATCTTCCCGAAGATCCGGCTCGACTTCTTGGTCCGGCCCGCGAGGGTGCGGAAAAATGGCTGGACGAGGACTACCAGGTAATGAATTTCGCGCCTGCGCACCTGACACTGAAGCAAGGTGAAGGCCCGCCGCATATTCGGCTCGACAAGGCTGCCGAGTTTCTTCTGGGGGACCGGCTGTGACGGTGGTGCTTACACCTGCGGCGCGGCGCCACGCTACGCCGATTGCCGGAATCTTGGGCCACTGGCGGCAAGAAGCGGGCTGGATTCCATCCGCAAGCACTCCGCACCAGGACCGTGCAGCAGCCCGGCTGCTCTTGCGTCGGACTGAGGTGACGCTCGCGCGCCGACGGTTCCGGGTGCTCGGTTTCATCGCTTTGTCCGGGAAAATCGTGCAGGCGCTCTATCTTGCGCCGGAAGCCGTCGGGCAAGGACTGGGCCGAAGCCTGATCGAGCATGCCAAGGCGCGGACTGACCGGCTTGAGCTTTGGACGCATCAGGCCAATTCCGCGGCCCGTGGGTTCTACGTCAAGCAGGGCTTCTACGAGAAGCGGCTGACCAATGGCGAAGACAATGATGACAGGCTGCCGGATGTGCATCTGGTTTGGGCAAGGGGAACCGCATGAGCGACAAGAAGGGCCCCGTGCTGATCGAACTCGACGACTCGCCACAGGCGACGCCTTCCACCGCCCCGCCGGTGCCGGATTTGACCGAGCGTCCCACCGGCCAGGCCATGCAAACCGTGGCGAGTTTCGCGGCACGGCGCCCTTCGCGGCTGGGTCGCTGGTTCTGGAGTCTCCTGTTGGCCATCCTGTCCTTTGGCCTCTCGCTCTGGGCATGGGATTTCGTGACCGGGCTTATCACCCGCAACACTTATCTGGGTTATGGCGCGTTGGGGCTTTTGGGGGCATTCCTTCTGGTCTGCCTTGCCATCATACTGCGCGAATGGGCCGCCTTCGCTCGCCTCAAACGCCTGGACAAGGTCCATGCAGAAGCCGCTGCTGCTATCGCTTCAGGGGATCTCGCTTCGGCGCGCCGCGTTTCTGATCATATCGCTGGGCTGTATCACGGGCGTGACGAGATGAAATGGCCGCTGCAAAGATTGGCCGAGCGGCGCGACGAGATTCTCGATGCGGACGGTCTTTTGGCCCTGACGGAGACAGATCTTCTTGGTCCGCTTGATGCGGCTGCCAGACGCGAGATCGAGGCGGCTGCACGGCAGGTGGCGACGGTAACGGCGATTGTTCCGCTTGCCCTCGCGGATGTCGTGACGGCGCTGACCGCCAATATCCGCATGATCCGCCGCATCGCCGAGATATACGGCGCTCGATCCGGTGCGCTTGGCGGCTGGCGCCTGACGCGATCGGTCATGACCCATCTGGTGGCGACCGGCGCGGTTGCCGTGGGCGATGACCTTGTTGGCTCGGTCGCAGGGGGAGGGCTTCTGTCGAAGGTTTCACGGCGCTTCGGCGAAGGTGTTGTCAACGGCGCGCTGACAGCCCGCGTCGGTATTGCTGCGGTGGAGGTCTGCCGCCCACTGCCGTTCAACCGGCTCAAGCGCCCATCTGTCACCGGTCTTGTCCAGCGCGCGCTGACGGGTCTCTTTGGCAGACGCTAGGTTGAGGCTTCCGACTAAGGGCTGCGAGCGACCGGACGGTTCCGTGTTTGCATGTACATTCCATGGCGGGCTTCGACGACAAGTCTTTACCCTTCGGCAGACGCAGCCTATAAGCCTGCCCAAGATGTGGATACTGGCGTTCATCATTCGAATTATCAGCCCGGCGGTCTGACCCTTCAGCTCCGCCGGCCGAAGGCGTCTGCACCGCGCGCCGAACCCTCCGCTTCATCCAATTTCTGATCAAGGACGCCTGCGATGTGCGCCGATACGCCTGACTACAAAGACACGCTGAACCTTCCCGTCACCGATTTCCCGATGCGTGCGGGCCTGCCCAACCGCGAACCCGGTTGGCTGGATCGCTGGGCAACGATCGGCGTCTACGACCGTCTTCGCAAGAAGGAAGGGCGAGAGCCCTTCACGTTGCACGATGGCCCCCCCTACGCCAACGGCCACCTGCATATCGGCCATGCGCTGAACAAGATCCTGAAGGATATGGTCGTGCGCAGCCAGCAGATGATGGGCAAGGACGCCCGTTATGTCCCCGGCTGGGACTGTCACGGCCTGCCGATCGAATGGAAGATCGAGGAACAGTACCGCGCCAAGGGGCTGGACAAGGACGCGGTGGATACGGTCGCCTTCCGTCAGGAATGCCGCAAATTCGCGGAAGGCTGGATCGACATCCAGCGCGAGGAATTCAAGCGTCTCGGCGTCACCGGCAACTGGAACGATCCCTACCTGACGATGGACTTCCACGCCGAACGCGTGATCGCCGAGGAATTCATGAAATTCCTGATGAACGGCACGCTGTATCAGGGCTCCAAGCCCGTGATGTGGTCGCCGGTGGAAAAGACCGCGCTGGCCGAGGCCGAGGTGGAGTATCACGACAAGGAAAGTTTCACGGTTTGGGTGAAGTTTCGGGTGGTAACCAAAGGCGAACTCGAAGGCGCAAACGTCGTGATCTGGACCACGACTCCTTGGACACTCCCGTCAAACAAGGCTGTCGTTTTTGGCGATGGCTTTGACTACGGCCTTTATGAAGTGACCGCCACGCCGGATGAATGTTGGGCCAATGTCGGCGACCGATTCCTGCTTGCCGACAAGCTGGCCAAGGACGTGTTCACGCGGGCGCGGCTGGAAGAGGACCAATATCGGCGGGTGCGCGCTGTCTCGACCGAAGAGCTTTCGGGCCTGACGCTTTCTCACCCCCTCGCTGGCGCCGAAGGCTCCGGCGGCGAATGGGACGAGCCGCGCGATTTCCGCACTGCTGATTTCGTAACTGACGAGGAAGGTACCGGTTTCGTCCACTGCGCCCCATCCCACGGGATGGAGGAATACGAGCTTTACCGTGATCTCGGCATGCTGGAACAGGTGCTGACCTACAATGTTCTGGATGATGGCTCTTTCCGCCCCGATCTGCCCTTCTTCGGCGGCACTTACATACTAAATCGCAAAGGCGGTGAGGGTGATGCCAACAAGACAGTGATCGACAAGCTGATCGAGGTCGGCGGCCTGCTGGCGCGCGGCAAGATCAAGCACTCTTACCCGCATTCATGGCGATCCAAGGCACCGATCATCTACCGCAACACGCCGCAATGGTTCGCCGCCATCGACCGACCCGTGGGCGACGGGCAGGATACCTACGGCACCACGATCCGCGAACGTGCGCTGACCTCGATCGACAAACTGGTGACATGGACGCCGCAGACAGGCCGCAACCGCCTGTATTCGATGATCGAGGCGCGGCCCGACTGGGTGCTGTCCCGCCAGCGCGCCTGGGGCGTGCCGCTGACCTGCTTCGTCAAGAAGGGCGCCCTGCCGACCGATGCGGACTTCCTGCTTCGCAATCCAGAGGTCAACGCGCGTATCACCGCCGCCTTCGAGGCCGAGGGCGCCGACTGTTGGTATGCGGCGGGCGCCAAGCAGCGGTTCCTGGGCAACCTCGTCAATGCCGACGACTACGATCAGGTTGTGGATGTGCTCGACGTTTGGTTCGATTCCGGTTCCACCCATGCCTTCGTGCTGCGCGACCGGCCCGATGGCGCTGCCGATGGCATTGCCGACCTTTACCTTGAAGGCACCGACCAGCATCGCGGCTGGTTCCATTCCTCGATGCTTCAGGCTTGCGGCACCAAGGGGCGCGCGCCTTACCGGGGGGTGCTGACGCACGGATTCACGCTCGACGCCAAGGGCAACAAGATGTCCAAGAGCATCGGCAATACCATCGAACCCGCCAAGATCGTCCAGCAATACGGCGCCGACATCTTGCGGCTTTGGGTGGCGCAATCCGATTATACGGCGGACCAGCGCATCGGCGACGAGATCCTCAAGGGCACCGCCGACAGCTACCGCCGCCTGCGCAATACCATGCGCTTCCTGCTCGGTTCACTGTCCGGGTTCTCCGAGGCTGACCGGGTCGGTGCCGACAAGATGCCGGAACTTGAACGCTGGGTGCTGCATCGCCTTGCCGAACTCGACCACAAAGTCCGCACCGGCTATGCAGCCTATGACTTTCAGGGCGTGTTCAAGGATCTCTTCACCTTTGCCACGGTGGATCTCTCGGCCTTTTACTTCGATATCCGCAAGGACGTGCTTTATTGCGACGGAGACACTGCCGAACGCCGCGCCGCGCGTACTGTCCTCGAGATTCTATTCCACCGGCTCACAACGTGGCTCGCGCCAATTCTCGTCTTCACGATGGAAGAGGTCTGGCTTGAACGCTTTCCAGGTGAAACAAGCTCGGTACATCTGCACGATATGCCTGAAACCCCGGCAGACTGGCTGGATGAACCCCTTGCAGCGAAATGGGCGGGTATCCGGCGCGTGCGCCGCGTCGTGACGGCGGCACTCGAGATCCAGCGTCAGGACAAGGTCATCGGGGCCTCACTGGAAGCTGCCCCGGTGGTCCATGTCGAGGACAAGGATGTGCTCGCCGCAGCGCGGTCGCTTCCTTTCGCTGACCTCTGCATCACTTCGGATCTGACTTTGTCCGCTGATCCGATGCCGGCAGAGGCCTTCCGGCTGCCGGAAATCGACGGTATCGGAGTAGTCTTTGAAAAGGCCGACGGCGAGAAATGCCAGCGCTGCTGGAAAATCCTGCCCGATGTCGGGACCCATAGACACGCAGGCGTCTGCCAGCGCTGCAACGAAGCTCTGGGATGACCGCCAGGGCCAGCCTGACCTTGCAAAGTCCGGTTGGCCCGCTGACACTGGACGAAGTTGATGGCGCGATCGTACGCCTTGGCTGGAACGGCGACGGCCACGACGATACGCCAGCGCTGAATATGGCCGCACAGCAACTCGCAGAATATTTTGCCGGGCAGCGGCAGAGCTTTGATCTGCCGCTTTGCCCAAAGGTCTCACCATTTCAGCGATCCTTCCTCGATACGCTCATCGCGATTCCTTATGGCGAGACCCGCACCTATGGCGATCTCGCGCGTGATTTAAGAATCTCGGCACAGGCAGCAGGCCAAGCCTGCGGAGCCAATCCAATCGCGATCCTGATTCCATGTCACCGCGTTCTGGCTGCGGACGGCCTTGGCGGTTTTTCGGCACCGGGCGGTATCGAAACCAAGGTTGCGCTCCTCAGGCTTGAAGGCGCGGCCTCGCTCCTGCTCTGACATCCGGCCAGCGTAACCCGGGGGGCCTCCAGCGGGGATATTTTTCCAACGGAAGATTATAGGCGCGCTTCCATCCATGCGCGTCAGCCTGATGCTGCGAAGCAGCCGCTCCAACGGAATCAGCCGGTTGATGGCTTCCCTAGCATCTGTTGACCGACGTCCCGGCCGAGAGCTTCAAGTCGCCCGCAGCTTCGAGTTAACTCTTGCGGTCCGAAAGGCCGCAGGCTTTGGTGGCGGGACAGCAGGCAGGTTGGGTAAGACATGACTTTCGGCGTATTCGTGGCGGTGCTTTTCGCGGCCTTTCTGCATGCAGGCTGGAACGCGCTGATCAAACTCGGAACGTCAAAGCTGACCTCGATGCTGATCCTGACGCTGGTCCAGGGTGGCATCGGCGCCGCGATAGCCTCGACCCGCGCCTTGCCTGAAGGCCAAGTCTGGCTTTGGCTCATCGCATCGGGGGTCTTTCATTCGGTCTACAAGCTCTTTCTTGCCTTTGCTTATGACAATGGCGATCTTTCCCGGGTCTATCCGATTGCCCGGGGTGCTGCGCCGCTCATGGTCATGCTGATCGGCGCGCTCGCCCTTTCGGACCGGGTTGAAGTGCTGGAATACGCGGGCATTCTTGTTCTTGGCTGCGGGATCCTGCTGATGGCACATGGTGTCTTTCGTTCCGGCGAATCCCGCCGCCTTGTCCCGCTTGCTCTCGGTTCGGCCATGGCGACGGCGGGTTATTCGCTGGTGGACGGCCTTGGTGCGAGGGTTTCAGGCGATGCCGTTACCTACGTGGCCTGGCTCTTTGTTTTAGACGCTACCCTGTTCCTGCCAATTTGCCTTGCGCTCCGCGGCACAGCGGTTCTGCGGGCCGATCGCCGGGCTTGGGTGCTCGGTTCTCTGGCATCTGTCGGCTCTTACGGCGCCTATGCCATTGCGGTTTGGGCGATGACAATTGCTCCGATCGCGCTGGTGACGGCCCTGCGTGAAACTTCGATACTTTTTGCCGTGCTGATTGGTTGGGCCCTTTTCGGTGAACAAATGAACCGGGGCAAAGCTGTCGCTGCCGCACTGATCGTTGGCGGCGTCGTCCTGACCCGCGTCTGATTGGATCTCAGTCGTCGCCGGTTGGGATCAGCTGCTGTGCAATCCCCGCGAAGACGAGGTAGAGCGACGTGACAACCAGACCCCAATGCGCCCAGCTTTGTGCATCGAAATCAACCCAGGCGGCCCAACCTGCAAAAAAGGTCCAGGCGAAAGCCATCGGCAGCGATAGCCCGCGCCAGCGTTCCGTCCGGACCGGGTGGATGAATTTGAGCGGCACGAACATGGCGCCGGCGAGAACCACGACAATGCCCAGCGAGACCCAGAAATTCGGTGACAATGCGAACAGAACCAGCGCCACCATGTTCCAGCACCCAGGAAAGCCGGAGAACGAGTTATCCTTTGTCTTCATGCGGGTGTCGGCGAAATACATGGCGCTTGTGAAAGTGATCACGATGATGGCGATCCAGCCGGTCCAGCCGGGCAGCAGGCCGGATTTGAACAGTGCATAGGCTGGAACGAAGACATAGGTCAGGTAGTCGATGATTAGGTCCAGAAGCACGCCGTCAAAGGTCGGCGCATTGACCTTGACGTCGTATTTGCGCGCCAGAGGCCCATCTATTCCATCGACGAAGAAGGCCACGACCAGCCAGAGAAACATCATGCTCCACTTGTGATCGACAGCAGCCAGCATCGCCAGCATCGCAAAGACCGCTCCACTGGCGGTCAGAAGGTGGACAAAAAGCGCGCGGGTCTGAAGGGTCATCCGTTCTTCTAGGCGGAACCTCGCCTGTTAAGCAACCTGTAGTCGCGCTAGCGGGACTGATATTCGCAAACCAGATTGTTGCGGCGTGCGAATTGGTCGAAAGGGCTGCTGAGCGATTGGTCAAGATCCGAAGCTTCAGACAGATAGCTGGAGCTGGGAACAGGACGCAAATTTGCCCCAATTCACAGCTAAGTCATTAGAAAATTAACTATTTGGGAAGGATAGATCATGGCTTGGAGCCCGCTTGCAATTATGTCGACCGTGGGTCTCGCGGCATTTCTATGTGGTGTGGCGCTCTTCTACTTGGTGATGAACCGGACGAGAAAACATCGCGATCTTTCGGATGTTGCCCAGAGCCGACAGGGCTAGGCCCGCAAGGTTCATTCTGGCCGAACCGCGGGCAAGGAAATCG
>JAHEAO010000016.1:0-23342 GCA_024642725.1 Paracoccaceae bacterium | reverse complement strand
GCATCGCGCGCCGCGATCCAGTCCCTGGTCGTTTGCAATTCGACCGTTTCTATCATTGCTTGGGCCGCATCCACGGCAAGGGGTCTCGGCAGTTTGCGCTGGAATTTGGGGGAACGCACTGACAGAACCGCGGTTGGATCGAAATCCTCGCGCTCGGCCAACCAGCGGTAGAAACCTTTCACCGCCGAAAGGGAGCGTGCAAGTGATCGTGCAGAAACGCCGCGCGCCCGCTCATGTGCCATCCAGGCCCGCATGTCCGAGGTCGAGGCTTTCTTTAGCGGAGCCAGCCCCGTTGCATCGCCAAAGTGCCCGGTGATAAAGGCCAGATAGCCCAAGAGATCGGTGCGATAGGCTGTCAGTGTATTTTTGGCCGCGCCCTTCAGTGCTTTCTGAGCGGCCAGCCAATTCTCCAGCGCGTCACTGACGGCTGATGATATCTGGATCACGCCAGCCAGCGCCGCATGGTCCGCTCGAAGACACCAGCGAAAAACGTAAGCAGATCGGTGCCTTGGGTCGGCTTGAACTGATGGGGGTCTTCAGCTCCCAGAACCAGCATCCCGGGCAAGCGCCCCGGGCCGAAGTCAAGTTTGAGACAGGCCTCGGAGCGAATCCAGTCCTTCGTGTCGCCATAGATGACATCATTGTCTGGCTGCACTTGGCGCAACACGACGGGGCGCACCGGCACATTGCGTCCTAGCGTCAGGTAGCTGTCAACAAAGCCCGGCTCGGCGGTGACAAGAACGCCCTCCAGCCTTGAAACGGTGTCGTCCTCTTCGTCGCGCAAGGTTTCAAGAACCAGTTTCGCGGAATCAACCCGCAAGATGTCGGCGACGTCGCCGCCCAGATCGCGCAGGAATGTCGCGAAATCGGTCGGCTCGAGCAGCCGCAACAGGGCCCGGTGAACCTGATTGGTGCCAGCCAGGTTTTCATATGCCGCCGCGATCACACTGCGATGGGTGTCTTCAAGCCGGTCCAGCCGGGATTCCATCCGTTCAAGCGCGATGCCGCGAAGATCGACGATATTATTCGCCAGCCCGCTTTCGCCGGCAGCGATGAGCGCCCGCATCACGTCACGGTCGTCAAGGATCACATCCGGATCTGCGATGATCTTTTCGCGCAGGTTGTCGATCATCGCGGCAGTCGTATTGCTCATGCTAGTCCCTCGCCCGTACCTGGCCGGGTTTTTCTTTTGTTTCTTGCCACCTTTTGCCCTCTGGAACTGCCCGGCGTCCAGACCCTTGGCGGCCATCAGTCACCAAACTCTGTCAATCGCGTCCGTCGCGCCACAGTCCCCTTGGCACCTCGTCTGGCATCAAGGGCATGCCAAACGGGATTGGTCTTGCTCAGCTTTCACCATGGCGGAGACCAGCCCCACGACGGATCTTCTCCTTTTGAAAGGTTGATGCGCCGACCCAATGCCCCGACGATGTCTTTGGGGCCTCATGCGGTCTCGGTCCCGCCTTCGACTGACGTAGCCTTTGCCTCATGCGCGCGGTTGCCGGGCAAGTGCAGAACCCAATTGGATCGGACCCGGCCATGCAACTAGACCCCTGACGCGACCACAGCGCGCAGTCTATGTCCGTGGATGAGACTGGCCTTAACTGGATGGTGCCGCTGTCAGAGGATCTTCTGCCCGGTCTTTGCCCAATCCTTTAGGAAGCCTTCCAGCCCCTTGTCGGTCAGAACATGGCTGGCCATCGCCTTGATCACGGCAGGCGGTGCGGTCGCTACATCCGCACCGATCAGCGCCGCTTCCTTCATGTGGTTGGCTGACCGGATCGAGGCGGCGAGAATCGCGGTTTCAAACCCGTAATTGTCGTAGATCTGACGGATCTCGGCGATCAACTCCATCCCGTCAAGGTTGATGTCATCCAGCCGCCCGATGAATGGAGAGATGAACGTCGCGCCCGCCTTGGCCGCCAGAAGCGCCTGATTGGCGCTGAAACACAGCGTCACGTTGACCATCCGGCCTTCGTCCGACAGCACCTTGCAGGCCTTGAGCCCGGCCCATGTCAGCGGCACCTTGATTGCGATGTTGTCGGCGATCTTGGCCAGTTCGCGGCCCTCCGCGATCATGCCTTCGGCATCCAGAGCCACGGTTTCCGCCGATACCGGCCCGTCGACCATGTCGCAGATCTCTTTCGTGACTTCCTTGATGTCGCGGCCCGACTTCATGATCAGCGACGGGTTGGTGGTTACGCCGTCCACCATACCTAGCTCGTTCAACTCGCGGATCGCGTCCACATCGGCGGTGTCTACGAAAAATCTCATCAGGCTCATCCCCTTTGGGTGTCATTCACGCATCTTCTAGCGCAAGGGGCTTGGCCCCGAAAGCCCAAACGGGCAAACCTATCAGGATGGGTACTCCGGGATTCTTTGACGAAGGCGAACTGGTTGGCGTGCTGACGACGCAGCCGCTCGACCGGCTTTTGGATTACAAGGCACCCGAAGGCGGTTGCATGGCCGGCGCTTTCGTCGAAGTGCCACTAGGCCCCCGCAAGGTGCAGGGGGTCGTCTGGGGGCCGGGGCGGGGCGACTTCGATCGTTCGAAGATCCGTTCGGTGATCCGCGTGCTCGATGCCGTGCCCATGCGTGAGGAAATGCAGCAGTTTCTGACCCGCGTCGCCGACTATACGCTCACGCCGATGCCCGCCATGCTACGCCTTGCCACACGGTCCCCCGGCCTTGGCGATCCACCATCGATGCGCACCGTTTACCGGCTGGGGACAGGCGCGCCCGACCGCGAAACCGACGCCCGCAAGCGCGTTCTGGCGGTGCTGCGAGATTATGGTGGGCTTTCGTTCACCCTTGGGGAGCTTGCCGAAACGGCCGGCGTGTCTTCAAGTGTCATCAAGGGCCTCGTGAAACAGGGCGCGGTTCGCGAAGAGGCAAGCCCCCGCGATTTGCCCTACCCCGCGATGGACCCGGATCGGGGCGGAAAGGACCTTGCCCAAGATCAGGCCCGCGCCGCCGCGCTTCTGCGCGCCAAGGTCGCCTCTGGCAGCTATGGCACGACGTTGCTCAAAGGCGTGACCGGATCAGGCAAGACAGAGGTCTATCTCGAAGCGGTCGCTGAATGCCTTGCGCAGAACCGTCAGGCGCTGGTGCTGCTCCCCGAAATCGCGCTGACTGCCGAATTCCTGACCAGGGTCGAGGCACGGTTCGGCGCAATGCCCGCCGAATGGCATTCCGGCGTCACGATGACTGAACGCCGTCGCGTCTGGCGCATGGTCGGCGAAGGTGGTGCCCAGATGGTGGTTGGCGCGCGCTCGGCGCTTTACCTGCCATTCCGCGACCTTGGCCTGATTGTCGTCGACGAGGAACACGACACCTCCTACAAGCAAGAGGACGGGGTCGTTTATTCTGCCCGCGACATGGCGGTCTTGCGTGCGTCGATCTGTTCGGCGCAGGTGATCCTTGCCTCAGCTACGCCCAGCCTTGAAAGCTGGGTGAATGCCGAGGCCGGAAAGTACGAAAAGCTCGAACTGACCAGTCGCTTCGGGGATGCCGAATTACCGGATATGGCGGCAATCGACATGCGGGACGAAGCCTTGCCCGGCAACCGCTGGATTTCCCCGACTCTGAAGGCCGAAGTCCAGAAGCGCATCGAACGGAAAGAACAATCGCTTCTCTTCCTGAACCGCCGCGGCTACGCGCCCGTCACCATCTGCCGCGCCTGCGGACACCAGATAGGTTGCGACCATTGCGACGCACGGATGGTCGAACACCGCTTTCTGAAACGCCTCGTCTGCCACCAGTGCGGCGAAACCAAACCAATGCCGTCGAAATGCCCGCATTGCGAGGCCGAGGATCGCCTTGCCCCCGTCGGCCCCGGCGTCGAACGACTGGCCGAGGAGGTGGCCGAACTCTTCCCCGACGCCCGCGTCGCGGTGCTGTCGTCAGACCTTTTTGGTTCGGCGCGTGCGCTCAAGGAACAGATCGTCGCCATCGCCCAAGGCGGCGCGGATATCATCATCGGCACGCAGCTTGTGGCCAAGGGCCACAACTTTCCACTGCTCACGCTTGTTGGGGTGATCGATGCCGACCTTGGCTTGCAGGGATCCGATCTGCGCGCGGCAGAGCGCACGTTCCAGCTGATGCGACAGGTCGCGGGCCGGGCAGGGCGATCAACCAGGAAGGGCGCCGCACTGTTGCAGACCTATCAGCCGGAGCATCCGGTTATCCGAGCTATCCTTGCCGGGGATGAGGAAGGCTTCTGGCGGGCTGAAGCTGCCGAAAGGCAGGCCGCAGGTGTGCCGCCCTATGGCCGTATGGCAGGTATTGTCCTGTCCTCTCCGAACGTGCAGGAGGTCTTTGATCTGGGCGGCCAGATGGCGCGGCGCGACGCGCCCTTGCGCGCGATTGGCGCGCAGGTCTTTGGGCCGGCCCCAGCACCCATTGCCCGCATTCGCGGCCGACATCGCGTTCGACTTCTGGTCAAAGCTGATAAATCCGCACCGCTGCAGGCAGCACTGCAGAAATGGGTCGCACAATTCCGCCTGCCGACCAACCTGCGGCTTCAGATCGACATCGACCCGCAGAGTTTCTACTAGGAGGTGCAGGCAATTCGGTGTTCCTCGCTATTGACGAAGGTTCATTCGGGACTCGACACGCAAATTTCCGTCAACGGAAATGGTGTTCTGACGATTGGTTGATCGAAGTTCGGATATGCTCGGAGGAGGCTATGACTGATCGGCTGGAAGAGACGGAGGTCCTTGTCGTAGGGGGCGGAACGGCGGGCTTCGGCGCAGCAGTCGCTTCAGGCCGCGAAGGGCTCAGTGTCACCTTGCTCGAAGCCACAAGCAAAGTCGGCGGCGTCATGGCCATTTGTCCCGGGATGCCGTGGGGGGCAGTCATTACACGATACCGTTCCGATCCTTGTCCCCGGCGAATGTGTCGAACCTGATGTTTGCCGGGCGCATTCTTTCCGCGGATCCGGTTGCCTTTGCATCCGTGCGCGGCAGGCCGCAATGCATCGCAACGCATCGGGCCACCGGCACTGCCGCGGCGCTGGCGCTGAACACAGGATGCTCCGTCCAGTCCATCAATGCAAAAGCGCTTGTTCAGGAATTGACCAAACAGGGACTCAACAGGCTAGACTCTTCCACCGGTCCGCAGTTGAGGGCGGCGCGCGCCGTGTCAGCGGACAAACTTCAGGATTAACGATGCGCACGTTCATCGCGATTGATCTGCCCGACGATGCCCGGGATGCGATCTCCGACCTTCAGGCCGACGTGCCGGTGGGCAAGCTGTCTGCGCCTGAGAATCTGCACCTGACACTTGCGTTCTTGAATGAACAGCCCGCGGAAGTGGTCGAGAACGTGCACCACGCGCTGTTGTCTCTTTCGAGACCGCCTTTCGATATGCGGTTGGCGGGGGTTGAAACTTTTGGCGGCAACGATCCCAAGGTTCTGGTAGCCAACGTTCAGGCGAACACTGCGCTTGATGCGTTGCACCGAAAGATCCGGAGCATCCTGCATGGCGCGGGCATAATGCTCGACCGACAGCGATTTCGTCCGCACGTCACACTGGCGCGCTTCCCTCACAGACCCACGGCGACCGAGATGGAGCGGCTGCGGGCTTGGCTTCTGGCACATTCGGATTTCGCGGTGCCCGCCTTCAGCGTCACAGAGGTCGTGCTATTCCGCTCGACCCTGATGCGGTCAGGCGCAGTTCACGACGAACTGGCCCGCTATCCGCTGCGCTAACGCGTCGGATTCTTTAAAGAATGCTTGCAAGACCTAAGCAGACCTTTAGCCAACACGTTAAAGAATGGCTCAGGCGGGGGCTTTCTGGCCCGGCTGGTCAATAACAAAATCCGTCGCCATTGCCCCGACCCACATTGCCGTCAGAGCAACCCAAGCCGTTGCCACGAAAATCGATCCGCCGGTCACACCAGCCCCGATCGCGCAGCCGCCCGCCAGCATACCGCCAAACCCCATCAAGGCCGCGCCAATCATCGCGCGCTTCATGTTGTCGGCATCTTGAAACCCTTGAAAAGAAAACTCTTTTGCCAAGATGGAGGCAAAGAACGCACCGATAAAGACACCCGGCACCAAACCAATGTCGAATTCCAGTACGGCGTTCCGGTCCAGTAAGAACATGAGCGTATTGGCTGACGGGCCGGTGAAGGTGGCGCTTTCGACCTGAACCGGTTCAAATGCGACCTGAGCCAGCGCATAGGTCAGCACCCAGCCAACCGCCACCGCAAAACCAACCCCGGAGGCGAACACCAATTTGTTGATGGGCATTCTGTTGCGCATTGCCAGCACGATCGCCAGCAGTGCGAGCGTCAGTCCGATCACAAGTCCCGTGCCGTTGGGTAGGCCCAAGGCTTTGATAATGTTTATATTTCGCCCGTCTGGGGTCACCCACATCGCCGCGATGCTGTCGCGGTACGGCGCCAACCAGCCACCGAGAGACATCTGCGCAACAACCGCAAAAATCAGGCCAGAGATCAGTGAGCGGAGGTTTCCGGTCGCCGCAAGAACCAACAGCCGCCCCGAGCAGCCCCGAGCCAGCACCATCCCGACGCCAAAGATGAGACCGCCCAAAATTGCGCCGGACCACGACCCCGTTACTGCCATCATGCGCGCCTCGGATGATCGCATGAAGCCTGCCAACTCGGCAGCCTGCACCCAAACCAGGGCCGTTGAAAAGGTGAGCAGCCACACCGAAACCCTCGGTCCCATCTGCCCTCGCGCGAATTCCACCGTCGCTGCCCGAAGGCAGAACGACGACCGCTGCGCTGCGACGCCAAAGATCACGCCTGTGATCAACCCAAACAGAGCCGCAGCAGGCGCCTCTCCTATTCGATCTACGAGGGGCAGGATGTCCATTGGGAAGCTCCACTGATTTTGCCATCCGGTACCCAGAAAGGTTTGCGGTGTCCTTGATCCAGATCAGATCGCATTCGATACGGCGAATGTGTTTTAGATCTCGCCACGCTTTGGTTTTGCGAATATGCCGATGCAGTGCGCATTGTTGGAACCGAAACAGCCCTCGAGATGCCGGCGTGGCGAAGACCCGTTGCGCTGCTGTTCCTTTTTGCCTTCGCGATGCCCGTTGCCTTCAACACTTGGTCGGCGCTTCTCAATAACTTCGTCATCGAGGAGGCGGGTTTTACCGGAGTCGAGATTGGCTGGCTGCATTCGGTCAGAGAAATCCCTGGCTTTCTGGCTGTCGGTGTGATTGCGCTCATCATCTTTTTTCGAGAGCAAGTAATTGGAATCGTGGCACTTCTAATGCTCGGTCTTGCCACTGCCGTGACCGCGTGGTTTCCATCATTCGCGGGTCTGCTGACTGTCACGATGCTCTCGTCGATCGGCTTCCACTACTTCGAAACGGTCAACCAATCGCTGCAATTGCAATGGCTGGACAAATCCCGAGCGCCACAGGTCTTGGGCTGGATCGTTGGCATTGGGTCAGCGGCGTCCTTGTTGTCCTATGGCCTACTTGTTGTCACTTGGAAGGCCTTCGATCTGTCCTACAACTTCGTGTATCTCGTTTCGGGCGGCTTCACTGCGGCAGTCGCGATCTTTTGCTTCTTGGCCTACCCACAATTCGAAGCGCCGACGCCGCAACTCAAGACATTCGTCCTGCGACGCCGTTACTGGCTTTACTATGCACTGCAATTCATGTCCGGCGCGCGTCGGCAGATTTTCGTAGTTTTCGCCGCCTTCATGATGGTCGAGCGGTTCGGCTTTGAAGTGCACCAGCTTACGGCACTCTTCCTAGTGAACTTCGTGGCCAACATGGTGCTTGCACCGGTCATGGGTCATGCCGTTGGCCGTTGGGGAGAACGCCGCGCGCTCAACTTTGAATACGTAGGCTTGATCGCTGTTTTCCTTGCTTACGGGGGCATCTTCTATTTTGGCTGGGGTGTGATCCTTGCCGCGATACTCTACGTGATTGATCATTTGTTCTTTGCTCTGGCGTTCGCCTTGAAAACCTATTTTCAGAAGATTGCCGACCCTCAGGACATTGCCCCGACAGCAGCCGTTGCATTCACGATTAACCACATCGCAGCGGTTTTCTTGCCGGCGTTGCTCGGTTACCTCTGGGTCACCTCACCCGGGAGCGTCTTTACCCTTGCCGCAGGAATGGCCGCGGTTTCTCTGGCGCTTTCACTCATGATCCCGCGCCACCCCGAGCCCGGAAATGAAACGGTCTTCTCCAAATTCCTTCCCGCGCCCGCCGAATAGCCCCTCAATTGGAGCCCGCGATGTCTACCTTTAGCGCTCTGACCAGCTTGCCTGGCTCGGCTGCAGCCAACAAACTCGCCGAGGCGATGGAACTGTTGCAGCCGGAGCCGACAGGAGTTGGTGTCTTTGAAATTGAGGATGGGTCCGGTCTTTGGGAGGTCGGCGCCTATTTCGTCGAACCGCCGGACGAAGCCGGCCTGGCGCTGTTGGCCACGATCCACGGAGCCAAGGCGTTCTTGGTGTCGGAGGTTCCGGAGGTCGACTGGGTGGCTCAGGTCAAACGTGAGCTTTCACCGGTGGAAGCGGGCCGGTTTTTCGTTTACGGCAGCCACGATGCGGAAAGGGTTCCGTCCGGATCGGTCCCGCTGCTGATCGAGGCGGCGATGGCCTTTGGAACTGGTCACCACGGCACGACATTGGGTTGCCTGCGCGCGCTTGACCGGCTGATCGACAAGGGTTTTGTGGGCCAAAGCGTCATTGACATCGGTTGCGGAACCGCTGTGCTGGCGATGGCCGCCGCAAAAATCTTCCCCGGGACAATTCTGGCAAGTGACATCGACGAGGTCGCAGTGGACGTCGCTGAGGCGAACGTCTTGGCCAACGGTCTGTCCGGTCGGATTCGATGTGTGGAAGCGACCGGTCTGGACCACGATGTGCTTCGCGCCTCAACGCCTTACGATTTGGTCTTCGCGAACATCCTGAAAGGACCGTTGATCGACCTTGCTCCGCAGATTGCAGCGGCGAGCAGCGAAGGGGGATTCGTGATCCTGTCCGGTATCTTGAATGAACAGGCCGACGAGGTCCTGAACGTTTATGTTCAAAACGGATACAATTTGGTCCACCGGGAAGAAATTGTTGAGTGGACAACACTTACACTGTGCCGCCGCTGGTCCTGATGGCCCAAAGTTGATTTGAACCCGGGCCTATGCCCTATTCCTGCCATATTTCGCAGGATACTCAGAGGAATTGGCGGGGGCCATGACTCTGAGGCTGCTATGTCGGATGCAAAGCAAATACAGTTTGGACAGCGTTTGCGGCGTATTGATCGCCATCACAGAAAGTTGGCCCGGGGCTATGTGACCTCGGTTAACCATGATGGATTGATCGTAGCGCGTCCTCGGCGACAGACATCGCTCTTCCCGCTGCGCGGGCTGTTCCTTTGCCTCCTGACCTTGCTGGCGTTCAAGGGCTTCCTATTCGCCCAGCTCGGTCCTACCGCATATGCTGAACGTGTCGCGTTGCTTCAAAGCGGTACAGTCGTCGAAAAGATGGGGGCATACGCGATGAAGGCTGACCCCGTGACACTTTGGATTTCGGGGCAGATACGGCCCTTCATTCACTAAGATTCCAGATTGACCCACGTCGAGCGGGTCGAGAACGCATCCAGAAAACAAAAGGCCGCCCGAAATCGAGCGGCCTTTGGCAGGTTATGGAGTTCGCTCAGCGAAAGATGTCTTCGATATCGCCACGGCACAGGCCGATATCTTCAAGTTCGCGGTTGCTCAGCTTCGAAAGCGCCTTGCGAGTCACGCGGGCGTCGTTCCAAGCGGAAAAGGTTTCGATAGCCGAAGAAACAAAGTGGCCGAAGCCGGAGGTGTTCATCGGGCGGGTCGTGTCGATAGCGGTCATGTCAGTCGTCCTTGAGTTCAGAATTCATGTGGCGCGGTTTCGCGTCTTGAGGCGCAATTAGGTCTGCGCTTCACTTTCGGCAATAGAGATTTCTGCATGTCTAACATGCGCTTTCTGCATAGCAGCGAATTGCCTTCAAGCGCCTTTTAACATTAAAGAAAATTCCGTAGAGGAATGTCGTTTTGGGGCGATCAGGCGGCGAATTCGAACCAGTTTTTCTGCGGTTGCAGCAAGATTGTGACTTTTGACCCCGGAACAGCTAAGACTGGCGGATGTTCGCCTTTCGTGCTAATCGACAAAAAAGCAACAAGAGCAGGGCTGTCGGATGCGGGTAATTGGGATCGACCCCGGTCTTCGGAACCTTGGTTGGGGGCTGATTGATGCCGATGGTTCCCGAGTCGTTCATGTCGCCAACGGTGTTTGCCATTCGTCAGGCGACAGTCTGGCAGAGCGACTGCTAAGCTTGCATCGGCAACTGACGTCAATCGTGCTTGAATTCGCTCCCGACACTGCGGCGGTAGAACAGACATTTGTCAACAAGGACGGCGCGGGAACCCTCAAACTTGGTCAGGCCCGCGGGATTGCGATGCTTGTCCCGGCACAGGCAGGGATATCTGTAGGTGAATACGCGCCGAATGCTGTCAAGAAGGCCGTCGTTGGCGTGGGGCACGCAGACAAGAAACAGATCGACCACATGGTTCGGCTCCAGCTCCCAGGAGTTGATATTGCGGGGCCCGATGCCGCCGATGCGCTGGCCATCGCGATTTGCCATTCCTACCATGCGCGGTCGGCCGGACGGCTCGAGGACGCGCTGAAACGAGCAAGTGCATGATAGGCAAGATTACCGGTCGAATTGACTTCCGCGGCAATGACCACGTTTTGATCGACGTGCGCGGCGTTGGTTATATCGTCCATGTCTCAGAGCGGACACTCGCCGCCCTGCCTGCAATCGGTGAGGCAGCATCACTCTATACCGATCTTCTGGTCCGCGAAGATCTGCTGCAGCTCTTCGGCTTCACGACGCTGGTCGAAAAAGAATGGCATCGTCTTCTGATGACTGTCCAGGGCATCGGAGCGAAGGCGTCCATGGCGATCTTGGGAACGCTCGGCGCCGACGGCGTGTCCCGGGCCATTGCGTTGGGGGATTGGAATTCCGTCAAGGCGGCGCCCGGGGTTGGTCCGAAGATCGCGCAGCGGGTTGTCAACGAACTCAAAGACAAGGCCCCGGGCGTGATGGCGATGGGTGGCGCGCACAAAGCAGGGGTGAACCAAACGCGGACCGATGCCGATGAGGTGATTGAAAGTGCAAGGCAGGCGTTGCCAACTGGCCTGAATGCTTCGGCGCAATCAGAGGCGCTGTCGGCTCTGCAGAACCTCGGCTACGCTCCAAGCGACGCCGCGCGCGCTGTGGCTGAGGCGTCAGAGGCCGCGGTCGATGCCGATACGCCGGTCCTGATACGTGCAGCTTTGAAGCTTCTGGCGCCGAAAGGCTAACGTATGAACGAACCCGACCCGACACTGCGTGCCTATCAGCAACCAGAAGACGCCGATCGCGCCTTGCGACCGCAAACCTTGGACGAATTCATCGGGCAGGCAGAACTGCGGGCCAACCTTAAGATTTTCATCGAATCCGCGCGCATGCGTGGCGAGGCGATGGACCACACGCTGTTTCATGGCCCTCCCGGCTTGGGCAAGACGACGCTCGCGCAGATAATGGCGCGCGAACTCGGGGTTAATTTCCGAATGACCTCGGGGCCGGTGCTGGCCAAAGCCGGGGATCTCGCGGCCATCCTGACAAATCTCGATGCACGCGATGTCCTTTTCATTGACGAGATCCATCGCCTGAACCCGGCGGTTGAAGAGGTGCTCTACCCTGCGCTGGAGGATTTCGAGCTTGACCTTGTGATTGGTGAGGGTCCCGCGGCGCGAACGGTACGGATAGAATTGCAGCCCTTCACTCTGGTCGGCGCGACAACGCGACTGGGCTTGCTCTCGACGCCGTTGCGTGATCGCTTTGGCATTCCGTCGCGGCTGCAGTTCTACACCGTCTTGGAGTTGCATGAAATCGTGACACGCGGTGCGCGGTTGTTGGGTATTCAGGTCGAAACGGACGGGGCGATGGAGATTGCCAAGCGTGCGCGCGGGACGCCAAGGATCGCCGGCCGACTGCTACGGCGGGTCGTCGATTTTGCCGTTGTCGAGGGGAGTGGCCACCTGACAAGAGCGATTGCCGACACGGCATTGACTCGTCTGGGCGTGGATCATCTCGGTCTTGACGGGGCCGACCGCCGCTATCTCGGCTTGATCGCCGAGAACTACGCAGGTGGGCCTGTGGGGGTTGAGACGATGGCCGCCGCGCTTTCGGAAAGCCGCGACGCAATCGAAGAGGTCATTGAGCCCTTCTTGCTGCAGCAAGGCCTGATCCAGCGGACGCCACGCGGGCGGATGCTGGCGCAGAAAGCCTGGACTCATCTGGGGCTCGAGGCGCCGAAGGTCCCCGGCCAGACGGATCTGTTTGGCAAGTGACAAAGGCCGGTTGTACCTGCTGGCCGACACCCTTAGTCCTGCGGCCCAAGGAACGTTAGAGAGGGTATGACGTGACGCCAGAGCAAGTCCAAAGGCTCTTTACGCGCAGCGACGGCAGCTATCATTTCTCAAGATGGGGCCGCCCGCTTTCACCCGTGGTGTTCGGGGTCGAAGACGATACGCTGACTGTTGTCAAAGGGGCGATCGAGGCGGTCGCAACCCTCGCCCGAGTTGAAATCGCGGAAACTGATCCGGAACTCGGGGCGAACCTGATGATCTTCTTTCTGCGAGACTGGCCGGAACTGGCGGATGTGCCCAAGCTGGACCGTCTGTTGCCCGGACTCTCGCAACTCATCGGTCGACTTCAGACAGCGGATGCGAACCAGTACCGGACCTTTCGGTTTGATGAGGACGGAGGCATCAAGGCCTGTTTTGTCTTCCTGAAAATGGACAATTCGATGCAAGAACTACCGGCGGATGACTTGGCGCTGGCGCAGGTTGTCCAGATCATACTGGCATGGGGAGAGCAGGCCTTCGCGGGAAATTCTCCGCTGGCTCGCTTGCCGGACAGCGGTGCTGCGGTCCTGAAGCCTGACATTGCGGCGGTCATCCGCGCGGCTTATGACCCGGCGATGCCGGTCGCGGCAAATGATGCTTCGCATGCCTTGCGGCTCGTGGCTCGCTTGGAGCCGCAGCCATGATTCATGAATTCAAACTGCGGGTCTATTACGAAGACACTGATCTGGCAGGGATCGTTTACTACGCCAATTATCTGAAATTCATCGAACGGGCCCGCACCGAATATGTCCGGGAGCTTGGAATCGATCAGACAAAACTGAAGGCGACGCACGGGTTGGTCTTTGCGGTCCGTCGGGTCGTGGCCGACTTTCTGTCTCCGGCAAGGTTTGACGATGAGTTGCTGGTCAGAACATCGATCGATCAAATCACAGGCGCCCGCATCGCATTGCAGCAGAATGTGTCGTGTTCAGGAACCACCCTGTTTTCGGCCAATGTTACCTTGGCGATGCTCGGTCTTGATGGAAAAGCCATGCGTTTGCCAGCGGATATTCGCCAAATTCTGGGCTGATCCAACAATTTTGACCAGATGACACGCTTGTGTTGGATTTCCGCTTAAACATCCTTTAATTTGCGGGCAAGCAGAGCCGCGAACAAGTGGCCTATAATAAGAGCAGGTAACATGGAAACGGAAACCCTTGCGATGGCGCAGGAGATTGACTTCTCCTTCCTTGCGCTATTCTTGCGCGCCAGTTTCACCGTCAAACTGGTGATGCTGATGCTGATCGTGGCCTCTTTCTGGGCTTGGGCGATCATCGTTCAAAAGCACATCAACTATCGCCGCGCGAGATCGGAATCGTCAGTCTTTGATCAGGCATTCTGGTCGGGAGAGCCGCTGGACGAATTGTTCGACACTATCGGCGGGCAGCCGGTGGGGGCATCGCAAAAGATCTTTTCGGCAGGTATGCTCGAATGGCGACGAAGCCATCGGCAAGACGGTGGGTTGATCGCAGGTGCACAGGCCAGGATCGATAGGTCCATGGATGTCGCGATCGCCAAGGAATCCGAGGACTTGAACAAGGGGCTTTCATTCCTCGCGACTGTCGGCTCCACGGCGCCATTCATCGGCCTCTTCGGGACAGTCTGGGGAATCAAGGCCGCGTTCGAAGAGAT
This sequence comes from Paracoccaceae bacterium, assembly GCA_024642725.1. Classification (GTDB taxonomy): domain Bacteria; phylum Pseudomonadota; class Alphaproteobacteria; order Rhodobacterales; family Rhodobacteraceae; genus JAHEAO01. Next base: position 9,294 of record JAHEAO010000016.1, on the reverse strand, counting down.
CGCTATACAACAGAACACCAACCTTGCTGTCGTTGCGCCCGGTATTGCGGAAGCTTTGTTGGCGACCGGGCTTGGACTTCTTGCGGCCATTCCGGCGGTCATCTTCTACAACAAGCTTTCGGCGGACAGCGATCGCATCATCTCGGGCTACGAAGCCTTCGCTGACGAGTTCGCGACAATCCTGAGCCGACAGTTGGACAGCTGAGATGGGAGCAGGAGTCGTTCAAAAATCCGGGGGTGGTCGGCGGGGCCGACGCCGCGGTCGTGCAAGCGCGATGGCCGAAATCAACATCACGCCCATGGTCGACGTGATGCTGGTGCTATTGATCATATTCATGGTTGCCGCCCCGTTGCTGACGGTAGGCGTACCTGTCGAGTTGCCAAAGACGGCTGCGAGCGCGCTGCCCACTGAGCAGGAAGAGCCGCTGACAATCACTTTGACCGCAGACGGCACGATGCTGATTCAAACGACCGAGACAGCGAGTGACGAATTGATTCCCAAATTACGTGCCATCGCATCCGAGCGGTCGGACGACAAAGTGTTCCTGAGAGCCGATGGGTCGATTCCCTATGATAAGGTCATGCAGGTCATGGGGGCGTTGAACGCTGGTGGATTCCGCAACATCGGGCTTGTGACGGACACCGGTGGTCCGACGCTGGACGGACGCGACGGGTAGATGCTGTGACGCCGAATACCGGCACATATGTCTCGGGCATCGGCCACGGGGTCTTGATCTTGTGGGCCTTGATCGGCGGCTTGTTTCTGCGAGCCAATGATCCTTTGCCACTTCAGTCAACGGAAGTTTCGCTGCTGACGAATGAGGAGTTCGCGGCGCTTTCCGCCCCGAAGAGCAGCCCCAATGTGCCAAGCGAGACCCCCGAGGTGATTCCGCCCGAGGCAGAAGAACCTGCACCCGAGGTAACACCCGCCGCTGAAGCGGCACCGGAAGCAGTTGTTCCCGAAGCATCGCCCCCGCCGTCGCCCGAGGCCGTACCCGACCAACCCCAACCGGAACCACTGCCCGCCGTTGACGTGCCCGCGGACGCGCCCGTTCTGCCAGAGCCCCCATCTGAGCAACCCTCGAATGCGGAAACTTCAGCACCTGACGCAACTCCGCAGCCGGCACCCGCAACACGCGTCGCCCCGGAAGCAGCGGCAAAGCCCGAGCCCGATGCAGAGGTGTCCGACATCGCTACGCCTGAAGTTGCGCCGGACGTCAGCGCGGATACTGTGGCGGAAGAGAAACCAGCGACCGCGCCCGAGGAGGCGACCACGGAAATCGTTACCGAAGCGGAAAAGCCTTCGGCCCCAACAACCTCTGTTCGGCCCAGAAGCCGCCCGGTCCCGCCGCCACAAGTCGCGCAAACCCAGCCCTCAGATTCACCAAGTGAGGAATCGGCGAAGGTGGATGATGCGGTTGCCGCTGCCGTCGCCGAAGCGGCCGAAAATACCAACTCGGCCAGCGACTCAAGGCCCGCTCCTTCGGGGCCTCCGTTGACTGGAGGCGAAAAGGACGCATTGAGAGTCTCGGTCCAGCGGTGCTGGAACGTGGGCTCCTTGTCGACTGATGCCTTGGGAACAACGGTCGTTGTCACTGTAAACATGACCCGCGATGCAAAACCGGAAAACGGCAGCATCCGGATGCTGTCCTTCGAAGGCGGCTCTGAAGCCGCCGCCAAGCAGGCCTACGAGACGGCGCGCAGGGCGATCATCCGGTGCGGTGCGAGCGGTTTCAATTTGCCTGTAGACAAATATTCTCAATGGCAGACCATTGAAATGACCTTCAATCCGGAGAGTATGAGGATCAAATGAGACTAATCAGAACATTGAGCCTTGTCGCGCTTTGCTTGGGGGCCGGGCTTCCTGCCATCGCGCAGGACCGGACCGGTCCGCTGAGGATCGAGATCACCGAGGGCGTCATCGAGCCTTTGCCGATCGCCGTCCCCACTTTCGTAGCCGAGAACCCAGCTGCGCAAGATTATGCCACAAGCATTGCCCAGGTTATTGCCGCCGATCTGGCCGGCACGGGATTGTTTCGCGAAATCCCGAAGGAAGCCTTTATCTCCCAGATCACGAGTTTCGACAGCACGATCCAGTATTCAGATTGGAAGGCAATTAATGCTCAGGCAGTCGTGACCGGTGCGGTTAGCGCGAGCAGCGACGGCAGGATTACAGTCAAGTTCCGGGTCTTCGACGTATTTTCAGAAGCGCAGCTTGGTGAAGGCCTTCAGTTCGGCGGCGCGGCTGGAAGCTGGCGCCGGATGGCGCACAAGGTTGCGGATGCTGTCTACAGTCGGATCACCGGTGAGGGTGGATATTTCGACAGCCGGGTTGTGTTCGTGGCCGAGAGTGGTCCGAAAGACAACCGGCTCAAGCGGCTTGGGATAATGGACTACGACGGCGCCAATGTTCAGTACCTGACAGACAATTCCTCTATCGTTCTGGCGCCGCGCTTCTCGCCGAGTGGCGACCGGGTTCTCTACACGAGCTATGAAACCGGATCGCCGCGGGTCTTCGTTCTTGACGTTGGCACCGTGCAAAGGCGCGCCCTTGATGTGCCCGCTGAGGCCATGACATTCGCGCCACGCTTCGGGCCGGACGGGCAAACGGTCCTGTTTTCCCTGTCAGAGGGCGGAAACTCCGACCTATATTCGATGAATATCAATGGCGGCAGCATGCAACGGTTGACGTCAACGCCCTCCATTGAAACTGCGCCCGGCTTTTCCCCGGATGGAAGCCAGATCGTCTTCGAAAGTGACCGCAGCGGTACTCAACAGCTTTACGTCATGCCAGCGAGCGGCGGAGAGCCAACCCGGATCAGTTTTGGGCAGGGCCGCTACGGCACTCCGGTCTGGTCCCCGCGCGGCGATCTGATTGCCTTCACCAAGCAGAGCAACGGTCGATTCCATATCGGGGTGATGCGGACGGATGGGTCGGAAGAGCGGCTGCTGACGGCCTCGTTCCTGGATGAAGGACCAACGTGGTCGCCGAACGGACGGGTCATCATGTTCACTCGGGGCACGCAGGGGGCGGGCGGCGAACCGGCACTCTACTCCGTCGATATCACGGGCCGGAACCTCAGAAAGGTATCCACGGACGGTCCCGCATCCGACCCGGCGTGGTCTCCGCTCCTGAAATAGGGACGCATTCCCAAAGACGAAACCAAATGCTAGACTGCTTGAAATCGAGCCAAAAAAAGAGAATGGAAAACTCCTGATGAAACTTCACAGCAAAGCGACCCTATTGGTGTTGGCGATCGGATTGGCTGCTTGTACAAATCCGGACCGGTTCGGGGCAAGCGGTGCAGGTGCTAATGGCGGGATTGACTCGGGCAGCATGTCCGGGGTCAACGATCCATCATCGCCTGCCTATTTCCAGCAGACAATCGGGGATCGGGTTCTGTTCGCGGTTGATCAGAGTACTCTGACACCGGAAGCCACGCAGACCTTGACCTTGCAGGCGCGCTGGCTCGCCAACAATCCGGAATTCACAGCCCTGATCGAAGGCCATGCAGATGAACAGGGAACACGTGAGTACAACCTTGCGCTCGGTGCGAGGCGCGCGAATTCCGTCATGGAGTTCCTGGTTTCCCAGGGCGTATCTCCGGCACGGCTGAAGACCATCACCTATGGTAAGGAACGTCCCTTGGCAGTTTGCTCGGATGAAGCCTGCTATGCCCAGAACCGTCGCGCTGTCACTGTGATCGCAGCCGGCGGGCTAAGCTGACGGCACAAAAAGGATGAGGTTCGCGGCATACATACTGGGGCTCGCCCTTGTTACGGCGGTTGGTCACCCTGCGCGCGCGCAGGATCAGACACTGGCCGACATTCGGCAAGAACTGCAGTTTCTGTATGTTGATATTTCGCGGCTCAAGCGAGAACTCTCGACTACAGGTGCCGCCAGCGGCGTGACGGCTGGCGGCACGGTCCTTGAAAGACTCGATGCGATAGAAGCTGAGGTTGTAAGGCTGACCTCGAAGACCGAGGCTCTTGAAAACCGTGTCAACCAGGTCGTCACTGACGGAACAAACCGCATCGGAGATCTGGAATTCCGTCTTGTCGAGTTGGAAGGCGGAGACGTCAGCAAACTGGGTGAAACCTCGACACTTGGCGGCGGTGCGATGCCATCAACTGCCGCAACCGCTCCGGCAATCACGCCGTCCGGCGGCGGCGCAGAACTGGCGATCGGAGAGCAGGCGGATTTCGACAAGGCCAGATCTGCGCTTGATGCCGGGGATTACGGCGGTGCAAGCGATCTGTTTGCGACCTTTACGCAGACATACACAGGCGGCCCGCTGACCGGAGAGGCCCATTTCTATCGCGGTGAAGCGCTTGCGGCCTTGGGGGATACGACCAACGCAGCCCGCGCCTATCTCGAAAGCTACTCCGGATCGCCCGGCGGTGCCCGCGCACCAGATGCTCTGTACAAACTGGGGTCCAGCCTTGGTACCCTCGGTCAGGTGAGCGACGCCTGTGTCACGCTGGCTCAGGTCGCGAACCTCTATCCAGGCACCACGGCGGTGGGCCAGGCCGAAACGACGATGCAATCCCTGGGATGCCCTTGACCTACAATGTGGCCGAGCTGGTTCGCCGGCTTGAAGAGGCATTGCGCAAAGCCGAAGTCAAAAAGATCGGAGCGGCCGTTTCGGGGGGAAGCGACTCCACCGCTTTGCTTTATCTTCTGGCCGACCTGTCTGAGGTTGTCGGTTTCAAATTGGAAGCGGCCACGGTCGATCATGGCTTGCGCCCCGAATCGGCAGCAGAGGCCGAATGGGTGGCCGCCAGATGCCGTGTGCTGGGCGTCGGTCATACGACGCTCAATTGGATTGGATGGGACGGGTCAGGCAACCTGCAGGATCGTGCAAGGCGTGCCCGATACGGCCTGCTGGAGGGTTGGGCCGCGTCCTTGGCAATCGATACGATCGCTCTTGGTCACACGATGGACGATCAGGCGGAAACCCTCTTGATGCGTCTGGCCAGAGGCTCCGGGATTGACGGTCTTTCGGGCATGGCGGAATGGCGGCAAACCGACCGGGTGAGCTTGTGGCGGCCGCTTCTGAAGACAAGACGGCAAGACCTCAGGGATTATCTGATTCGGCGTGACTGCGATTGGATCGAGGATCCATCGAACGAGGATCGGCGTTACGATCGAATCAAGGCGCGCCAGGCGCTTCAAGCGCTCGCTCCCCTCGGGTTGGACGCGCAGTCGCTTTCGACAGCCGCCGCAAATCTGGGCGAAGCTCGCAAAGCGTTGGACCTGCAGGCCTACGCGGCGGCGAGAGACATCGCCCGGGTCGAATGTGGGGACGTCGTCCTTGAAAGGGCGGGGTTTTCAGCCCAATCGACCGAAATCAGCAGAAGACTGCTGGTTCACGCGATCAAATGGGTCAGTTCGACGGAATATGGACCGAGAGGTCCGGCGATCGCGGATATTCTCGCCGCAATGCAGAGTGGCAAACATTCGACCTTGAGCGGGTGCCGTATTCTGGCAACAGGCGATGGCTATCGTATCACGCGCGAACTGCAGGCCGTCAAGGACGAGAGCTGCCAATCGGATGCCATCTGGGACCGAAGATGGAGGCTTTCAGGCCCTGTTAACAAGGGCTTGGTCGTTCGCGCCCTTGGAGAATCCGGTATTTCTGACTGCCCTGATTGGCGCGAAACCACACGGCCACGGGCATCCGTTCTGGCGAGTCCGTCGGTTTGGAATGGCAATAAATTGGTTGCGGCACCATTGGCTGGCCGGGACAACGGCTGGACGGCGAACCTCATCCATTCGCAAGATCATTTTTTCACGTCCATTTTATCGCATTGAACTGTCGGGATTGTTCCTTATTTTAGACGAGTGGCTGCAATATACCTTTGCAGCTAACTGAATTTCGAGGAGATATCCCTTGGGTAATGCGCGCAATGTCGCCTTTTGGGTCGTGCTATTCCTGTTGATCCTGGCGCTGTTCAACTTGTTCAGCGGCGGACAATCCACAATGTCGTCGCGTTCGATCAGCTACTCTGACTTCATCACGGCCGTCGACAAAGGTGATGTATCCAACGTCACATTGGACGGAGAAAAGGTGCTGTTCCGGGGCAGCGACGGTCAGGATTACGTTACGATCAAGCCGGAAGGCTCTGAAATTGCGGACCGGTTGATCGACAAGGGCGTTACGGTGAATGCAAAGCCGCAGGAACAATCGGGCTTCACGACAATCCTGATGACCTTTCTGCCTTTCCTTCTGCTGATCGGCGTCTGGATCTATTTCATGAACCGGATGCAGGGTGGCGGACGCGGCGGCGCGATGGGATTCGGCAAGTCCCGGGCGAAGCTGCTGACCGAAAAGCACGGTCGCGTAACGTTCGATGATGTCGCGGGAATCGACGAAGCGAAGGAAGAATTGGAAGAGATCGTCGAATTCCTTCGCAACCCGCAGAAATTCAGTCGGCTTGGAGGCAAGATTCCCAAAGGTGCGCTGCTCGTTGGTCCGCCGGGAACCGGTAAAACTCTTCTGGCCCGTGCCATTGCAGGCGAAGCCGGGGTGCCCTTTTTCACGATCTCGGGTTCCGACTTTGTCGAGATGTTCGTGGGCGTCGGCGCGTCCCGCGTCCGGGACATGTTTGAACAGGCAAAGAAGAACGCCCCCTGTATCGTATTCATCGACGAAATCGACGCGGTCGGTCGTTCGCGCGGAGTCGGCTATGGCGGTGGCAATGATGAACGAGAGCAGACCCTGAACCAGCTTCTGGTTGAGATGGACGGCTTCGAAGCGAACGAAGGTATCATCATCGTTGCAGCGACGAACAGGCCCGATGTGCTTGATCCGGCCTTGTTGCGTCCAGGTCGGTTCGACCGTCAGGTTCAGGTCCCCAACCCCGACATCAAGGGACGTGAGAAGATCCTTGGGGTCCATGCCCGCAAGGTTCCGCTTGGCCCGAACGTGGATTTGCGGATCATCGCGCGCGGCACACCGGGATTTTCGGGTGCTGACTTGGCTAACCTAGTCAATGAAGCTGCTTTGACCGCAGCACGTGTCGGTCGTCGTTTTGTCACGATGGACGACTTTGAGAACGCCAAGGACAAGGTCATGATGGGTGCGGAGCGCCGCAGCATGGTCATGTCAGAGGATGAAAAGAAACTGACGGCCTATCACGAAGCCGGCCACGCAATCGTTGGTCTGAATGTGCCGCAGCATGATCCGATTCACAAGGCCACGATCATCCCGCGCGGTCGCGCCCTGGGCTTGGTGCTTTCCTTGCCGGAACGGGATCAGCTTTCGGTGACGATGGTCAAATACAAGTCGAAGATCGCCATGGCGATGGGCGGCAAAGTGGCTGAAGAACTGACGTTTGGACCCGAGAATGTGACCTCGGGCGCGTCGTCTGACATCCAGCAGGTCAGCAAGATCGCTCGGGCCATGGTCACTCAGTTTGGGATGTCGGAGAAGCTGGGTAACATCGACTATGCCAACGAACGCGAAAGCTATCTCGGTGCTTACGGTGGTGGGACGAGCCATGCTCAGTCGACACAAAAGCTCATCGACGAGGAAGTGCAGAAGATCGTCGACGAAGGCTACGTGACCGCAAAGCGCATCCTGACGGAAAAGAAAGACGATCTGGAGCGGCTTGCCCAAGGTCTTCTTGAGTATGAGACACTGACCGGAAATGAGATCACCAAGGTGATCGCCGGAGAGCCTCTCAACCGCGATGACGACGAAGATGACACCCCCGATCAGGGCAATGCCCCTTCGGTCACAGCGATTCCCAAGACGAAACCGAAGTCGAAGCCCACGGATGGAGGGCTCGAGCCGGAACCGACTGCGTGAATCCAACGGCGCAAGACTGGAACCCCGAAACCTACGCAAGGTTTCGGGGTTTGCGTTTGAGGCCGGCGGTTGACCTGATCGCTCAGGTTGCCGCATCTGGCCTCACTGCTGACCAACAACGGCATTCTCGCGGTCCAAATGCCTAGACAGCAGTTGGCGCCCTCACATCGTCTCCTGCGCGAAGTCGCAGTGCGCCTGTTCCCCGAGACATTCGATTTCTCTGACTGGCAGCCGCAAGTCGAGAAACCGGCATTCTATCAGAACCTCTTGGCGCCTCTGGCGGATCTGAACCTCTGGGAGACCGAGTATTTTGAGAAGCTTGTACCGAATGGTCCCGGCAACCCGGTGCGCCACTTCACCCAATCCACTGCGATGCGCCCGATCCCTGAGCGGCTCGACGCCGGAAGGACCGAGATCTTTATAGCTGAATACGATCGATGCCTTGCCTCCCAATATCCATTGCAATCGGACGGAACTGCACTTCTGCCGTTTCGCCGACTGTTCTTTACCTTGGCCCCGAACTGACCTCGCAGGGTTGCCATTACATCCGTTTGTGTTCGGTGACAGTTTGAGTCACTCTGGGCGCGTGACCGTCAACTGGATGCCCATGCCCGCCCTATTGCCTACGAAGTTCAAAGGAAGGATCACTTGGCTCGGATTGGTTCCCGATCGGTCGAGCAGTTTGAAATCGAGCAAGCTTGCTGAAGCTTTCGCGAGCTTCTCCGGCTTCGAAGGCGAAGCACATGCCGGGCTGACGCGCCCTTCTGACAGCCGGGTCCTGTCCCAGCATCCCCGTGACACGGAAATTCGGAACGTCCGGCAGTTCTCAATCGTGAGCTCCGAGGATCTGGACGCCGTAGCTAAGACCATGCGTCTGGAACGAGTGCCCCCGGAATGGCTCGGTGCTTCGATCGAAATCGAGGGAATCCCGGATTTCACCCACATTCCCCCGTCGTCACGACTGCAGACCCAAACAGGAACCACGCTCGTGGTAGACATGGAAAACCGGCCCTGCAATCTCGTCGCCAAGGTCATCGAAGACGAAGCTCCGAGCTTCGGAAAAGCCTTCAAGGCGGCAGCACATGGGCGACGCGGCGTCACGGCCTGGGTGGAGCGAGAGGGTGTTCTTCGGGTGGGAGACACCGTGACCTTACATGTCCCTGATCAGCCCGCATGGCGACATCTGGGCGCGGCGAGAAATCAGGAGTAATCCGGATTCGTCGCCCGCGATCCGGTTATCTGGGCCGAACGGCCTCTTGGACGATTACGGTTTCGGAAATGTCGGAAATGCCACTATAGCTCCGGCGTTCGCGCTCTAAACAGTTGCAAGACAACACAACATCCACGGCGGTAGAACAGATGGCCTTCAAGACAGACATTGAAATTGCGCGGGAAGCCAAGAAGAAGCCGATCCAGGAGATTGGGGCGAAGCTTGGCATCCCGACGGAGCATCTTCTGCCGTTCGGCCATGACAAGGCGA
>JAHEAO010000073.1 GCA_024642725.1 Paracoccaceae bacterium | reverse complement strand
GTCAGGCCGTTACAATGGCAGAGAGCGGAATTCTGGCCGTCAAAGATGCCATCTCAGAAGGGGTCACTCGCAACGAATTGGCAGACGCGTGGAGCAGGTCTCTAGAATACAATCCTGACGATTTTAGAATAAATGGAGCTTGGGAATACATTTCTGTCGGGCCGGACCCTTGGGGTGGCAACGCGAACGCAAGGCTCGGTGACCTCGTAAAGGTAGATGTCGGTTGCCTTGTCGAGGGCTATACCTCGGATACTGGTCGGACCTTTGTCCTGGGCGCCCCAACATCAGACAAGGCGCGCCTCCATGCGGCGCTTATGAAGGGATTTCTTGCCGGGTCAGACTTGCTTCTTCCCGGCGTCCCTCTGCGCGAAGTCCATCGTGCGACGCTTGCCGCCATTCGCGCGTCTGGATTTCCAGGTTATAGCCGCGGGCACTTCGGCCATGGCTTAGGAGCAGGATTGGGAAGTGAAGAGTGGCCGTTCATTTCAGCGGACTCCAGTGTTTTGATCGAGCCAGGAATGGTTCTGGCCTTTGAGTGCCCATGGTACGTAAATGGATTGGGAGGGCTCATCATCGAAAACCAGATTTTGATTACAGAAAAAGGCCCGGAGGTGATGAACTCATTGCCGATTGAACTCGTCGAGGTCGGCACCTGACAAAGTTCGTAGGGGCAAGATCAGTGCTTCCTCAATCTGGTGATTCTATACGAAGGTTTCCTCAAACTTCTGGGAACAGCGCAGATCAGGTGCCTTTGGGCCCAGTGATATTGATCTTGCCTGCGATACGAGCTCCATTTTCCGATGCCATTTCTTCGGCGGTTATGTTCGCTTTGACCTCGGCTTTTGAATGGATTGTGACGGACACTGTGCTCAATGCCCCTTTCATCGACCCGTGAATGTCGGTGCTCTTCGCAGTGACATTTCCTTCGACGCTTCCGAATGTTCCAATCTCCACCGAAATCGCTTCGATATCGCCAGTGACGCTGCCTTGGATTTCAATGCCAGACGCCGACTTGATGTTTCCAGTTATGACGAGGTCTTCGCTGATCAATGAGTTCGACATACCATCATTTCCTTAAGAGGGACCAAATGACCTTGGCATTGCAGTATTGGCAAAGCAATTGGCTCGGTGCTGAAAAGCACGATACTGCCACCGCCGACATCATCCGCTCTCAGGAACCACCTTTCAGAGACACGGCAGGTTCGTGGGGCAGCGGCCGCCTAGACATAAACCATAGCGCGAAGGTCTGAACCCGTCGAGCAAGTTGGGTTTCTATAGCCAAATTGCACCCTATGCCGACAAACACTCGGCAGCTGCATCTTGAAAATGTTCCTCTTTTGTTCTATTATATATTCGTAAGTCGGAAAGGAAGGCAACATGACTCGGATCGAAACAAGCCAAGCGCGTCCGTCCAACTACGGATTTCAAACAAACGATTACTATCGTCTCCCGGCTAGCGAGAAACAGCTGCAATTTGCTCGGGAGATTGCTCGCAAGGCGGGCGTCACATTGCCCCGTGAAGCGGAGCAGGATCGCCATGCGATCTCAGGATGGATCAGCGAAAACAAGAATGCCGCCGCGAAAGGACAGTTTTCAAATTACCCTTCATCAAAACAAGTGGCTTTTGCCGAGCGTATCGCTCGGATCAAGCGACGGAATGTGCCCGATGAATGCTTTCGGGATCGCGGATTGATGTCAAAGTGGATCGACTACAATAGGTAGCGGCAGCTTAACGGATAGCGGGGCGTGGTCCGAGGATAACATCAGAGCCGGTTTAAGCGGCAAATCGATTAGATTCCTCTTAACTATTTGTTATAAAATAGAAGCTGTGGTTTGCCTCTCGTTCCGCAGCATTTTTTATGATCGAGCCAACTGGATCATATCCAGCAATTCAATGCGTCACCGTGTTCACGAATGTCACCGATGGTGTTACGGACCCATTGGGGGTTGTAGTATGTATCCAGATACCGCTCGCCGCTGTCGCACATCAGGGTAACAATCGACCCGCTCTGCCCGGTTTTCATCATGTCTTCAGCGATGCATAACGCGCCCCACAGATTTGTTCCTGTAGACGGCCCCGCCTTGCGGCCAATGATGGTCCCAAGCCAGAGCATTGCGGCAACGCTGGCTGTGTCTGGCACCCTAATCATGTCGTCAATCACGTCAGGCTGGAACGACTTCTCAACTCTTGGTCTGCCAATCCCTTCGATCCGGCTTGAGCAGTCGGCCGTTAGTTCCGTGTTCTTTTGGGCATAGCTGTCAAAAAATACCGAATTCTCGGGGTCAACTACGATTAGCCGAGTGTCAAATCCCTTGTAGCGAATATACCGCCCGAGAGTTGCGGAGGTGCCTCCCGTTCCTGCGCTCATGACCAGCGCGTGTGGAATAGGATAGGGTTCCTTCTGCATCTGTGAAAAGATACTCTCCGCGATGTTGTTGTTGCCGCGCCAGTCGGTTGCTCGCTCGGCATACATGAACTGGTCCATAAAATAGCCGTCCAAATTCCGCGCTAAACTCACGGCGGTGTCATGCATTTGCGGTGCGCTCTCAACGAAATGGCATTGCCCCCGATAGAGCTGGATCAAATCAATTTTGCGTTGCGCGGTCGATCGGGGCATCACGGCGACAAAGGGCAGTCCAAGCATTTGAGCGAAGTAGGCTTCCGAAACGGCAGTACTCCCCGAGGACGCTTCGATAATGGTTGTCTTTTCAGTGAGTTTGCCGTTGCACAAAGCGTATAGGAACAAGGATCTGGCAAGTCTGTGTTTCAGGCTACCAGTTGGGTGCGTGCTCTCATCTTTTAGGTAGATTTCAACATTTCGCAGTTTTGGTATGGGCAGCTTAAACAGATGCGTATCTGCAGAACGCTGATAATCTGCTTCAATCTTTCCGATAGCCTCAGCAACCCAACGCGGCACTCCACTCACCTACTCTCTTGTTCACGATTGTTGGGGCTTAGCATCCGCGAAGCAAAGCTGTCTACCGGCAAGGATTTCGAGTCTCATATCCGATATAGTGCTAGCGTGGATCTATGTTGGGATAGGTATAGCAAATGAGTGTATGCGGTTGTGAGATATCGGCGCAGGAAGTTCGGCTTGCCGTTGTGCATCTAAATGATGAAGGCAATGTGGAGATGCTTCGCTTGAAGACTACCCGAATAGAGCTTGAGGATGACACATCGGAGCCGGATTTGCGATCGTTCCTTGCCGCTCTTCACGAGTTTTCCCGGGAAAACGAAATAGGCACGTTTGCAATTAAAACCCGTGCCAAAAAAGGGAAAATGGCCGGAGGAGCCGTCTCCTTCAAAATCGAAACTCTGATCCAACTCGTAGAAGGCTGTGACACCAAATTCGTCAGCCCTGTTGCACTGTCTCACTTTGCCAAGAAGGACGTCGAAGAATATCCTGAGAAGCTGCCGGTATATTTGAAAAACGCATTTCTTGCAGGCGCTTATACTTTGACCAAGGGCTGACTTCCCACTTGGCTGAGCCTCCGTGGCGACGGTGGTTTGCTAGCACTGTTAGCGGGCGTAGGAAGCACAATTAACATCAAGAGTTTGACCAGTCGCGCGAGTTGCCAATTCAGATGCAAAGAAAAAAACCGCATTCGCAATTTCTTCCGCCGGGGCGATTTCAGCATAGAGGATTTCGTTTAGGGGGTCTTGGACTCAGCTTTTTAAACAGCGGTTGATCATGGGTAAGGGAGTGCAATTTTCGTAATTCTGAATCACAAATGGTTCCAATGTTTTCACCCAACGGCTCGATTTTGGCAGCTAAGTTTTTTCTACGCCATTCCGTTTCGCAACATAGTCTACGAGATGGGGGACGTAGTCCGTCGGCCCACTACCTCCTGCAGCATGTGCAAGCGCAAAGCTGTTCTTCACCGCATTCCCAATCGGATTTGCCAAGGCAACGGCATCAGCCATGGATTCGAGATAGCGCATGTCCTTGAGCGCATTGGTCAATGTGAATTTGTGTGCTTCTCGATTGCCTTCGACCGCGTATCCCATGAAGGTCTGGTAGAAGCCGCAATCCATACGACTGCCACGTATAACGGAGTCAAACTCGACAGTAGAAATTCCGACTTTCTCCGATAGGGCAAGGGCCTCTGAGTATAGAGCCGCGTAACCCAATGAGAGAAAATTGTTCAAAAGCTTCATCTTATGACCGGCACCGCTCGCCCCGATATGGACGATCGAACCAGCCCAAGTCGCGATCACTGGCCTGAGCCTCTCGAAGACGGGTTTCGATGCGCCAACCATGGCTGCGAGCTCCCCCGACTCCGCCTGAACAGGGGTTCCCCCGAGCGGTGCATCTGCCATATGGAAGCCCCCCGCCTCTAGCTTGGCGGCTAATGTGACTGTTGAGTTTGGGTCGGAAGTAGAACAGTCGACGATCACCGAACCTGGCTGCATAGCGGGCACTAGGGCTTCAATAATCGCCTCAACCTGTGGGGAACCGGGAGCGCAAATATGAATGACCGTAGAATTGCCGGCCAGTTCCGCAAGTGACATGGCCTCTGTTGCGCCTCGGGCGACCAAGTCCTCGATCGGTGCGCGATTGCTATGGGCAATAACGGTCACCGGATAACCAGCCGCCAAAATGTTTTTCGCCATGCCGTGGCCCATTAACCCGACACCAACGAAGCCTATCTTTTCCGTCGTCATATACTTTTCTCCGTCTGAAGCATTATAGATATTTGCTCATTATTTTCACCGTCACTTTTGGGGCGATGAGTGGTCCGCAGGCGCTTGCGCAACGTACTCTTATCAAGAGGAGTTGCAGACATGAAACGAGTGTTGTTGGCGCTGGTGATAACGTTCAATGGCCTTCAAGCGAAAGCAGTAGATTTGAATGTGCCATTTGACTCCATTGATGGCGGAACATTGGCTTTGTCACAATGGAGCGGTCGGCCAGTTCTTGTCGTCAATACAGCTTCCCGATGTGCCTTCACAAAACAGTATAACGGCTTGCAGGCGCTCTATGACACCTATCGTGATCGTGGTCTGGTAGTACTGGCCGTGCCGTCTGACGATTTTCGTCAGGAGCTTTCGAGTAACGAAGAAGTTAAGGATTTTTGTGAATTGCAATACGGCATCGATATGCCGATGACGACCATCACAAATGTCACAGGATCACACGCCCATCCGTTCTACCAATCACTCAAGAGGGACGAAGGCTTTGAGCCAACTTGGAACTTCAACAAGGTTCTGATTGGTCCAGATGGTGAAGTGGTTGCAACTTATGGTTCGAGCACAAAGCCGGATTCCACACGAATTAGGCGTGATGTTGAGGCGCTCTTAAATTGAAATCTCTGAACCAAATTTCGCCGGAGAAGGTGACGGTATTCTACGATGGTTCCTGCCCGTTGTGTTCTGCCGAAATCGGTTACTACAAACGGGCCGACGCAGATCGGGTCCTTGGGTTTGTGGACGTTTCTTCCGAGTGCTTCATTGGAGATGGACGGATCACTCGCCGAGAGGCGATGGCTCGATTTCACGTTCGTTTAGTGGATGGTCGGCAAGTGTGCGGTGCTAAAGGCTTCGTCGAAGTTTGGCGTGTCATACCGTCCTGGCGCTGGTTGGTTTGGTTTGCGAAGATCCCGGGCGTGGTACCTATGCTAGAAGTACTTTACCGTCTTTTCCTGAGGATGCGTCCTCTGCTGGTTCGGGGTTTTGTTAGGTCCCGACGGGCAATTGACAGACGCTAGGCAAGGCTTCACCCACAGTTTTTAACTTGTCCAAAGTGATGGCCAGTTCGCTATGAAAAAAACAGCTTCATTTCTACCTTTTCTACTATTGGTCATGGGGTGCGGTATTGCGATTGGAAGTCTTACCGCGCCTGGAGATTGGTACGCGCAGCTTCAAAAACCGTTCTTCAATCCACCCAACTGGATTTTTGGACCGGTGTGGACGGTGCTGTATCTGGTAATAGCATATGTTGGATGGCGGATCTGGCAGCTACACGATCGAGTCTCTCTGGTACGACTTTGGATCGTTCAGTTGGGCTTGAACTTCATGTGGTCGCCCGTATTTTTCTCTGCCCAGAATCCCGTGCTTGGACTGATCGTCATAGGATTACTTTTCCTGACTATTTCGGTGTTCATCCGAACTGCATGGCACTCGGACCGTCGATCCGCTCTCCTATTTCTTCCTTACCTGGCATGGGTGGGTTTTGCTTCGGTTTTGAACGCCGCGATTGTCTTTCTCAACTATGCAGGATGACAACCATGGAGAGACAAGCCCTCGTCATCGGTGCATCGGGTGGCATTGGTCAGGCTTTGGCAATTGAGTTGGAGACGAGGGGCATTCGAGTTACCTGCCTCTCCCGTTCACAGGACGGTTTGAACATCACCAGCGAAAGTGATGTGTCCAGAAAACTGGGCCGGCTGGAAAAAAAGTTCGACTTGGTAATTGTCGCAACCGGTGTTCTTTCTGGCGCGCAGGGGCCGGAAAAGACTATCAGAGCGTTGTCGTCTCGCGAAATGGTTGATCTCTTCGCGGTGAACACGATTGGGCCGGCGATAGTCCTAAAGCATGTCATAGGCTTGTTGCCCAAGGATCGGAGAGCCGTAATTGCGGTGCTCTCCGCGCGGGTCGGATCAATTGGCGACAATACCTTGGGTGGCTGGTACTCCTATCGCGCGTCAAAGGCTGCCCTCAACCAAGTGATCAGAACAGCATCGATCGAACTCAAGCGCACACATAAACATTTGATTTGCACGGCGCTGCATCCCGGCACCGTGGCCACTGAGTTCACGCAGAATTACCCTCAGCATAAGACGGTTGCACCGCAGCAAGCCGCAAGCAACTTACTGAACGTCATCGACGGACTTACGCCTGAAGACAGTGGGGGCTTTTTCGATTGGGCTGGAAAAACGGTGCCTTGGTGAGACCGTCTCAATATCGCAAATTCTGAAGAGCTGCTGCCTAACCAGATTCAACAGCTAGTAGAACCCAACTTCACGTACATCGATTTCGGCAACGTGATCGCGGCCATAGGCGACAATTGCAATTGATTTCAGGCTTTCTGGACGAGGTACAGAACGTAGAAGCCGACCTGAAGCCTTGAAGTCTACAAAAGGCAGGAGCACTTCAGACCACTCACCAGTCACGTCAAAACCGGCCTGGTAATACTGCCAAGGCAGCACAGTGCCACTTGTGCGGAGATGAACAAAGTACCGTTGGTTGTTGCCTCGCACGCTCAAACGAACACCCGTGGTTTCGCTAGGCAGGGCGTCGGGCAGATTCATCCGGATTTGAATGAAGCCGCCATTATTCTGTGTGCTAACTACCCCAGTCATGTGAGCGTGTGCTTGGCCGTCTTCACTGGGGAAAGTAACCTGGCCGGTAGAGACACCACCCATTACCATGTCTGCGAAGAAGCGCCATCTTGTCTCGGGCTCAATCACAAAATTCTCTATCATTTCATCACCCGCAGTGGCTGAAGGAGCAGGTCCCAGAACAAAGAAAACCAGAAAGATGAGCTTCAAGACATATCGCATATTTGTTCCTTACTGTAGCCAGATCCTTCCCTAGCTATGATCTGGGCCAACCAAACGAACCAAGCAATTCATTCAAGCTCGAGGCTCTCTAGCCGCGCACGAATGCTGCTATTGGTATCATCGCTATCTGATGAGATTGCGAGACCGACCAATTGGGTCTTTTGTTCGCCAAAGGCGCGGAGGTAATCGGCAGCCAAATCGACGACCTCGCTATACTTACCAATGCCCGCAGGCCTCTGCACGATAGACCTCCCACGCGGGCCCAAGTAGGGAGACGACAGGACCTGCCCCCGTTTATAGTCACCACCCCATACATACATCAGTACGCGTGCCTCTTTGACACCAAGCAATTTGCGGATGCCAGCGCCTCGGTTGGCTTCTGCAATCTCCTGCGGCATGAACACGAAATAAAGAGCGAGATTCCGATCGTCCCCGCCTTTCTGGTCGAGCTTTGTCGCCGGAACACTGCCGTCAACAGACCACGTCCAAACAGCAGTGCTTGCGTCCCCATTTGATGAATCTAGTGGTGTCCAAATTAGAGATACGGCGTCATCAGAAGTGACCAGTACACTGTCTTGCGATTGAAGCCACTCGTTGCCAGAAAAGAGGGAAAAGCGTTGCTCCTTCCAGTCGCCAAACGACATCGCCAGAGCAGAGTCCGCATTCAGAAACAGAACAGCTGTGAGAAGTGCGAGGACCTTCATTCTTTGTTTTCCATTGTTGTTTGTCATGTAAGTAGCGGCCTTCTTTAATCTGGAAAGTGCGCATTTACTCTGAGACCCAAAAACTTTGGGCCAATCAGATCCTCATTTCTGGTCCGTGTCTAAGGTGGAGCCGTTAAGGGTCTTTTCAGTGTCTCACCGAGTTTGGGGGCACTCCTTGTGCTTGGCATTTGAGGATGTCAGGCTCCTGTTTTTCAGCAAGCGGAGGAGAATTTGGCTTTGACTGAGGATAAATCTAACTCGAGTGCTTTGATTGTCGGCGCTGGTACTGGCTTATCTGCCTCCTTCGCGCGCGAACTGTCTCGCGCTGGCTATTCCGTTCATTTGGCCGCAAGGGACCCTTCAGATATTATAGATCTTGCCGAAGAGACTAGTGCGACGCTGCATCAACTAGATGGAGCAGACATCGACGGCGTTGCGGACTTGGTCGCGAATCTGCCTGGGAACCTGCGAGTGGCATGTTACAATCCGTCTGCCCGCCAACGGGGCCCTATTGCTGATTTGGATCCTGATACTGTACGTAAGGCCGTCGAGATTACTGCATTCGGCGCATTTCTTCTTGGGCAAGCAGCGGCGAGGCGGATGCTCATCCAAGAGCCCCAAAACGACCGACTTGGCACAATTCTATTCACTGGGGCATCAGCCGGCGTTAAAGGGTTCCCTCTCTCCGCCCCTTTTGCCATGGGTAAGTTTGCGCAGCGCGGACTTGCACAATCCATGTCCCGCGAGTTGCATCCGAAGGGTATCCATGTGGTTTGGATCAATATCGATGGTGGAATTGGCAAAGACGTAGGGACAGAGCGCAGTGATGATCGAAGGATTCCAGATAGTATGCTGAACCCTGATGCCATCGCCCGCGAATACATGCACTTGATATATCAGGATCGCTCAACTTGGTCGGATGAACTGACCCTGAGGCCTTGGGTCGAGAAGTTCTGAGAATCTCGGCTTTGGTTTGACGTTGGGCTAGTCGTCGTAGGTTTTTTGTTCAGCGCAAAACGACTAAAAGGCGGCCTGAGAAGACAACATAGTCGACCCTATTGGATGCTTCCGTTGTCTTTGCGGACAAACAGACGCTGGCACCGCAAACAGCGGGCTCCCAACTAGAGCCGAATAAGAATTTTCATTCTAACCGGTGCCCACCCGCATGAGTATACCCAGGATTCCCAGCGCCGGGGCCGGCCATCATATCGCGAGATCAAGGCGTGGCTTCCAGAAGGGGCGGAAGAGTTCGATCTTTGGGCAGCGGTCCATCACGACCTTCAGCCCAGCTCCCTCTGCCAGCTCAGCTGCGCGGTCATCGTAAACGCCAATTTGCCCCCAAAGGACCTTGGCGCCGATCTCGATAGCCTGTTCGGCTATGGCGTAAAGCTCCTCTTTTGGCCGAAAAACTTCAACCATGTCGACTGCGCGGTCTATCTCACGCAGAGAATGAAGAACCGGAATACCCCGGATCTCTGTCACATCTGGATTGGGGTTGACTGGGATCATGTCATAGCCCGTCTCGTGCAGAACACGCAGCACGCCGTAGCTGAACTTGGTCTTGTCTGCGCTAGCGCCCACCATAGCGATGGTTTTAACCGAGCGCAGGATATCTGCCAGATACTCCTGTGAATATTGATAGCGATGGTCGATGTCGGCTTGGGTCATCTACGTCTCCTTCGGTGTGGCGATATCCGCTTTCAACTCATGCGGTTCCAGAGGATCGAGGAATGGGTTGCGATATAGCTTGTCGTGGCTCTCGACGCCGATCTCCAGAGTGCAGTCCGTCACCGGTCGCGCGACACAAAGCAGAATGTAACCCTGCGCAATCTGTCGATTGTTTAGCGCGACCTGTCGGCGCTGATCGACTTCGCCGCTGGTCAACTTGGCTGCACAGGTGATGCAACCGCCATATTTGCAGCCATACGGCAGATCAACGCCCTGTTCGCGCAGGGTCTCAAGAAGCGTGCGGCGGGCCTCTACCTCGTATGACGTGCCACTGCGGTTGGCGATGGTTATCGCGCGCACAGCCGTCAAAGCCAGATGTCGCTGGTGCAATCGCCGCCGGGATAGCGAGTTTCATGGCAGCGGCTGGGGCCGTTTGGTTCCTTGCCGAAATCAACGATGAAATCCTCGTTGATCTTCATCCCGCCATTCTCGACGTCGCAATCGATCATCACCATTACTCCGCCCTGGGTTCGAATTTCCGGGTAGAACTGATTGTCCCAGGTCGAAAAAAGCGAGGTGGTGACGTAGAGCCGCTTACCGTCGAGCGAGAGCTGGAACATCTGGGGGCCGCCTGCGACCTTGACGCCGTTGACTTCAGGGGCACGGCCCAGAAGTCCGCCCATCCAGACCTGACCGGTCAGTTTTGGATTGTGCGGGTCGGTGATGTCGTATTGCCGCATGTCGCCGTGCAGCCAGTTGTTGAGATAAAGATATTTGTCATCCATCGAAACAAGGATTGCCGACATAACCCCCGGCACCGGGATCGGCCATTCCGGGTGCGGCTCGTTGTCGACGTCTATAATCTTTTCCCACTCCCACGTTCCGGATTCCGACTTCCAAAAATGAATTACATTGGAGCTTAGAGCCGCGCCGCAGAAACCGTGAGTGCTGTCAGGATCGTGTAGGAATTTGACCTCGAGCGGAATGAGCCCGTCCTCGCCCAGATACATGGTTTCTACCGGTGTGCGCTTCTCGAAATCCCACAGATGCAGTCGGCGGCCGTATTTCAGATGGCCAACCTCTTCGAGGTCGAAGCCCGGCATAAAGGTGTTGGGTGCTGCCCATTCAGAGCTCACCATCACGTTGTGCCGCGGCTGGTACCAGAAATCATAGCTGAAGGGGATGTCGCCCATCGACGCCTCCCAGCGCCCAACAATCTCGAACTCTTTGTTGAGGTGCAGATAGCCTCCCGGAGCCTCTCCCTTGGCGTCTCCGAGGAAGGAAATGATGATCTCAGACCCTAAGCAATGTACGGTATGCGGCCCGGAGAGATTGGCCTTTGACTTGATTTCGGCGCCATCGATGACCTTGTGCAACCTCGGTGCGCGAGGGTCGGTCGCGGTATCGACCACATGAATGTTATTGGAGCGCACGCCCGGCACCAGTAGGTACTTGCGCGACATGGAGCTGTCGTCATGGCAGGATGAGCAGGCGTTCCATCCCATGTGGTGCAACTCGTCGCCTATGCCCGGCATCTCCAGCCGGTGGATCACCTGGCTGTAGGTCGGGCTATGGGAATCGGCATCGACGGTTGCAAGGTAGTCAGGTTTTTGAATCCCGGTCCCTGTATAAATCGCAATGGTGTACAGCAGCTTTTCCTGAGGCGCCTTGATTGCCTCCCTTGGGCTAGCGTAGCCCGGCCCGCAGCATGCTCCATCCATCTTCCGACCTCTCGCTTGATTCCAGTAATTCTAGCGTATATTGAAAATAGAGTTATCGCATAGTGAGAAAAATGCATCTTGAGCGCCTGGCAGTGATCCTGGAAATCGTCGGTCAGAAGGGCCATGCCACTGTTGCGGAAATCTGCGCGCATTCCGATCTGCCAAAGCCATCAGCCTACAGGTTAGTACAGGATCTTGTCTCGGCCGGGTTGCTGGACTCATCCGTCAGGGGTCAGTTCGTTATCGGTGCCCGGCTGAAACGGATCACTTACAGCGACCACTCCGATCACGCGCTGCTGGAAGTGATCGCGCCCGTTCTTGCGCGCGCGGCCACAGATCAAGGTGCGGCCTTCTTCCTCTCTCGGCTGCGGGGTCGTTCGGTAGAAATCATCCACGTAGAAGTGCCTGAAGCCGGCGTATCCTATCTGCACCCGGGTCTCGGCAAACGGCCCCTACACGCCTGTTCGTGCTCCAAAGCGATTGCCGCCTTCTCGCCAGAGCTTTTGTCCGAGGCTCAGTTGAAAGGGCGACTCAGGGCATATACCGAAAATACGCTTACCCATACGGAGGAACTGGAGGCGGAATTCGGCATTATCCGGCGCCGGGGATACGCTGAATGCATCGAGGAACTTGAGCGCGGCATTTGCTCGGTTGCTGTCACTTTGGCCGCGACCGGGCCCGGTGCCACACTCTCCATCGGTGCAACAGGTTCCACTCGTGTGTTCACGCCGGATACGCGCGAAAAGATCGGAAGTGTATTACAGAAAATGTCGAGGGAAATTTCATTCAAGCTGGGCTGGTCCGAAGCGGACGCCGGTCAAAAAACAGCGTAAGATGGAGGTCCGTGCAGATTAGAAAGGCGATCGCCACTTTTGCACGGCGCCGACGGTGCGGCGAGAATAAACTTAGCCAAACGGGGGATATTGCAAAATGCGGGACTCTATGCTCGGGAGATTTTTCGCAGTAAACATCAAACCGGAACACAGACAAGCCTTTCTCGATGCAAGCATATTCAAGGCACAAAGTGTGATCAGCGAAGAATCCGGCGTCTTCCAGTTTCACCTCATGGTAGACGCTACCGACCCGAACCGCTTCTATTTCTACGAAGTGTTTTGTGACAACGCCGCCGTTCAGGAGCATTGGGAAACCCCAGTCTTCAAAAACTGGCGGAATATCGTCGAACAAATGCACGAGGGCGAAATCGAAGATATTGCAAATATGCGTTCGCTTTTTCCGACCCATAAAGGCTTCGAGGCCCAAAAGCCGAGTCTATTGCAATGGTGAAGTGCTTTCCACACTAGGTTTCGACCGACCGTCTTAATCCGACACCCTTCGTAAGCGGTTAGCATCGAATGTTTGCTAATCTTGACCGTCAATCCCTGCTAAGGAGTTAGTTCAATCCAGTTTCCCGGGCATCGATTTCCACCACGGGACCGCTGCCAAAAGTCACACTCCCTAAGTGCGCCGAAGGTCTAAAGTTTTGAACCCCCATTAATCGTCGCATCGATTGCTGCGCTCGACACTACTCAGCTATTCAGGCTGATATTTGCCCCTTATTCCTCCACAGGTCCACCGGCATCCCTCCACGATGAAAACCCACCGACATTCGAAACATTCTTAAAGCCCATTTCTTTGAGCGTCTTGCCGCTTAGAGCGGCCTGACCGCCAGCACCACAAACCAATACGATATCGGCGTCTCTCTTTAGAGCAGGGTTATGAAGAGGGTGGGTGTCGTCAGCGTGAAATTCAATCATTCCTCGCCTGATCAAATGCGCACCAGCGATTGTACCTGATGCGGATATATCGGCGCTGTCCCGAACATCAACGAATACAGTCTTTCCCGCCTTATGC
>JAHEAO010000072.1 GCA_024642725.1 Paracoccaceae bacterium | reverse complement strand
AGGCTAGATGCGGAGCTGGCAGCACAAAGTCAAAAGATCATCAGCTTCAAAAATGCGAACTCGGATGCGTTGCCGGAGACTCTCCCCTACCGTCTCAGTCAGCAAACGGCCATTCAGGAACGTATTTCATCGATCTCCCGCGAGATATCCGGTCTACGAGAGCAAAGGCAGCGACTAATTGAAATATTCGAGGCGACCGGTCGGGTCGTAGGGTTGGCGGAAGAAAACCTGTCCCCCGAAGAAAGACAGCTTGCTGCACTACAAAGTGATTTGAACAGTGCTTTGGTCGTCTATTCCCCCGAGAATCCCCGAATCAAGGTGCTGCAGGCCCAGATAGCGCAGCTGGAGACCCAGATTGGCGCGACGCCGACGGTCGGGTCGTCTGCGGCGACTCCGAAGACCTTTCTGGATCTGCAGCTTGTCGAAATCGACACCCGCCTTGAGCAGTTGCAGACACAGAAGACCGAAGCAGAAACGGAGCAAGAGCGTATCGCCAATACAATAGACCGAACGCCCGAAAACTCGATAGTTCTGGATGGCCTGAATCGAGACTATTCAAACATTCAGATGCAGTACAATTCGGCGACCAGCCGGCTTGCAACTGCTGCAACAGGTGAGCGGATAGAGCTGCTTGCCAAAGGTCAACGCATTGCCGTTCTTGAAGCAGCAACTGTTCCGAGCAAGCCGACGTCGCCAAATCGCGGCATGATCGCAGCGGGAGGAACGGCCATTGGGGCGGCACTGGGTGCGGCCTTGGTGTTCATGCTTGAATTCATCAACAAAGCTGTCCGGCGCCCTCGCGACATTACTAGGCATTTGGGCATCACGCCTATCGCAACAATTCCGTATATTCGAACACCGATGGAATTAGTGACGAGACGGGCGGTGTTCGTGGCATTGTTTGCTTTTATTGTGATCGGCCTGCCGGCGGCACTTTTTGCTATTCACACCTACTACCTGCCGCTCGATCTGCTTGTGGACATGGTGATCACTAGGCTGGAAAGGCTGATTTAGTCAGACCGGCCTTTTTTACAATCTAGTTCTATTTCAAAGGTTTGAAGCATGGAGAGACTCGAAGCAGCGCTGGAGAAAGCTCGTGAAAAAAGACGGGAAGCTGGAATTGACGATAGAGTGGTCGGCAAGCTTGAAAGTCGGCCAGATCGGCAAGATCAGCCGAAATCTGTCTGGGCGAGTCTTGCCGAGATAAAGGTCTCCAGTCGCGTTGCGCGCAGCAGTCGTATTACAGCAATCTCCAACAGCCCGATGTCGAGTCCTTATGATCTGCTTCGCTCAAGGACGCTTCACAACCTAATTGAAAACGGCTGGAAGAGACTGGCAATTACTTCGCCGACAGTCGGCTGCGGCAAGACCACGGTCGCTGCAAATCTGGCGCTTAGCCTGTCACGTCAACCGGACCTGAAAATCGCCTTGTTCGATCTCGACCTTCGTCGACCTGCGCTCCACAAGGTCTTTGCGCACAAAACGGCCAGTACGCTCGCCGATGTGATTGAAGGCAAGGTGGCGGCATCTGACCATTTCGTGAGATATGGCGAGAATCTGATGATTGGACTGAATGCAAAACCGGCTCGTAACCCGTCAGAGCTCCTTCAATCCCAGCGAACCAAGGCGTTTCTGCAGGAATTCGAAGAAATTTACCGACCTGATATCATGATTTTCGATATGCCCCCGATGCTAATGAGCGATGATTACGTCGGCTTTATGAAGAATGTCGATTGCGGCCTGCTGATCGGGGCTGCAGACACCACGACTGCAACTCAGTTGGATCTTTGTGAAAAGGAACTCTCTGAACTTACGAATGTTTTGGGAGTGGTTCTGAACAAGTGCCGATACTCTGACAGCTCGACCGGCTACGACTATGGTTACGAATATTGAGATCGAAGTTCTGAAGCTCGGCTTCTGGCAAGAAGGCGAGCAGTGGCCCTGCAGTGTTGCCTCTGCGTAACGAGACGAGAACGATACTGCTCGATATGTGAATGAAATTTGTCCAACTCGGATCATCCATGTTAGAGATGTCCGCAACTGTTTTGAAGGGAGTGCAAAATGTCGAGAATGTTGCTTGGCGTCCTGACGCTGTTCATCTTCGGCTCGTTTGCCGTGGCCCAAGATTCCTACAAGATTCGGCCGGGCGATGTGTTGCGCATGGAAGTTCTTGAAGATCAGTCACTTAATCGGGATGCAATTGTTCTTCCGGATGGAACCGTGACTGTCCCGCTCATCGGTAGCGTACGTGTCGGTGGTCAGAGCGTCGACTCTGTTCGAGACAGCATCTCGGCGGGTTTGGCGCCGAACTTTGCGTCCCAGCCGACGGTCTTTGTCACCGTGAGTTCGCTGGCTCAGGTACAACCGCCCAGCGTTTCCGGGGCGTCGACCATCGACATCTACGTGATGGGAGAAGTCGGCAGCCCTGGGAAAGCGTCAGTTGAACCGGGAACCAGCCTGCTTCAATTTCTTGCTCAGTCAGGCGGATTCACCAAGTTCGCCGCAACGAAGCGCATCCAAGTCCGGCGCACTGACCCGAAGACGGGGCAGCCAGTCATCTATAGCTTCAATTACCGTGCCGTCGAACAAGGCAAAGCTGCCGTAAATTCAATCATTCTTCGGGACGGGGACATCATCGTGGTGCCTGAACGTCGACTATTCGAGTAGGAGAGACATGGGGCGGGGCAGAAAAATTGGCGTGGCAGGAATTGCAATAGCAACCTCCATTGCCGGAACAGGCATCGGAAATACTCAGGGGGCAGAGACCAGTTCTTTGCCCGTTGTGGATTTGAATTTGTCTACGAAATTTCAGTCTGACAACAATAAGGACCTCGATCCGATATCGAAGGGCACAACGACGTCACTCTCTGAGATTGCGTCGCTCTTCATCTTGTCGGAAACGAATTCGCAAAGACTGAGCTTTTCTGCGAGCGGGAGCCTGAAAGCAGAAGACGACCCTGTCACTGGCACTTCGACAGGCTTTGCCGATCCGTCCGTCAGACTCAATTATTCGAGGGCGACATCCGATGCCGCATTCGATGTTTCTGCCTTCTATCGGGAAGCCGACGTCAACAATACGATATTCGACGACCTGCTTCGCCCAGAAGACCTGATCGCCGACCCGGGTACTTTGAGGACCTATGGTGGGGACGTTGAACTCAGCTATGGGCTGGCTTCGCCGCTTGGGTTCACCATCTACGCAGGTACGACTATTAGGGAATACCAAGACACAATTGATCCCGAACTGTCCGACAATACCAGCGACAGATATGGAGCGAGCCTGAATTTTCGCTTTTCACCTGTAACACAAGTCGGACTGAACGCTGACTGGACAGAATACCGAGACGAGGGCATTGACGCTTTCGATCGCACGGAGGCCAGTTATTCAGTCTCCCTATCCCATGAATTGCGAAATGACCTCAGGCTGACCGGCAGTCTTGGATATACTGACGGCGAAACAACAGAAATTGGCGAAGATCCGACGTATGACGAGCAATTCGCAAGCCTTGGCTTGCGGCAAGGGGTCGCAAACGGAGCATATACCGCTGGCCTCTCCTTCCTGGAGCGGTCCAACCAATCCGATCGTGTAAGTCTGGATCTGGGTCGCGAAATGGAACTTCCGGCGGGCGCGCTCTCATTCGGAGTAGAGTTGACGCAGACGGATTCCAGCGACCTCGAGTTGCTCGGTTCTTTGGACTGGACTCAAGAATTGCCCCAGGGTGTCATATCTGTCTTTTTTGATCAGTCGATCACTTCCAATAGCGACAATGAAGACACGCAGCTTTCACGGCTTTCCGTCGACTATCAACATCAGATCAACACTGTATCCAGTTTCACTCTAGCCATGGATTTGAGCAGGACGAAAGATGCTGGAACTGGCACGATTGACGGACGGACTCGTGCAAATTTTTCTGCGATCTACTCTCATGAGCTAACCCAGGACTGGAACCTGAACATGGGCTACGAACGTCGGCAGTATGATGAGGTCGGCGGCGACAAGGCCGAATCCGATTCAGTATTCCTGACACTTACTCGTGGCTTCTCGATCGGTTTCTGACCGGCGGTGCTTCAAACACGGATTGCATCAAGACGGGCGTCCGTGACCCCCGTGATCCGTGCTGTCACGATCCTCCCTTCCGCCTGATCGATCGGCAACTGAACTTCGGCGAACTGCTCCGTTCGCCCCACTCGAGTGCTTTCCATCAAAATGCACTGCGTGGTGTCCAGTTGGCGGGAAAGAAAGCTCGTGACCTGCTTTGTCCCACATTCGCGCAACCGGGCGGCGCGCTCTTTGATCACCGCTGAGTTCACTTGCGGCATCCGGGCTGCGGGTGTGCCGGATCGAGGGGAATAGGGAAAGACATGCAGCCAAGTCAGGTCACATTCCTGAACCAGGCTCAGTGAATTTTCGAACATTCCCTCGGTTTCGGTGGGAAACCCGGCAATGATATCCGCCCCGAAAGTCATTTCGGGTCTGAGCGTCCGGACCTCTTCGCAGAATCGGATTGCATCATGCCGCGAGTGGCGGCGCTTCATTCGCTTCAGGATCATGTCATCCCCGGCCTGCAGCGAAAGGTGCAGATGCGGCATGAGCCGTGGCTCTTCCGCGATAGCCCGTATCAGATTCGGATCCACTTCAATTGAATCAATTGACGAAATTCTCAGCCGCGGCAAGTCAGGCACGGACTTCAGAATCCTCAATACAAGGTCGCCCAATTTGGGGCTGGCGGGCAGGTCGGCCCCCCAGCTGGTAAGATCGACCCCAGTAAGCACAATCTCATTGAAGCCGCGATCGACAAGCCTCTTGATCTGATCGACGACAACGCCTGCCGGCACTGATCTCGAGTTCCCGCGTCCGTAGGGAATAATGCAAAATGTGCATCGATGGTCGCAGCCATTCTGAACTTGAACATAAGCCCGGCTGCGACTGCCGAACCCGTCAATAAGATGCCCCGCAGTTTCAGTGACCGACATGATGTCGTTGACCTGAACCGGCTCGGTCTTGCCGATGAAATCGGGCGAAAGACTTGCCCAAGTCTGAGGCTGCATCTTTTCCGAGTTTCCAATCACCAGATCGACCTCGGTCATGGCGGCAAATGTCTGCGGCTCAGTTTGTGCAGCGCAGCCGGTCACAACAAGGCGTGCGTCAGGATGTCGACGCCGCAGTTTTCGGATCTCTTGGCGCGCCTTACGCACGGCTTCGGACGTGACGGCGCAGGTGTTGACCACGATGGCGTTCTCAACACCTGCCTCAGCACACAGGACCTTCATCGCTTCCGTCTCGTAGGAATTCAGGCGACAACCAAGCGTTGTAAACTGTGGGGTCCTCGTGGCCATCAGATCGACGCAAGAAAGGATGGCGTCAGACTGGCATCGAACACATGGGCCGTCGGCCCGGTCATCCAGACTCCGTCCTCTTGCCAGTCCAATTCCAGCCAGCCTCCATCGACCTGCATGCTGACCGCGCGGTCGGTCAAGCCCCGCAAGTGCGTTGCTACGAGCGTGGCACAGGCGCCAGAACCGCAAGCCAGAGTGATCCCGGTCCCTCTTTCCCAAACCCGCATCCGCACGTCATTCCGGGACCGCACTTGAGCGAACTCGACATTGGTGGCCTCGGGGAATAGAGGGTCGAACTCGATGGCGCGGCCACGGGTCGCGACATCAACGGTCTCGGCATCTTCTACGACGAAAACACAATGCGGATTTCCCATCCCAACGGCCACCGGGTCGCCGGCGATCGGCAGATGCTGCAGATCGACGTCTTCTGCCAGCGGAACCTCTCTCCATGAAAGCTGCGGGATCCCCATATTGACTGAAACCAGCCCATTCTTTGAACGGCGCGCTTCAAGCAGTCCCCGGCGGGTTCTTATCACGACCTCGGACTTCCCGGTTTCATCCAGAATAAGGGATGCGACACAGCGCGTGGCGTTGCCACAGGCACCGGCTATGGTCCCATCGGCATTCCAGAAATCAAGATCAATGTCGGCGGCGTTGCTGAATCGGATCTCGGCGAGCTGATCGAATCCGACGCCCCGGTTTCGGTCCCCGACGGCACGCGCGAAAGCTGCATCAGTCACAGGCTCTCTGCCCCGTGAATCGATGATCACGAAGTCATTGCCCAAACCATGCATCTTCATGATCTCGAGCCCGGTTGTGAGTAAATCTTTCCACATGAAGCGCCATATAGCGTGGAGCGAAAGGTTTTGAAAGAACTGGGTAGTTTTTTGCTTGACGCTATTTCGGGAGGCGTTTAGGCAGGCGCCTCGTGTGGGCCCGTAGCTCAGTTGGTAGAGCAACTGACTTTTAATCAGTGGGTCACAGGTTCGAATCCTGTCGGGCTCACCACTGATCACTGATCAACCGCGTTTCTTGAGATCGACGTTGTTTCTTGCGATTGATTTTTTCGATCCCCGAATGCGGTTGCCGGATTGGCTCGTGAAGCCTTCCCACCATCCGCATTGAGAGCCCCTTACAGCGTTTGATTGCCTCGATAGGGTGGGGGCAAAGGCTGGCAGCCTGCCCTCACCATGCATGGCCTAAACGCGCACTGCCGCCCTTGCGCCGTGCTCCCCCTATGGCGCGCTGGCGCCGCCGATCGGCTAGGTAGATTTCCCAGCGCCCTCCAAGCGGTCACGCGGCCTGCTGAGGACCGCTGACAGCCTGAATAGCAGCAAAGGGCGGCGGCTCAGCCCTTCTTGAGCACTCTCTGGCCGAGAACCTCGGCAATCTGCACGGCATTGAGCGCCGCGCCTTTGCGAAGATTGTCAGAAACACACCAAAGGTTCAGGCCGTTGTCAATCGTACTGTCCTGACGGATACGGCTAACAAAGGTTGCATAGTCGCCCACGCATTCCACGGGTGTCACGTAACCACCATTCTCACGCTTGTCGACCACCAGAACGCCAGGTGCCTGACGCAGAATGTCTCGGGCTTCATCCTCGTCCAAATGTTCTTCAAACTCGATATTCAAAGCTTCTGAATGTCCGACGAAAACAGGCACGCGCACGCATGTCGCAGTCACCTTGATCTTGGGGTCCAAGATCTTCTTGGTTTCCGCGACCATCTTCCATTCCTCTTTGGTCTGGCCATCCTCCATGAAGACATCGATATGCGGAATGACGTTGAAGGCGATCTGTTTGGTGAACTTGGATGGCGCCACTTCCTGACCGGGCACGTACATTCCCTTCGTCTGATCCCACAGCTCGTCGATGCCCTCCTTGCCTGCGCCAGACACGGACTGGTATGTGCTGACAACCACCCGCTTGATCGGGGCGCGATCGTGCAACGGCTTCAATGCGACCACCATCTGGGCGGTCGAGCAATTCGGGTTGGCGATGATGTTCTTCTTGGAATACCCGATAATCGCGTCGGCATTCACTTCTGGCACGATCAGCGGCACATCCGGGTCATAGCGATACAGCGAAGAGTTATCTATGACGACGCAGCCGGCTTTGGCCGCTTTGGGCGCATATATCTTTGTCGCTTCAGATCCGACGGCGAACAACGCGATGTCCCAACCTGAAAAGTCGAATGTATCCAGATCCCTCGTCTTGATGGTCTTGTCGCCAAAGCTGACTTCGGTACCCAGCGATTTGCGCGAGGCAAGCGCCGCGATCTCATCGACAGGAAACTGGCGCTCGGCCAGAATGTTCAGCATTTCGCGGCCCACATTGCCTGTGGCGCCAGCGACGACGACTTTGTAGCCCATTTACGTCTCCTTCGGGTCTCGGACTCGGACGCGCGGACCCATAGCGGATCACCGAAAGAGGTAAAAGAGCCTTTGTTAACCAGCCCTATTTCATTGGGTGAAGCGTGATGCGTTTGTCGGTTTCCAAGAGTTGCTGCACGAATTCCTGTTCTGTCACGAAATCATGTGGCACATCCTGCGCCGACCGGTTGCCAGTCAGGGACAGACTCTCGAAGAAATCGAATCCATACAAATCTATAGAAGCGGCATCGGATTCTGCGACTAGGTCGATCAACATCAAACCGGTTGTTGGCGGTGCGCCCAGCATGTCCCGCAGCAATTCGAATTCGGCAATCGGGTGCAGATAAAATCCGTCGGTATCCAGCGCCCAAAGTGGCAACCTCTTGCGCTTGTGGCTCATCCACAAGGTTCGCGTCGCGCCGATCCTGCGCGCATGCCGACGGTCCAGCGTCGTCGCCAGGCCAAGCCAGTCGGTTCTTGCTCCGTGCGACGATGCCGACGGTCGCGGGGCCCGGTTGATCCGCACAACCAAATCGGCAGCGTCTATCTGCGCGCCCTGGGACGTGTCCGCGAGCGCTCGTGCATTGCCGACGATCGCGATCCTCTTGCCGCGCAGTTCCACAAGCAAATCCTCGCGCGGGGCCGAGAATTGCTCCAGACGACGACCAGAACGGTATCGGTCTAAGAACAGAAGACCGCGGTCAAGAAATGTCCGGCGCTCGCGCATCGCGAGCAGGTCGCGATAGACTTCCACTACTTCACGCGCCTCGCGCTGGATGGTGAAATTCTGCAGCACGTGCTTGCGACCGGCAACGCCGAATTGGGCAAGCTTGACCGGGTCCGAAAGCATCCCGTCCATCGCAGCCGCCAACGCTTCGGCATCACCCGGAGCGACCAGCCGGCCGGTCACGCCTTCGATGACCTGCGCCTCGAAAGCGCCAACTCTTGTAGCGATCACCGGAACACCACAGGCCATCGCTTCGATGGGCGTCAATCCGAAGCCTTCCCACCGCGCTGGTGCAACGAACAAATCCATAGCCTGGAAATGCTTAACGAGATCGCCCCAGCTGACTTCTCCGCGCCAGATGACGCGGTCAGCCAACCCGGCTTCCTTCAGTCGTTCAACGAGATCGTCGACAAAACCCTGATTGTCTGGCGTGACACGGCCGGTGAAGACAATTTTTGCCAGAGGATGCCGAGGCAACACCTCGATCGCCGCATCAACAAGGACGTCGACGCCCTTCTGAGACCGAACCCGCCCGAAACATCCGATCAGCACACCGGGCGGCAGCCCCAATGAATAGCGCAATGCGGCCTTGTCATTCGCGGGTTGAAATTCTTCGGTATCTACGCCGTGCATGATCACCGTTGCAGGCCGATCCAGATAGCTGGCCGCTTGCGGCGATGTTGCGATGACCGCATCCATATGTGCAATCAGGGCCTTGGTATAAGAGGAATGATCTCGTTGTGCCGCCGAAGTGAAGAGCAGCCGCAACTTGCGCCGAAGAACATGGCGCAACAACAATCCCAGGACCATCTCTGTGTTTCGTCTGGCATGCCATACCTGCCATCGGTTCCGCGGCAGGAAGAACATGCGCCACAACGGGGTGTGAGGGACCGTCTCGGGCAGGCCGGGGCCTGTCGTTGTGATGCCGATGAGTTCGGCCTGTGCGGGGACCAGTCGCAGCACCGTTGTAGTAACACCTGACAATCGGCGTTTGAGGTTCGGCGCGATGACCTCAACGTCGTGAATGTCAGGGTGGGTCGTGCTCTTTTGCATGGGCAGGGCTTACACGGCCCGGTCCCGGCTGAAAAGATACATGGCGCAACCAGCCAACAGGATCAGCCCCAGCCCGAGGAACACGTAGCCATAAGATTCGGTAGCGCTCTTGCCCGCATCCAGCAGCGAACCATGAAGCCGGCCACTGAAGAATTGCATAAGACCCACACCCCCGATTCCAAAGAGATTCAGCAAGGTCACACCCCGGCCGGTCAGATGAACCGGAACGAAGCTGCGCCCATGCGCCATGATTAGCGGGAATGAAGCGCCAAAAAAACCCACGCTTGCGATCAGAAGGGTGGTCCGCCAGATGTCGCCATCCGGAGCAAGCCAAAGCGCCAAAAGGCCCGCGGCGGCAAGCAGGTTTCCAAAGAGTATCACCCACTTGCGGGTCCCAAAAATCCGGTCCATCGGACCATAGGCGAAATTTCCGGCGATCATCGCAATTCCCATCGCCAAGGTAACTTGTCCTATGCCCACCGCATCATAGCCGTATACATCGCTGAGATACGGCCCGACCCACAGGCCCCGAAGGGCGGCGGCCGGCGCATAGTTGACCATCATCATTGGGAGGATGGGCCAGAGCGCAGGAATACGCAGCAAATCCAGCAGAGTTCCCCGCCCGGTTGTGGGAATCTCCGGTCTCTCGGGGTCCTTCACGGAAGCCGCGACCACCACAGAGACGAGCAGTGTAACCGCGGCGAGTATGCCAAGCGACGCACGCCAGCCCAAGCCTTCAACCGCCATTGCCAAGGGGACGGAGCTTGCAAGATTTCCCAGTGAACCGATACCGATTACCATCCCGGCGAGTGTGCCAAAAACCGCTGGCGCATGAACCCGAGCAAAAATGTAGTAGCTTGCCATCAAGACGGGTGAGCATCCTATACCGATCAGGATCATTGCGACGTAGATTGCGGTCGGCCCCTGCGCCACAGAAAATACCAGCGCTCCGCCCGCGCCTCCGACGCCGAGCAAGGTGGACGCCGTCCACCGTGGCCCGATATGATCAAGGGCCCAGCCGACTGGAATCTGCATTGCCGCAAACGCGATGAACCAAAGTCCCGATGCAATCGAAAGGACGTCGGACCCTGCGCCGATGTCGTCCATCAGCACCGGAGCCAGAACAGCAAGAAATGCCCGGTAAAACTGGCTGAGCACGTAGGCAACGACCAAGGAAACCAGACCGGCGTTCATGAATGTCTATCGACCGACCGCGATATAGGTCTCAAATCCCGCGCGTTTCACGTCTCGGGGAGAATAGATGTTGCGCAGATCGGCCATCCGGGGACTTGCCATCAACTTGGCCAGCCGCTCAAGATCCAAGGCCCGAAATTCATTCCACTCCGTCAGAAGGACGACTCCATCCGCGCCACTGACCGCCTCGTAGGCATCATCGGACCAAGTCACGCCGGGCAACAATGCTTCACCTTCCCGCCGCCCCTGCGGGTCCACGACGCGCACCTTCGCACCTCCCCCGACCAGGGCCGGAACGATGGTCAAAGACGGGGCATCTCGCATGTCATCGGTATTGGGTTTGAATGTCACTCCCAGCACCGCGATGGTCTTGTCGCGGACGCTACCACCGCAAAGATCGACAATCTTGTCGATCATTCGCCGCTTGACCTGGTCGTTCACGGCAATAACCGTCTCGACGATCTGCATCGGCATCGCATGCTCTTGGCCGATCCGCGCCAGAGCGCTTGTATCCTTGGGAAAACATGACCCGCCATACCCCGGCCCTGCATGCAGGAACTTGTTGCCGATCCGGTTGTCCAGCCCAATGCCCTTGCTGACCTCTTTGACATCCGCGCCGACCTTTTCACAAAGAGCGGCTATTTCATTGATGAAGGTGATCTTGGTCGCAAGGAAGGCATTGGCCGCGTATTTGATCATCTCGGCGCTTTCGAGATCCGTCGTGACGACGGGGAAATCGCGCAGGAAAAGTGGCCGGTAGATCTCATTCATGACCGCGCCCGCCCGATCCGACTGGACACCAACCACAACTCGGTCGGGTCGCATGAAATCATCAATGGCGGCCCCTTCGCGTAGAAACTCAGGGTTCGAAGCCACGTCAAAATCCGCTTTGCTGTTTGTTCTTGAAATGACTTCGTGAACCTTGCGGTTTGTCCCGACAGGCACGGTCGATTTCGTTACGACAACTGTGTATCCGGTGATGGCCCTCGCAATTTCTTCGGCGGCCGCGAAGACATAGGTCAGATCCGCATGGCCGTCGCCGCGACGCGTAGGGGTCCCTACGGCGATAAAAACGGCCTCGGCCCCGGCAACGGACTTCGCCAGATCGCCTGAGAACGTTAGCCTGCCTGCGGCAACGTTCTTTGCCATCAGTTCGTCAAGTCCGGGCTCGTAAATCGGTACTTCGCCGCGCTCGAGCATCTCAATCTTCTTAGGATTGATATCGACACAGACAACTTCGTGCCCGAAATCTGAAAAGCATACACCCGATACCAGACCCACATACCCGGTCCCAATCATCGCAATCTTCATACTTAGGCCTCTACTGGAACTCCATTGTCAGGTGGATGCGGGATTGCAGGGCGAGTGTCAACGAAGACGGACAATATGCCAGACATCTCGACACCTCGTGGGTGAGAGTCCGCGTCAAAGGACCGATGTAGTAGCCGAATTCATCGCCCTCGCCGCTGAGTATCAACCAAGAATGCGCCGCGTCTTCAACCAGGGGCGCAAGAATTGGCTAATGCCCGAAGACGGCGGGATTGGCGCATGCATGTGCGGAACATTCCATCTCCATCGTGACCTGCTCGATCCCAAACTCGGCCAAAAGGGCGGATTTGACTTTCGACTTGATCGCGTCTGCACGACCCCATGCGCCGTTTTCGATGACCAGATGAGCATCGAGCGCCACGACGTGCTCCTCCACCAGCCAAAGATGCGCTTGATGCACATCAGAAACGCCCTCGATATTTCTCAGATGGTCCAAAACGTTGCCGACATCAATATTTGGGGGGCTGCCCAACATGAGAATGCGGATCACGCCCTTTATCTCTATGAATGACTGCCAGAGTATGTAGCCGGCGATCAGAAGCGTCACCATAGGGTCAACCAAGCGCCAGTCATACAACAGGATCAATGTTCCCGCGACGATGACTGCGACGGAGCCCAGAGCATCGGCCACGTTGTGAAGAAAGGCCGCCCGTATATTCACCGAATTCTTCGACATCGAATATGTGAGGAGCGCGGTCACAACATCGACGGCCAAAGCAATCCCGGCGATAACAACAACTAGCCAGCCATCAACACCCTGCGGATCGACGAACCGCAACGCGGCCTCGTACAAAAGGTAGAGACCAACAACGATCAAAGTGGTGTAGTTGATCAGCGCCGCGACAACCTCGGCCCTTCCATAGCCAAAGGTCATCCCCGCATCGGCCGGACGGCGCGCAATCTTCCTCGCGCCAAAAGCGATTATCAGGGAAATGGCATCCGAGAAGTTGTGAAGCGCATCTGCGATTAGGGCAAGGCTGCCGGAGATCAACCCGCCAATCACCTGAGCCACCGTCAAACCCAGATTGACCAGCACCGCCAGCAGCACGCGGCGATCACCCGCTTCGGAATCTATGTGATGATGGTGATGGTGGCCCATGTCGAATGCGTCCCTTGCACACCGCAAACCTGTTCAGGTTGGCGGCCCGGAGGCAAGGGGTAAACCGGTTTCATAAACTTAGGCTTTGTACGGAGCACATTGCGAATGCTCTTGGTCTGTTTATCCGTAAACAAATTGACCAACGTTGCACCGATGCTTCAAGTCCCAGACATCAGAACTGTCGCAGTGGCGATTGAATAGAAGTGGCCGACGTGGCCTGCCAGGCTGACAACAAGCCTGCAAGCAACGCTTTGCCTGGCAGTAGAAAGAGCTCGGCGGTAAATTCGATGTCATTAAGTTGGTCGGGCAGAGAGGATTCGAACCTCCGACCCCCTGCTCCCGAAGCAGGTGCGCTACCAGGCTGCGCTACTGCCCGACCGTGACGCGCGGGTTACCGAGTCGTGACCGGTTTTGCAAGGC
>JAHEAO010000136.1 GCA_024642725.1 Paracoccaceae bacterium | reverse complement strand
ATGGCTGCTCCTGAGTTATTCGCTAGTTCATTTTGCGATCGCAAAGAATATCGCAAAGAATGTCGGGTGTCCGCCCTTCGCGAGTGATGCTGCACCATTCGGCAAGGTTCACCTCGGGCTCAGAGCGGACTTGCGGCGGCGCAGCGGGGCAAGCTTGGACCACGCTCCGGAAGCAGCCATTCCCACATTGAAGATAATCCACTGTTTTCGGTTGGATGGATTGGTTACCTGACATCTGCGTGCGCCGCAAACGCGCGCTTAGGCTTGCCTTATGCGCCGGTGACACCGAAGTTCAAGAATGCCGCAAGATACTAGCCGTAATCAGAGGCTCAGGCGCCACCCTCAACCTCTATATAGATTTCAATCGGATCAATCACTGTGTGTTGGGCTTTGCTAGCCGCGGCCTCTGATGATCCCAGTACGGCCTTCATCTTATCAAGATCTACGCCTTCAAATACGATTGACACCTGCTCTTTGTCGGCATGCTTGAAAACTCGATGGCTCGAACAGAAGCCGGAGAATGTCTTTGTTCGCACTTCTCCCCCACCTAACCATGTTTCCATGTTTCCAACCGCGTGTGTGACGACGACCGTAGTCATTCTCAGTCCCCCTGATTTTGGCGTGCTTTTAGTAGGCTGTAGAAGTTTCAAATGTAACACGTCTGAATTAGGTACCCTACAAATTTCGGAAGGGACACTCCGTTGCGCTGAATATGCGTCGTTGCAAGGTGCAGCTAGCCGCCGCAGCGAGACCCATGCGGACAAGCGAACAGGGCGCTTTCCGCCGGTTGATATGCCTGCTTCTTGTTTACCAATGTTACGTGCTAGTCTGCCGACATCGGAGAAAAGGGGGAGATCATGTCAAATACACACAAAGGCCAGTGCTTTTGCGGAGCCGTTGAAATCGAAGTGATGGGGGAACCGGCCGGGATGGGCTACTGCCATTGCGAAAGCTGCCGGTCGTGGTCGGCCGGCCCTGTCAATGCATTCACTCTCTGGGACCCGGATAAGGTCAAGGTGGTAAAGGGCGAAGAGCATATTAGGCGATTCAACAAGACCGAAAACAGCGACCGGAAATGGTGCGACAAGTGCGGCGGTCACCTTATGGCAGGGCATCCGGGCCTCGGCCTTACCGATGTCTACGCGGCGGTTATCCCAAGCCTTGAGTTCAAGCCTGGCATCCACGTCAACTATGCTGAGACGGTGCTTCCCATGAAGGATGGCCTGCCAAAGATGAAGGACTTTCCCTCTGAGTTTGGAGGCTCAGGAGAAACAATTCCCGAGTAGGCCAAACAAGACACCGGGCACCAGCCGCCACCTTGACCTCACTGCAGCCGGTGGCTGGATTGTCCGGATTGTGTTGAAAAACTCGACTTGCGAGCGAGAGAGGGCAAATTGGAAGAAAGTCTTCCCGCCCTTTTGGCTTTCTGCGAATATTGTTTTCTAGAGCGCGGCTTGGGAGAATGATGTTAAAAAATTTTGGACCGAGTTTCGTTTGACAGAGTTTTTCAACAGTATCTCCGCATGTGAGACTTAGAACAGGAGCGCAGCGAATGTCCGGATTGGATTTCGGTCGATTTGCGCGATTTAAACGTCTGCTTTCGGTAAAACCTGCTGCGCCGCCGCGAGCAATCCGGTGACACCGTCGAGCAATCAAGGCAATTTTCGCTGCGCCAGCATCAGGCGGCTCCGTCCGCACAGCGACGGTTCGTACAACCCCTGATGGTGCTGTACTACGGCCAACGGCGGCTCGGTCTGCGGAGTCGACCTAAGCTCCTTTCCTGACTCGGTCTGCTTCGAAGCGAAAAGGGTAAAGACTGCAGTTTGACATCAGGGTTCACCCGGCATTGGAGCAGCGTTTACTTCGATCGTGTTTAGATCGGGATCAAGCATATAGAGTTGAGGGAAACCGGCGAGGCCTTCACGCAGGATCATTACTCTTTTCCTGTCATTCTCCGGCAAGTCCTCCCTAAATCCAGCCGCCTCCAATCGTTGGACCATATTTTCAAAGTCATCGGTGCAGAATGCAAAGTGAACGTCGGCAATGTCAGGAGACGATTTGGCACGATAGGTTCCAGCTTCGTTCAACACGAGATGGATTTGGCGATCATGACACGCCAACCAAACACCCGGTATCGGAAATGGTGGGCGTTCAAGACGTTCTAGGTTGAAAAGGCCTTCGTAAAAGGAAGCTGACTTCTCAACGTCCCTGACGGGATACGAGACATGATGAAGTAGTATTTTTGGCATGAAATCTCTCTTCTCAAAGTCTTTTGTACAATCAATACCATATGTTGCACCAAAAGTCCGCTCCGTCCCGCAACTCGGTCGTAGGCCCTCCAGATCTTGCTGGGCCAATAACGAACGGCCGCTTTTCTTGCTGCGATGCAGCTGATGGCTTCCGACGATTTCATGCTGCATCAGCTCGGTCGGCAATCGGGGCATGTCAGCTTCGGGCTCGGTGCCGCCATCTAGTCAAAATAACACCATGACGGCTTCGCTGACGAAACGGACATGATTGATCACCCTTGAGTAGCCAGAAACCAAATGAGCTTAGCGTTTGGCTTCAGTAACTCATACGACCGTTTTGTAACGCCGGACAAAATGCATAGCTTTCCGGGGGGGTGCGAGTTCTGTAAGTAGGATCAGCCGTCAAAACCCATCCGGCTTGTGACCGAAGAAGACTTTTGTCACATCCTCGATAACATCCCACGTCACCCGGCTACCATCACGCACGAACAAGCTGTCTCCGGTGCTGAGCTCACTGACTTGCCCGCTCGCCATATCTATCAATCGGCATTGACCAGACAGGATCGTCATAAGCTCATCGCCTTGTTCGGTACACTCGAACACGCCCTTTGTGCAGCGCCAAATACCGGCACGGGTAGCATGTCCGGGCCCTCCAGCGTCCAACCGTCCTGACGCCCGTGGAGCCCCTTGTTTGATTTTGTAGTCACTCAGCGGATTGTCAAACGGCCACGCTTGCAGCTGACCCACGTTGTCTCCGGGTTTGTATTTCAACATCGCTCTATCCGATTTGCCTCGACACTGCGGATTTATATGCCGGTTCACATGGAATTACACCACGCACACCGCCCAAGCGGTTTCTCGTCGTCATCTGCGCGAGGTGGTATGGGGGCTATAGGGATGTCGGCGACACGATCCGAAGATGTAGAGAGGGAAGGCCGTAGGGGATCATCTGCGGCCTTTTTTCTTTTGGGCTCCTACCACAAAATCAGGGCTTGAGACCGGTGGCTCTGCATTCCTACCAGTTTCCTACCAGTTTTTCGGGCGGGATTGGGTGTTTCGACAAGCAAATCCAATTCGGGATAGTCATTCCTACCAGCTTGATCTGAGATCAGGACCCGAAACAGCGCAAATTACCCCTGTTTTGGCACAAAAGTGGTAGGAAACTGGTAGGAGCGGGGGGTGTCTGGGGGTGTGTGCCACTAAAAAACCCTTTGTTTTCAAGTGGCTCCGGCGGTAGGGATCGAACCTACGACCAATTGATTAACAGTCAACTGCTCTACCGCTGAGCTACGCCGGAACACCGGGGCGATATAACAAGGGGCCTATCGCTCGTCCAGAGGCAT
>JAHEAO010000015.1:30567-51989 GCA_024642725.1 Paracoccaceae bacterium | reverse complement strand
TATCGACGCCCATATCGGCTGAAATCAGCAATTCTTCGAGCCGTTCGAGCATATCGTCGTCAAGCTCGCGCCGGACAACGGTTTTCTTCTCGGTCCGGCCCAGCAAGCGACCGAGGATGCCAGGCTTGCGCGCCTCGGACGCCGGGGCTGCGGCGGGCATTGCTGCGGCGATCATGTCGGGGGCGCGGGTCGGAATCTCGGGCGGTGTCGCGGCCGGGATTTCCACGGGCGCGGGTTCGGGACGCTCGACGATCGGCGCCTGAGGCAGCTCGACCGGCGGCGCAGGCGGCAGCTCTGCGGGCGGCGCGGGAATTTCGACCGGCGGCACGACCGGCTCTGGCTCTGGCTCTGGCTCTGGCTCTGGCTCTGGCTCTGGCTCTGGCTCTGGCTCTGGCTCTGGCTCTGGCTCTGGCTCTGGCTCTGGCTCTGGCTCTGGAGCAGGTTTCACGGGGGCCGGTTCGCGCGCAAGGGCTGTTTCAGGCGCGGGTTCAGAGGCCGGCTCGGGCGCAGCCTCGATCACCTCCTCTTCAACGCCACCTTCTT
Source organism: Paracoccaceae bacterium (assembly GCA_024642725.1). GTDB lineage: Bacteria > Pseudomonadota > Alphaproteobacteria > Rhodobacterales > Rhodobacteraceae > JAHEAO01. Next base: position 51,446 of record JAHEAO010000015.1, on the reverse strand, counting down.
CGACGATGGCATCCAGCCCCTCCTCGATCTTCTTCGAGGATTTGAACATCCGGTCTTTGAGTTTCTTGAAAAACGACATGAGCCCTCCGGTCGAAAACTCACTTAATCGGTCTTGGCGGGCATGGGAAGGGTGCGGGAACGATTGCGCTTGGCCCGGCACGGGCTTAGCCTTGGCCCCGGGGGAAGAAAGGACGGGCCGATGCCTTTTGCGATCCTTGGTTTTGCGGTTGTCACATCCCTGCCCGTGATCCTGCTGCTGATCGGAGGGATGTCGGGCGGCTGGTGGATTGGGGCGGCTTTCCTTTACATGACGGGTCTGGCCATGGTGCTGGACCGGCTTCTGCATCTTGCCGCGCCCGCCACCGATCCGGCGACGGAGATTCCGGCTGCCGACTACCTGTCTGCGGGATTGGCGATCGCGCATTTCGTGTTGCTGGGACTCGCGGTTGCCGCCGTTGCCGGAGAGACCGGCCTGACCTGGTGGGAGCGGGTTCTTGCGTTTTTCGCCTTCGGTCTGTTTTTCGGGCAGGTGTCCAATTCGAACGCGCATGAGCTGATCCACCGGTCCGACCCGCTGTTACGGCGGCTGGGGACCTGGGTCTTCATCTCGCATCTGTTCGGCCATCATGCCTCGGCGCATCCGAAGATCCATCACCGCCACGTGGGAAGCGACGAGGACCCGAATTCGGCGAAATCCGGCGAGAGCTATTATCATTTCCTGCCGCGCGCCTGGTGGGGATCGTTTTCCAAGGGATTCCGGGCCGAGATTCTGGGGCCTGCGGAACAGGCCTGGTACCAGCATCCCTATGCGGGCTATGCCGCGGGCGGGCTGGGGTTTTGCCTGCTGGCGCTCGTGCTTGGCGGCTGGGCCGGGCTGGGGGCCTACCTAGGGCTGGCCTTCTATGCCACGGCGCAGCTTTTGATGTCGGACTATGTGCAGCATTACGGGCTGCGGCGGCGGGTTCTGCCGGGCGGTCGGCTGGAGCCTGTCGGCCCGCAGCATTCGTGGAACGCGCCGCAATGGTTCACCAGCCGCCTGATGCTGAACGCGCCGCGCCATTCCGAGCATCACGCGCATCCTGCCCGGCCCTATCCGGCACTGGCGCTGCCCGGGCCGGACGAAGCCCCGACCCTGCCGCGCAGTCTGCCGGTCATGGGGATGATTGCGCTTATCCCGTCACGCTGGCGCGGGATGATGGATCCGAAGGTCGAGGACTGGACATTGCGGCGGATCACGGCAGAGTGACGCCGCCCGGCCATCGCGGGGCTGGCCCAGCCTGCCGGCTTCTGGCAGATTGGCGAGATGATGCGGATGATCCTGATCGCCCTTGCGCTGAGCGCCCTGCCGGTTTCGGCGGAAACGCCGATGAGCGGCGCCGAGTTCGAAGCCTATACCACGGGCAAGACACTGACCTATTTCGAGAGCGGCTATGCCTATGGCACGGAGCGTTACAAGAAGGACCGGAAGGTCACCTGGGCCTTTGATGGCGACGATTGTCAGGATGGCGAATGGTATGAGCCGGAGCCGGGGCTGATCTGCTTTCTCTACGAGGATGGAATCGACGGGCCGCAGTGCTGGAATTTCTTTCGCGGCACGACCGGGCTGCGGGCCAAGTTTGCCAGCGACCCGGACGGGCGCGAGCTTTACGAGACGCGGCCCAACACGAAATCGCTGCAGTGCCTGGGTCCGGATGTCGGGGTCTGAGTGAGTGAGGGGGCTGTCCGCCCCCTCGGGGCCACGGGCCCCTTCACCCCGAGGATATTTGCCGACGCGTGATGATCAGAGAAGCGTTCCCTGTTCAGGGGGCGTGTCGGGTTTCGGTCTGGGCTTTGGTCGCGGGCTGCCGCCCACGGCCAGCCGCGCATCGGCGAATTCGATCTCCAGCGATGTCGCCTGCGCCGCAGCGACACAGGTGGTGACAACCGCCCCGTCGCCGCGCACCACGGCATAGCCGCGTTTGAGCGTTTCGGTATAGCCAAGCGTCTGCCGCATCCGGTCAAGCGCATCGAGGCGGCGGGTCCAGACCTCGATCTGGCCGGAGGCCGCGCGGGTGAAGCGGTCGGAGAGCTTCTGCAGATCTCTTTGTCTGCGCGCCATGTCGCGGGTCAAGAGGTCCGGCTGCAGGCGCTGGGTGCGGGTGTCGAGGTGGCGGCGAGACTGCGCGACAAGGCTGCGCAGCCCCGCAGGGCGCAGGCTGCCGGTGACTTCGGACAGGCGAAGGCGGCGCCTTTGCGTGACCATGCGCAACGCTGCAGGCAGGCGTTCGGCGGCGCGGTCAAGGCGCTGGCTGGCGGTTTCGATGAGGGTCCGTGGCTTGGGCAGAGCCCGGGAAAGGTCGCTCAGGCGCTGCCGGCGTTGGCTTAGGCCTTGCCGGGTGGCGCGGGTCAGGCGGGCCTCTTGTTCTTCCGCCCATGCCAAGAGGTCGAGGCGAACCGGAACGGCCAGTTCCGCCGCCGCTGTGGGTGTGGGCGCGCGCAGGTCGGCGGCATGGTCGATGAGCGTGGTATCGGTTTCATGGCCGACCGCCGAGATCAGCGGGATCTTCGACGCCGCGGCGGCGCGCACGACGATTTCCTCGTTGAAGCCCCAGAGATCCTCGACCGAGCCGCCGCCGCGCGCGACGATCAGGAGATCCGGCCGCGGGATGGCGCCACCGGGCGTCAAAGCGTTGAACCCGGCGATGGCGCGGGCGACCTCTGGCGCACAGGACTGGCCCTGCACTGCCACCGGCCAGATCAGAACGTGACGCGGAAAACGATCGCGCAGCCGGTGCAGGATATCGCGGATCACCGCCCCCGAGGGCGAGGTGACGACGCCGATAACCTCGGGCAGGAACGGGATCTTCTGTTTGCGGTCGGCGGCGAACAGGCCTTCGGCGGCCAGCGCCTGCCTGCGCTTTTCCAGCATCGCCATCAGCGCGCCGGCGCCGGCGATTTCCATCTGGTCGACGTTCAGGTTGTATTTCGACTGCGGCCCGAAGGTGGAGAGCCGCCCGGTGACGATGACCTCCATGCCTTCCTCGGGCATCACGGAAAGGCCCTTTACCTGACCTTTCCAGGTGTTGCAGGCAATCACGTTGCTGTCGTCCTTGAGATCGTAATAGAGGTGGCCGGAGCGGGCGTGCATGACGCGGCCGATCTCTCCCTTCACGCGGACCCGGCCGAAGGCGCTTTCAAGCGTGCGCTTGATCGAGCCGGAGAGTTCCGAGACGGTGTATTCGGGCAAGTTGCCCGGCGGGGTGGCATCTTCGAGAAGGTCGGACATTGCTTCGCCTTGTGCATCTGCTGAGGCGACCTTAGAACGCGACGCAACGAAGGCCAAGCGGGGGCGCGTGATGAATATCCTGATACTGGGCGGCGGCGGGCGCGAACACAGCCTTGCCTGGGCGGTGAAGCAGAACCCCAAATGCGACCGGCTGATCGTGGCGCCGGGCAATGCAGGGATCGCCGCAATCGCGGAATGCGCCAGTTTCGACATTTGCGATGGCGGCATGGTTGTGACCTTCGCCGAGGAGAATGCTGTCGATTTCGTCATCATCGGGCCGGAGGCGCCTCTGGCTGCGGGCGTGGCCGACCGGTTGCGCGACGCCGGCATCCTGACCTTTGGCCCGAGCGAGGCGGCCGCGCGGCTGGAAGCGTCCAAGGCCTTTACCAAGGAGGTGTGCGACGCCGCGGGCGCGCCGACCGCGGCCTGGGCGCGGTTCACGATGTCGGAGCCGGCGAAGGACTATATCCGCGATCAGGGCGCGCCGATCGTGGTGAAGGCCGACGGTTTGGCCGCTGGCAAGGGCGTGATCGTGGCGATGGACGAGGAGACCGCGCTGGCCGCGGTCGACGACATGTTCAGCGGCGAGTTCGGGATGGCCGGGGCCGAGGTGGTGATCGAGGAGTTCATGGCGGGCGAAGAGGCGTCGTTCTTCGTGCTCTGCGACGGGCTGGATGCTCTGGCGATCGGCACGGCGCAGGACCACAAGCGGGTGGGCGACGGCGACACCGGGCCGAATACCGGCGGCATGGGCGCCTATTCGCCGGCGCCGATCCTGACGGACGCCTTGCAAGCGAAAGTCATGGAGGAGATCATCCGCCCCACCCTGCGGGTCATGTCCGAGCGCGGCACGCCGTTTCAGGGCGTGCTCTATGCGGGGTTGATGATCGAGGACGGCAAGGTGCGGCTGGTCGAATACAACGTCCGGTTCGGCGATCCGGAATGCCAAGTGCTGATGATGCGGTTGGGCGCGCAGGCTTTCGACCTGATCCACGCCGCCGCCGAGGGACGGCTGGCGGGGTGCAGGGTCAATTGGGCCGACGATCATGCGCTGAGCGTGGTGATGGCGGCGGAGGGATATCCGGGCGACTATGCCAAGGGGTCGGAGATCCGCGGCCTCGACGGCCTGCCCGAAGACAGCGCGCATATGGTCTTTCATGCCGGCACCCGGTCCGCCGAGGGGCGGATTCTGGCCAATGGCGGCCGGGTACTGAATGTCACGGCGCGCGGCGCATCGCTGCAAGAGGCGCAGGAGCGGGCCTATGCGATGGTCGACGGCGTGGACTGGCCCGAGGGGTTCTGTCGCCGCGATATCGGCTGGCGGGCGCTCTGAAGGGGGCTGCCTGCCCCCTCTGGCCCTTGCGGGCCATTCACCCCCGGGGATACTGTCGGACGACTGATGGAGGGATGCCATGCGCAGGCCCGCGAGCGTTCAGGCGCTGACCGAACTGGGACGGGTGCGGCTGTCACAGAACTTCTTTCTGCGCGAATTCCTGCATTCAGAAATCGCGGATTTCCACGGCTTGGCCAATATTCCCGATGATCCGGACCTTGCGATCGCCGCTGGCCAGCGGCTGTGCGAGGAATTGCTGGAGCCGCTGCACCGGACCTTCGGTAAGATCTGGGTGCGGTCGGCCTATCGGTCAGCCGAGGTCAACGGCTTCGGCAACGCGTTGCAGCGGCAGGGCAAGGCGGGCTATCCCTGCGGCTCGAACGAGATGAACCGGGCGCGTCATATCTGGGACAGGCGCGATGCGGCCGGGCAGATGGGGGCGACGGCCTGCATCGTGATTCCGTGGTTTGCGGATCGCTCTGCGGCGGGGACGGACTGGCGGGCGCTGGCCTGGTGGATTCATGACCACCTGCCCTATGCCGAACAGCAGTATTTCCCGCGCTACGCGGCCTTCAACCTGACCTGGAGCGAGGCGCCTTTGCGCAGGATCGACAGCTATATCGCACCGAAGGGTTGCCTGACCCGGCCGGGGATGGCCAATTGGGATGGAAGTCATGCGGAATGGTACGAGGGTTTTCCGGCGCTGGCCTAGCCCTTGGGGGCTTACTTGCAAGCCAGAGCCGTCGCGAAGGAGGCCCGCGACCTGTGCGGGCCGAGGCTGCGCGCGGCGAAGCGCTGGCCGTCGAAGGTGACAGCGGCGACTTCTGTCCAGCCGGCATTCGCAACGATCATCTCGGGCCCCTGCCCGCAGTCGCGGATACCACCGGCGATGTTGTCTTCGCCGATCCTGTGGTTGGTATAGCCCGGCAGATCGGCGACATGGCCGAGCGCGCCATCCCGAAACCGCCAGACACGGATCGTTCTGGCCAGATGCGGGCGGTCGACATATGCGATTTCCACGAACCCGTCGCCATCTAGATCGGCAGCCCCGATCGGCGCCAGCCAGCGGTGGGTTGCGCCGATATGGGGTGTCGCCGCAATCTCGGCCGGTTTGCCATCCACCAGACCGACCACCAGCAGGCTTGCGCCAAGGTCGAGCCGGGTCAGCACCAGAACCAGTTCAGGCGCGCCGTCTCCGGTCACATCCCAGAGCCGGGGTTCGACATCTTCGAAGACCCGGTCCTCGGGCAGCACGATCTGCCAGGTAAATTCGCGCTTGGTCGACAGCAGGGTCTTGGCGGGATCGCCGCGGGACGCGCCGGTCACGATCTCGATGCCGCCCCATTCGACGGCATCGCCCAATATGCCATGATCATAGCGTGTTGTCGGTTCGATGTAGCGGGCCGACAGGATCGTATCGGCCATTGCAGCCGAAGCTGCGAACGTCGCGCAGAGAGCCGCGACGAACCGCATCAGATCTGCTTTTCGGGCATCTGCACCACCAGCCCATCGAGCGCGTCGGTGACTTTGATCTGGCAGGTCAGACGTGACCGGACCGGGTCGGGTTCATAGGCGAAATCGAGCATGTCCTCTTCCATCGCTTCGCGCGCCGGCACTTTACCGACCCAGGCGGCGTCGACATAAACATGGCATGTCGAACAGGCGCAGGCACCGCCGCAGTCGGCCTCGATCCCCGGTATGCCGTTGTCGCGGGCGCCTTCCATCACGGTCAGCCCGTTGGCAACCTCTACGACATGCTTGGTGCCGTTATGTTCGATATAGGTAATCTTTGCCATCGGATCCTCGGTCTTGCGTCGTTGACGGTATCTAGCGCAGCTTCAGGGCCCTTGCCACCCCCGCCCTTGCTAAAATTGCGGGCGCGGCGCAGGCTTGGCGGATAGGGGTTCGGCGGGAACGGAAGGGGTCGGAAACATGTCGCTTCAGGTGATTGGCACAGGCTTTGGCCGGACCGGGACGGATTCGATGCGCGAGGCTTTGAACATCCTCGGGGTCGGGCCCTGCCACCACATGTTCGAGGTGACCCAGAACCCGGTGATGAAGGCGCGCTGGCGCGCTTTTGTCGGCACCGGCAAGGCGCCGGACTGGGAAGCCCTGTTCGAAGGCTACCCGTCTTGCGTTGACTGGCCTTCGGCGCATTACTGGCGCGAATTGATTGTTGCCTATCCGGACGCGCGGGTGATCCTGACTTGGCGGCCTGCGGAAAGCTGGTGGGCGAGTTACGAAAAGACGCTGATGGTATTCCAGCAGGATTGCGTGGATCAGGAAAGCGTCGGCTACAGAACCATCGACATGGTTTTTGGAAAGCGGTTCGAAGACCGCGACTACGTTATCGGTCTCTATGAGGCGAATGTCGCCGCGGTCAAGGCCATGGTCCCGGCAGAACGGCTGCTCGTGCACAAGATTGGCGATGGCTGGGCGCCGCTTTGCGCGCATCTGGGCGTCGCCGTGCCGGACGTGCCCTATCCGCGCAAGAATTCAACGGTTGAATTCGGGGAACGGCAGGCCAAGGACTGAGCTTGTCCGAGCGCCGCCGACGACCGGCTTCGGACATTCTTGGGGTTTTGCGCTTGCCTGATTGCAGCTATCGTGGCGCCCAACAAGGGCCAGAACGGCGACCGGGCAGCATGATCGAGACAAAACACTTTGCACTGTTGGCGGCTGTGGTGCTGGGCCTTGGCGCCTGCGCTGACGGGGCTGCGCCAGAACTGGTACCCGACCCGGTGAAAGAGGTTGATATCGCCACCGGGTTCTGCGTGCTCACAGAAACCATTCCCGCGACGATCGAGACCGTCACCGAGCAGGTTCTCGTGTCGCCCGAAAAGTTGGCCGCCGATGGCAGCGTCGAAGCGCCGGCGGTCTACCAGAGCCGCAGCCGGCAGGCGATCGTGCGGGAACGGCAAGTGGTGCGGACCGAGGTGCTTTGCGACGATCAGATGACGCCGGAACTGATCGCCAACCTGCAGCGGGCGCTTGCGGTGCGCGGCTATTACAAGGGGTCGGTGACAGGCGACTACGATGCCGCGACGCAGGCAGCGGTCAAATCCTACCAGAACCGGCTGGGAATGCCGTCAACGGTCTTGTCGCTTGCCACGGCGCGCGATCTCGGGCTGGTGGCGGTGCCGCGGGACGAACTGGGCTGAAGCGCGGGCGCGCTACCGGCTTGGTGGTTCCCAATCGGCGGGTGGGACATTCCTGCGGCGCAGTCGCAGCGCCAGCCCGACCCCGACGCCGATGCCGATGGCGACCGCCAGATCGGCGACAACGGTCAGCACCAGCGTCAGCAACAACAAGAAGACATCCGACCCTCTGGAACTCAGGTAGCCGCGCCATTTGTGCGGCTCACTCATGTTCCAGGCAGTCAGTATCAGCAGTGCTGCGAGCGCGGGCATCGCGAGGTAACCCGCAAGGGGGGCGGCCAGCATCATCACCAGAAGGATGACAAGGGCATGGACGATCCCCGCGACAGGGGTGCGCCCGCCGGCGCGCACGTTCGTGGCGGTTCGCGCGATCGCACCGGTCGCCGGCAGCCCGCCGAAGAATGCTGAACCGATATTGGCGAATCCCTGTGCCAGCACCTCGGCATTGGCACGATGCCGGTCCCCGATCATTCGATCGGCCACCATGGCCGAAAGCAGCGATTCCACACCGGCGAGAAAGGCTATGACGAAGGCCGAAGGCAAAAGCTCTGTCACGCGGGCCAGCGTGACGGCGGGAAAGGACGGCATCGGCAGGCGGTCGGGCATGGCCCCGAAACGCGCGCCAATCGTATCCACGGGCAGGTCCGCGAACGCCACGACCGCGGAAGTCGCACCGACCGCCACGATCAGGCCGGGCCAGCGCGGGGCGGCGCGGCGCAGCAGCACAATAAGCACCATCGTCGTCAGCCCGACGCCAAGGCTCATGCCGCTGAGACTGTCGCGCGCCTGCCAGAGCGCTGGCAGCTTCTCGATGAAATCGGCGGGCACGGTCTGCATCTGCAGCCCGAAGATATCCTTGATCTGGCTGGTCGCGATAATCACCGCAATCCCGATCGTGAACCCGTTGACGACCGGTTCGGGAACATAGCTGACAAGGTTTCCGGCCCGCAGTGCGCCCGCGACCACAAGGATGACCCCCGCCATCAGCGTGGCGATCACCAGCCCGTCATAGCCATGCGCCGCGATCACGCCGAAGACGACGACGATGAAGGCCCCGGTCGGCCCGCCGATCTGCACCCGGCTGCCGCCCAGAAGCGAAATCAGGAACCCGGCGACGACCGCCGTGACAAGGCCCTTGGCCGGGTCAGCCCCCGAAGCGATGGCAATCGCTAGGCTCAGAGGGATCGCCACCATCGCGACGGTAATCCCGGCAAGCAGGTCGGCAAGAAACTGGCCGCGATCATAGTCTTGCAGCGTCGTCAGGATCTTCGGCTTCATTTACGGTGTGGTCCCTGCAAGCGGGCGACTGATCATCTGGCCGCGACAATAGGTCTTTGGACCGGAACTGTGAATAGATCATACGCGCCGAAGCCGAGCACAAAGGAAAAGGGGCGCCCGAAGGCGCCCCGTTCCTGCGGCTCTGCTGCGTACCGTCAGTCCAGAGTCAGCGCCACAAAACGCGGATCTCCTTCGCGACGGACGAGCAGCAGCAGCGATTTGCGGCCTGCGTCTTTCGCTTCGGCGATGCGGTCTTCAAGATCGGCCATCACCACGACCTTTTGCTGGCCGGCCTCGGTGATGACGTCGCCAGCGCGCAGACCCTTTTCATAGGCCTCGCTGTCCTCGGCGACATCGGCCACGACAAGGCCCTCGCTGCCGGGGTTGAGCCCAAGCTGACTGCGCAGTTCATCGGTCATTTCCGCAATGGTCAGTCCAAGCACTTCCTTTTCGACCGGCTCGGTCGCCGGAGCGGAGGCGGGAACGGGCTCGGCTTCGGCATCTTCACGCCGGCCAAGCGTCACCATCAGCGTTTCGGTCTTGCCATCGCGGAACACAAGAACCCGGACAGCCTTGCCAATGTCGGCATTGCCAACGACGCGGACAAGTTCGCGCGTGTCAGCCACTTCGGTGCCGTCGAACGACATGATCACGTCGCCAGACAGGATACCTGCGTCTTTCGAAGGACCGTCCGGAACATCGGTGACCAGAGCACCGGAGGCTTCCTCAAGCCCGATCGCCTCGGCGACGTCAGGTGTGACGTCCTGAATGCGGACGCCCAGCCAGCCACGGCGGGTTTCACCGAACTGCTTAAGTTGATCGACAACCTTGCCGACGACATTCGAGGCCATCGAGAAGCCAATGCCGATCGAGCCGCCGTTGGGCGACAGGATCGCAGTGTTCACGCCGACAACCTGACCTTCCATGTTGAAGAGCGGGCCACCGGAGTTGCCGCGGTTGATCGCGGCATCGGTCTGGATGAAATCATCATAGGTGCCCGAAAGCGCCCGGCCGCGGGCCGAGACGATGCCGGCGGAAACAGAAAAGCCCTGTCCCAGCGGGTTGCCCATCGCCATGACCCAGTCACCGACACGCATCGCATCGCTGTCGCCAAAGCTGACAAACGGCAGCGCTTCATCGCTTTCGACCTTCAGCAGGGCGATATCGGTGTTCTTGTCGGTGCCGATGACCTTGGCATCGAGCGTCTTGCCCGAGAAGAATTCGATCGTGACTTCATCTGCGCCTTCAATCACGTGGTTGTTGGTGACGATGAAGCCATCCTCGGAAATCACGAAGCCGGAACCAAGCGCCTGACTGCGGCGAGGCCTGTTCTGCGGCCCCTCGCCCTGCCCGCCCGGGTTCTGGCGGTCAAGGAAATCGCGGAAGAAATCTTCGAACGGGGACCCCGGAGGAACCATGGGACCGCCGTCCGCGGTTGCGGCCACGGTTGTAGAGGTTGTGATGTTGACGACAGCGGGGCTGATCTTTTCAGCCAGATCCGCGAACGATTCCGGTGCGCCCCGCGCATCGACCGCCATGGCCTGCGCGAAGAACATCGCCAATCCCAAGACCAAGCCCGAAATCACCCGAACGAACGGGGCCGGTCGGTCGGGAAGTGTGAGTGCCTGTGAGTTCACTTCATTCTCCTTTTGAATGGTCGGCGCAGGACATCGCCCCTGCAAAACCTGTGCTGATCATCTAGATAGGGCATCGGGTCTGCAATCCAAAGCCCGCGCACGACTTGTCAATTGGATGTGAACTGACAAAAACAGGAAATCAGGCCCCCAACGCCTTCGCCAGCCAGATCAGCCCGACGCCGACGGCAAGGGCCAGCAGACCGATCAGTCGCCGGGCTTCGGGCGAGATATCGCGCAGGGCTTCGAGCACCTGTTCCATGCGCAAAGGGGCCAGTGCGAACACCAGCCCCTCGACGCAAAGTACCAGACCCAGAGCCAGAACAATCGTGCTCATTCGACGGCTGCAGGCCCTTCCAAACCGTTCGGCGACTTCAGGTAGTTGAAGAAGGCGCTGTCCGGAGAGATCACCATCGTCGAGTTTTCACCTTGCAGTGCCCGCTGATAAGCGGTGAGCGACCGATAGAATTCAAAGAATTCCTGGTCTTGGCCGAAAGCCTGCGCGAAGACGTTGTTGCGCAGCGCATCGGCTTCACCGCGGGTGATCTCGGCGGTCTTGTTTGCCTCCGAGACGATCTCCACAACCGTCCGGTCGGCCTGTGCGCTGACCCGCTGCGCGGCTTCGCGGCCCCGTGCCCGCTCATCCTCGGCCTCACGCTGGCGTTCGGCACGCATCCGCGCGAAGGTGGCTTCAAGGTTCTGTTCGGGCAGGTTGGTCTGCTTCAGACGCACATCGACCACTTCGACACCGAGGTTGGACGCCCGGGCGCGGGCCTGATCGCGGATCCGCAGCATCAGCGCTGCACGGTCCGATGACAGGATCGTGTTCGACGTGACCTGATCGGAACCCAGAACTTCACGAACCTGCGCGTTGAGGATCGATTCGAGCCGGTCTTCGGCAGCATCGATCCCACCGACGCCAACGGCGCGGCGGAACTGTTCCACGTCCGAAATCCGGTACCGCGCGAATGCGTCAACGATCAGCCGGCGGTCATCCGAAGGAGTGACCTCGATCTCCTGGGTTTCCAGCGACAGGATGCGGTCATCGTATTTCACGACTTCCTGGATCAGCGGGATCTTGAACCCGAGCCCGGGGTCTTCCTTGACCGCCTTGATCTGGCCAAACTGAAGGACCAGCGCCTTTTCGCGTTCGTCCACGATGAAGACCGACGACAGCACCGCTGCAATCGCAACGACGACAATCGGAATGATGAAAGATGTCTTGCGCATCAGTTGGCTCCTCCGCCGGTCGTGGGTGTGGATCTGCGCAACTCGTTGAGCGGCAGATAAGGCACGACGCCCTGGCCGCCGCCCTGATCGTCGATAATGACCTTGTCGACGCGGCCAAGCACCTGTTCCATCGTTTCGAGATAAAGCCGTTTGCGGGTCACTTCCGGGGCCAGGCGGTATTCCTCGAGAACGGCGAGGAAACGGCTGGCTTCACCTTCGGCTTCGTTGACAACCTGGGCGCGGTAACCTTCGGCCTTTTCCAGAACCTGAGCGCTTTCACCGCGCGCACCGGCCAGAACCCGGTTGGAATAGGCGTCAGCTTCGCGTTCCAGACGGTCGCGTTCCTGCTCGGCAGCCTGCACGTCGCGGAAGGCGTCGATCACTTCGCGCGGCGGGTCGGCCTTGTCGAGGTTGAGTCGGACCACATTCATGCCGCTGTCATAGCTGTCGAGCGTCGACTGGATCAGTTCTTTGGCGCGGTCGGCGATAATACCCCGGTCGCGGTTGAGGATCGGCGCAAGCTGCGACGCCGCGATGATCTCGCGCATCGCCGATTCAGACACGGCACGGATCGTCTGCTGCGGGTCACGCAGGTTGAACAGGTATTTCGCCGGATCGTTGATGTTCCAGACCACCTGGAAGTCGATGTCGATGATATTTTCGTCGGTGGTCAGCATCAGGCCGCTTTCGCCGCGTGTCCCCTGTGCGACGCCGATATCCTCGGTCTGTTCGCGGGTCACCGGGATCACTTCGGCGGTAACGAAGGGCCAGGGTGCGAAGTTCAGACCGGGGCTGCCGGTGGCGCTGTACTTGCCAAGGAAAAGTTCGACCGACTGTTCTTCCGGCTTGACCGTGTAGAACGAGGCGAAGGCCCAGAGCCCTGCCAGGGCCAGGACGCCAAGGCCAACCGTGCCCCGTGTCAGCTTCGGGCCCTCGCCGCCGCCTCCCGGTCCGCCACTGCGGCCACCGCCGCCGCGACCGCCCATGAGGACGCGCAATTGCTCTTGCCCCTTTTTGACGATCTGGTCGATCTCGGGCAGTTGCGACTCTCCGGGACGCCGCCCGGGGCGCTTGTCGCCGTTGTCGTCGTCATCCCCGCCGCCGCGACCGCCGCCGCCCCAGGGTCCGCCATTATTATTGGCCATCTCGGGTTATTCCTCTCTCTCGTCTTTTTCTTCGTCAGACCGTTCGTGCCTTACCTGTGCATTTCCAGCCGGAAATCAAGCTTTTCGCACCGGAGTCTTCATTAGCACGATCTCTTCCGACATTGTCGGGTGAACCGCAACGGTCCGGTCAAAATCTTCCTTGGTCGCGCCCATCTTCATTGCGACGCCAACCATCTGGATCAATTCACCTGCGCCGGGTGCAATGATGTGGCAACCCAGGATCTTGCGGGTGCCCGCGCTGACGATCAGCTTGAAGAGCACCCGTTCGTTCTTGTCGATAAAAGCGTTCTGCATCGGCCGGAAGGCCGCGCAATAGACTTCGATCGGTTCCTGATCGCGCGCCGCTTCTTCGGTCATCCCGACAGAGCCGTATTCGGGCTGAGTAAAAACGGCGGAGGCCACAAGCGCGTGGTCGGGCTTGGTGGGTCTGCCGTTGAACACGGTTTCCACGAAGGCCGCGCCTTCGCGGATCGCGACAGGCGTCAGGTTGATCCGGTCCGTCACGTCGCCCACCGCAAAGATCGACGGCACGGCGGTTTGCGAATAGTCATCCACCTCGATCTGGCCGAACCGGCCCAGCTTCACGCCGGTCGCCTCCAGTCCCAGCCCGCCGGAATTGGGCTTGCGGCCCGTGGCATAGATGACAGCGTCGAATTCCGCTTCACGCCCATCGGTGGCTTTCACCCAAGTCGCGTTGCCGCGCTTTTCCAGCCGTTCAACATCTGTGCCGACATGCAGGTTGATGCCCTGGCCTTCCATCAATTCGGCGATATGGCCGCGCGCTTCGTCATCAAAGCCGCGCAGTATCTGAGCACCGCGGTAGTACTGCGTGACATCTGCGCCCAGCCCCTTGAGGATGCAGGCGAATTCGCAGGCAATATAGCCGCCGCCGACAATCAGAACACGCGCGGGCAAGTCTTCCATCAGGAATACGTCGTTCGAAGTCCAGGCCAGGTCATGTCCTGGCACCGTATCGGGCACGAAGGGACGCCCGCCGGTTGCGATGAGGATGTGCTTGGCACGAAAGGTCCGCCCGTCGGCCAGCCGCACCGTATGCGCATCGTCAAGAACGGCGCGCTGATCATGGATTTCCACCCCGGCCCTGTCGAGATTGGCGCGGTAAATGCCTTCGAGCCGGTCAAGCTCGGCATGCAGCCGACCCCGGAAGGCCGTCCAGTTGAACCCGCCGGACTCCAGCGACCAGCCATAGGCCCGCGCCTCTTGCATCGCGCGCGAATAGCCGGAGGCAAAGACCATCAGCTTTTTCGGCACGCATCCCCGGATCACGCAGGTGCCGCCCATCCGATATTCCTCGGCCAGCGCAACACGCGCGCCGGTTTCGGCCGCAACCCGCGCGGCGCGCACGCCGCCAGACCCGCCGCCGATCACGTAAAGATCATAGTCGAAGGCCATGCCCGCCCCCTATTCGGCGCTGTCGCGGAAGATGTTGTCGCTCTCCGCGAACTCGATGCTGCCCTCTTCATGGCTGCCGGTGTTGATGTCCTGCACCTCGACCTTGCCATCGCCATGACCGATGACGACGATGTCGCAGATGTCGATAAAAAGCCCGTTCTCAACGAGACCCGGAATCTGGTTCAGCACCAGCGACAGCTGCCGGGCGTTGCCGATGCTGCCAAGATGAAGATCAAGGATGTGATTGCCTTCGTCGGTGATGAAAGGCCGGTCGCCGTTCATCCGCAGCGTCGTCTTCTGGCCCATCACATCCATCGCATGCAGCGTTTCCTCGATCAGCGCCTTGGTCGTCTGCCAGCCGAAAGGGATCACCTCGACCGGCAATGGAAAAGCGCCCAGCCGCTCGACCTGCTTGGTCACATCGGCGATCACGATCATCTGGTCGCTAGCCGTTGCCACGATCTTTTCCTGCAACAGCGCCCCGCCGCCGCCCTTGATCAGGTTCAGTTCCGGATCGAATTCATCGGCTCCGTCGATGGTGAGGTCAAGCCAGCGCGCCTCATCCAGGGAAATCACCTTGATGCCCACCTGGCGCGCCAGTTCCGCGGTCCGCGTCGAGGTCGGCACCCCCGAAATCTTCAGCCCTTCCTCGCGCACCCGCTCACCAAGGCAACGAACAAGCCAGGCCGCCGTCGAGCCGGTGCCCAGACCGACTTTCATGCCATCGGCAACGAATTCGCTGGCCCGTTTTGCAGCGACGAATTTGGCGGTATCGATAGGGGAAAGGTTTTCCGACATCTGGCAGCGACTCCCGTGAGTGATCCGGGGCGTTATAGGAAAGATGCGGGCCGGGTGCGAGAGTGAAATCCGTCCGGTGTGTCAGAAGACAGGAGTTTTGAAGATGCCGATGCCATGGACCTACCGCCACGCGACGAAGGACTGGCAGGCCTTTCTGGCCGATGCCCGGGACCGGCTGGGTCTGGACAGCGACAATACGACCTATACGGCGGTTCAGGGCGTCCTGATTACCTTTCGGCACCGGCTGAGCGCGGCAGAAGGTCTTGCCTTCGCCGACATCCTGCCAGCAGTTCTGCGGGCGATTTTCGTCTATCGCTGGGATATCGGTGCCGCCCCGGTTCCCTTCGCGGCCCGCGATGTGCTGACCGCAGAGGTCAAGGCCCTGCGCCCGGATCACAACCTGACGCCCAATCACGCGATCGAGGCCGTCGCCTGGGCGTTGCGACGGCATGTGGATCAACGCGATCTGGACCGGGTTCTGGCCAACTTGCCCATTGGGGCCGTTGCTTATTGGCATGTCGATGTCGCGGACCCCAAAGACCTGGAGCGGCGTATAACCTGATCCGGCGCGGCCTTGGCGAGGGGGCTCCGGAGCGGCAGTCTTGCACTTGTCGGAAAGTGTCGCTTTTCGCCGTGCAATCCGGCGCGGGCCGGGCCATTAAGCCGCTAGCGTTCCATGGAGCCAATGCGGATGTTTCTTTCTGTCTTCGACATGTTCAAGGTGGGGGTCGGCCCGTCTTCGTCGCACACCATGGGTCCGATGGTGGCAGGCGCAAGGTTTCTCGACCGGTTGCGGGCTTCCCCTTTCACCGCGCAAGGGCTGCGCGCGTCGCTGCATGGCTCGCTTGCCTTTACCGGGGTCGGTCATGCCACGGATCGGGCGACGGTTCTGGGGCTGGCGGGCTTCGTGCCGGAAAGCTACGATCAGGACAGCGCGGACGCGACCTTGGCGCGCATCCGCGCCACGGGTCAAGTCGAACCCGAAGGGCTCGGTCCGCTTGCCTTCAAACCGGCAACCGACCTTGTGTTCGATTACGACCACCCGCTGACCGGCCATGCCAACGGCATGATCCTGATGGCCACCGACGCCGAAGGCGACATCATCCTGCAGGAGATCTACTACTCGGTCGGCGGCGGTTTCGTCCTGACCGAGGCAGAACTCGCCGCGGGCAAGGACACCGATGACGGCCCGCCGGTGCCCCATCCGTTCAAGAGCGCTGCCGAAATGCTGCGGATGTGCGCCGAAACTGGTCAAAGCGTTGCCGGTCTGAAACGCCTCAACGAATTGTCGCGCCGCGACGCTGCGACCCTAGATCGCGGGATCGAGCGGATCTGGGAAGTGATGGAGTCCTGCATCGACCGCGGCCTGACGACCGACGGCATCCTGCCCGGCGGGCTGAAGGTCAAACGCCGCGCCAAGGCCATTCACGACGCGCTGCAGGCCGAACGCGGCCGCAACCTGACCGCACCGCATGTCATCAACGACTGGATGTCGGCCTATGCCATGGCGGTGAACGAGGAAAACGCCGCCGGTGGTCAGGTCGTCACCGCGCCGACCAATGGCGCCGCCGGCGTCATTCCCGCCACGATCCGCTACTGGCTCGACCATGTGCCGGGCGCCAGCCGCGCGCAGATCCCAGAATTCCTGCTGACCGCTGCGGCCATCGGCGGGCTGATCAAGTTCAACGCCTCGATTTCGGGCGCGGAATGCGGCTGCCAGGCAGAGGTCGGATCGGCTGCGGCAATGGCTGCGGCAGGGCTGGCTGCGGTTCTGGGCGGCACGCCCGAACAGGTCGAAAACGCCGCCGAGATTGCGCTGGAACATCACCTCGGAATGACTTGCGATCC
This sequence comes from Paracoccaceae bacterium, assembly GCA_024642725.1. Lineage (GTDB taxonomy): Bacteria > Pseudomonadota > Alphaproteobacteria > Rhodobacterales > Rhodobacteraceae > JAHEAO01. The sequence goes on along the minus strand of JAHEAO010000015.1, from coordinate 34,323 downwards.
GGTCAAGGGGCTTGTGCAAGTGCCTTGTATTGAGCGCAACGGGCTGGGTGCGATCAAGGCGGTTTCAGCCGCCTCGCTGTCGATGCGCGGCGATGGCACACATCTGGTGCCGCTCGACTCGGCCATCGAAACGATGCGCCAGACCGGCCTCGACATGAGCCACAAATACAAGGAAACCTCTCTGGGCGGGCTCGCGGTCAATGTCCCGAACTGCTGATCTCTTCTGTTTCGAAATATCCTCGCCGAAGGCATCGCGGCGCAACCGCGCCGCGTCATTGCGATGACTGCTGACGACCGCCCCGTTCTCGGCACGGCGCTGATGCTGGCCTTCTGCCTGACCGCGCCGCTGATCGACACGGCGGCCAAACTCGCAGCCGAGACCATTCCCGTCGGCCAGATCACCACCGCGCGCTATATCGCGCAGGCGCTGATCCTGCTTCCGATCATGGCACTGATGCGGCTCGACTTCCGGATGAGCCGAACCGACATCGCGGTGACCTTCGTGCGGGCCATCCTGTCCGTCGGATCGACCATCACCTTCGTCGGCGCGATCGCTGTGATGCCGCTGGCCGATGCGCTGGCCATCGTCTTCGTCGAACCGTTCCTGCTGCTGTTCATCGGTCATTTCTTCCTGTCCGAAACCGTCGGCATCAGGCGGCTGGGGGCTGCGGTGGTTGGCTTTGCCGGGTCGCTGATCATCATTCGCCCCAGCTTCGTGGAATTCGGGGCGGTCGCGCTGCTGCCGCTTGGCACCGCCTTCTTTTTCGCCCTCTACATGCTGTCGATGCGCTGGCGCACCCGCGGCGCGCATCCGGTCAGCCTGCAGGCGATGACGGCGGTCGCTGCCGTGATCCTGACGGTCCCGGCCCTGTGGCTGGCAAATGGCAGCGGGCTCGACTCCCTTGATCCGGTCCTGCCGGAGGGCCGCTACTGGGCATATCTCTTCGCCGTCGGCCTCGCCGCCTCGGTCTCACACCTGCTGCTGACCTATGCGCTGCGCTTTGCCTCTTCCACCGTACTGGCGCCGCTGCACTATCTTGAACTGATCTCGGCCACGTTCTTTGGCTATGTCGTCTTCAGCGACTTTCCGGATCTGGCGACCTGGATCGGCATCGGCATCATCGCGGCGTCGGGCATCTACATCATCCACCGTGAACGCGTGACCGCGCGCAGCGTGGCGGCAGGCGTTGCACCTATCCTCCCGACGCCCTAGCCTTTCGCGATGACGAACGATCGCCCTCTTCTCGGCATCCTGCTGATGCTCGGGTTCTGCCTTGTGGCGCCGCTCAGCGATTCATTCGCCAAGCAATTGGGCGGAAATGTTTCTATCGGGCAGCTGCTGGCGGTCCGATTTTCGGTCCAGGCCGTGATCCTTGTCGCACTGATCTGGGCGACGGGGCGCGGCCTCAGCATGACTGCGCGGGTGCTTCGGCTGACGGCGCTCCGCACGGTGCTGCATATTCTGGGCAGCGGCGCGATGTTCCTGTCGCTGCGCTACCTGCCGCTCGCCGATGCCATCGCAATTGCTTTCGTCATGCCGTTCATCATGCTGCTGCTTGGCCGGACGATCCTGAAGGAAAACGTCGGCCCGCACCGGCTTGCCGCCTGCGCTGTCGGTTTTGTTGGCACGCTTCTGGTCATTCAGCCGAATTTCCTCGATGTCGGCCCGCCTGCCCTGCTGCCGCTGGCCGTTGCCGTCGTCTTTGCCTTCTTCATGCTGGTCACGCGCCAGATCGCGAAAGACAGCGACCCAGTCACCCTGCAGGCGGTCAGCGGCCTGATCGCCTCGGCCATCCTGATCCCGCTGGTCCTGCTGGGCACCGGTCACGACCTGCCAGAGCTGGATATCCGACCCGTCACACCCGGCGATCTGGGACTGCTGGCGGCGGTCGGCATTCTGGGCACCGTGGCCCACCTGCTGATGACATGGTCGCTGCGCTATGCGCCTTCGGCAACGCTGGCGCCGATGCAATATCTGGAAATCCCCTTTGCCACGCTGATCGGTTGGGTGGTGTTTTCCGACCTTCCGAACGGGCTGGCCGCTGCGGGCATCGCGATCACCGTCGCGGCGGGGCTTTATATCATCTACTGCGAGCGCCTGACGGCGAAAGCGCCTGCACGACCTGCGGCAGCACCGCCCGCGGCATGATCGCCAGCATACCGGGGCCGTCCATGCGCAGGCGCATGTCGTCCTCTTCTGCGATGTTCGATGTGCCAATCCGCCCGTCCGGGGCAAAGGAGATACCGGCGACCGGCCATCTCAGCCCTTCGGAACGTCCGGTCACCGGGACCAGCGGAAACAGCGAGACACGGGTGCCTTTGCCGATCCGAAACGTAAGGTCAGGCGGCAGGTGGAAGCAAAGATCGTGCGTGCCGATCAGGACGACCGGTTTTTCCTTATAGCGCAGCAGAGCGTTGAAGGCGGCCAGTTGGTGATCCAGCCGCCGACCGAGGAAACCCACCCCGAGGATCAGGGGCGCGTCGATCGTCAGGAGGCATTTTTCAAAATCCGTCGTCTCCTGTTCGGCGATGCGGATTTGCCTGTCCGGTGGGATCCGTGCAAGTATGTCGGGGTCGGCGGAATCCAGATCACCGATCACAAATTCGGGCAATTGCCCTATTTTTACCGCATTTTTGACCCCACCATCGGCTGCGATCAGGCGGGGCGCGAAGGTCAATGCTTCGGTAAGAACCCTTCGTTTAACCTTGCTGGCGCCCAAAAGAGTTACATTTTCCAAGAACCGCACAATACTTGCCTAACTGCCATGATTGATACCCGAAATGGAAACTGACCACATTCTGACCAAGAAAAAATCCCGTGTATTTCTTTGTTCTGTTCCTATTTCGGAACCATTGCTTGGTAAATACAGGCTTGCTGGATCAGAAAAGAAAGCGAAAACGTGATGGTAGGACCGAGCAAAATACTTACCGTATCTTACGGCACCTTCTCGTGCACGCTGGAGGGGTTTGACGATCCTTTCTCGACGATGCGCGGGATTGCTGAGTATTTCCGCGATCTTGCGGCCGATGACCGCTACTTTGGCGCAGAACCGCCGACCCCCGACGCAGAGATGCTGCACCGGATCGCCCAGCGCGAGATCAATCGCCGTGTCGAAGCCCGCGTGGAAAACAACGGCATAGTGCTGCGCCAGATGGAAGATCGGGCCGAGCCCGCTGTCAAAGTGCAGACACGCCCGGCTGCAGCCGCTCCGGCCGCCGCGCCCGCACCGGCCCAGGCACCGGAAGTCGAGACCTACGACTTCACCGAAGCCATGCCCGCACGCGGCGAAAGCGTCGCCGCCAAACTGGCACGAATTCGCGCCGCAGTCGCCCGCCGCGAAGATGATGCCGGCCAGACCTATCGCGACGAGTCGCATGTGGTCGACAACATCCCGCAAACGGCCCTGGCTGCCGCGTTTGAAGACGAAGCGGAGGAACCCGCAGAAACTGCAGCCGCCGAACAGGCCGGTGCCGCGAACGACATGCCCGAGGAACAGGCCGTCGAAGCCCTTGAAGATGACGTGGCTCAGGATGAACCCGCAGCCGAAGTCGACGAGGCCGAAGCCGAGCAAGAGCCCCTCGTCGCGGTCGAAGAGCAAGAGCCGACCCTGAAGGCCGAAGAACCCGAAGCCGAAGAAGAGGCCGAGACCGCGGTCGTCGAAGAAACCGAGATCGAAGTCGAACTCGAGGTCGAGACGGTTTCCTTTGCCGAGGAAGAGGCCGAAGCCGAGCCGTTCGAGGATGAGGAATTCGAAG
>JAHEAO010000015.1:0-30467 GCA_024642725.1 Paracoccaceae bacterium | reverse complement strand
GAAGAGGCCGAGACCGCGGTCGTCGAAGAAACCGAGATCGAAGTCGAACTCGAGGTCGAGACGGTTTCCTTTGCCGAGGAAGAGGCCGAAGCCGAGCCGTTCGAGGATGAGGAATTCGAAGTCGAGGTCGAAGCCATCGCAAAGGCTTTCGACGAAGACGACGAAGAGGAAGCGCTGACCGAGACGTCCTACGAGGATGTCGCCGACAGCGATCTTGAAGACGAGGCCCAAGAAGAAGATGCCGCGCTCGTCGCCGAAGAGATCAGGGAAGACATGGCCCGGACCGCCGCAATGGCGCGCGTCATGGACCAGATGCCGGATGAGGAAGAAGACGAGGACGATTCTTTCGCCGAGCCGGAATCGAGTGAAGAACCCGATGCGCCCGCAATCGCGCGCGTGATCAAGATGCGTCGCGCCGATTTCGAAGACGACGCCGAAGAAGAATTCGAAGCCGAGTCGCTCGAAAGCGCCGATGCTGAAGAAGAAGTTGACGAAGAAGTAGAGGCAGAAACCGAAGCAGAGGAAACTCTGGCCAGCGACGAAGACGCCGATGCCGACCTTTCCGATGAGGACGAGGCCGATCTGATGGCGACGCTGGCGCAGGTGCGCCGCGAATCAGAAGCCGAAAGCCGCGCCGACAAGGAAGGCCGCGCCGTTCTGGAACGCGACGATCTCGACAACAACGGCAATGGCGTTCAGCGCATTCTAGAAGTCACCAATACAGAGCTTGAGGAAACCGAAGGCACGCGCCGCCGCTCTGCGATCCAGCATCTCAAGGCTGCGGTTCTTGCGACCCGCGCCGACAAGAAGCTGTCCAAGGAAAAAGCCGCCGAGAATGACGCCAAGCAGATGGACCAGTACCGTGAGGATCTGGCCCGCGTTGTGCGTCCGCGCCGTCCCGCAGATGGCATGAAGCCGACCGAACGCCGCCAGGCGCCGCTGGTGCTGGTGTCCGAACAGCGCGTCGATGTCGCCGAGGCTCCCGCCGCCGACAAGACCGCCGAGGCGATCCGCCCGCGCCGCATCAGTGCCGCGCAGGTCACCGAAGCCGATGACCAGACCGCCGACGATCAGGCGACTGATGCCGGCTCGGCCGAAAACATCTTTGCCGATGCAAACTCTTTCGCCGAATTCGCCGAGAACATGGGCGCGACCGAGCTGCCCGATCTTCTGGAAGCCGCGGCCGCTTATGCGTCCTATGTCGAAGGCCGGCCGCATTTCTCGCGCCCGCAAATCATGCGCGCGGTGGCGACGTTTGACAGCGACGACGCGTTCAACCGCGAAGACACGCTGCGCTCCTTCGGCCAGTTGCTGCGCCATGGCAAGATCCGCAAACTCAGCCGTGGACAGTTCACCGTCGCGCAGTCGACTCGGTTCAACCCGAGCGTCCGTGCCGCCGGCGAATAAGAAAAACACTCGTTTCGGTAACGAGTTACGGGCGGAGAGAACGGAAGTTCACTCCGCCTTTTGCGTTTTCCGGTCGGCTTCCGGATCGGCCTGTCCGATGCCCTTGAAGACCGATTTGAACGGCAGCACCCAGGCGACGCCCAGAACGACATAGACCAAAAGTTCAACCAGGATGCCCGGCCGACCCAGCAGGCCGACCAGCGAGGTCGCCACGATGATGTAAAGCGGCAGCCCCACCAGAAGAATGATCACCGACCAGCGGCGGCGGGCTTTGTAAGACAGCGCCATCAGTCAGCAAACGGGTCGGTCACCAGAATGGTGTCCTCCCGCTCCGGCGAGGTCGACAGAAGCGCGACCGGGCATTCGATCAGTTCTTCGACACGGCGCACGTATTTGATCGCATTGGCCGGCAGGTCCGCCCAACTGCGTGCGCCCTCGGTGCTTTCCGACCAGCCCGGCAGGGTTTCGTAGATCGGCGTGCAGCGCGCCTGATGATCGGCGGCGGTCGGCAGATAGTCGATGCGCGCACCGTCCAGATCGTAACCGACGCAGATCTTCAGTTCTTCGAACCCGTCCAGCACATCAAGCTTGGTCAGGGCGATGCCGCTGACCCCCGAGGTGGCGCAGGTCTGGCGAACAAGTGCCGCATCGAACCAGCCGCAGCGCCGCTTGCGCCCGGTGACGGTGCCGAACTCATGGCCGCGTTCGCCAAGCCGCTGGCCGATCTCGTCCTGCAATTCCGCCGGAAACGGGCCTTCGCCGACGCGCGTGGTGTAGGCCTTGACGATCCCAAGCACGAAATCGATCGCCCCCGGCCCCATGCCAACGCCGGTTGCTGCCTGACCCGCGATGACATTCGACGAGGTCACGAACGGATAGGTGCCGAAATCGATATCCAGAAGCGCCCCCTGAGCGCCCTCGAAAAGGATGCGCTTGCCGGCCTTGCGCTGGTCATTCAGCACTTTCCAGACCGGTGCCGCGAATTTCAGCACTTCAGGGGCGATTTCCTTGAGCGCGGCGATCAGGGCGTCACGATCCACAGGCTCCATTCCCAGCCCGCGCCGCAACGCGTCGTGATGCACCAGCGCGCGGTCGACACGAAGTTCCAGCGTCGCCATATCCGCAAGATCGGCGACGCGCACCGACCGGCGGCCAACCTTGTCTTCATAGGCCGGGCCGATGCCGCGGCCAGTGGTGCCGATCTTGGCGACCGAATTCTGCGATTCCCGGGCGCGGTCCAGTTCTCCGTGGATTGGCAGGATCAGCGGTGTGTTTTCGGCGATCATCAGGTTCTCGGGGGAGATCTCGACGCCCTGCCCCTGCAGCTTGGCGATCTCCTCCACCAGATGCCACGGATCCAGCACGACGCCGTTGCCGATGACCGACAGCTTGCCGCCGCGCACGATGCCGGAGGGCAGCAGCGACAGCTTGTAGACCTTGCCATCGATGACCAGCGTGTGGCCGGCGTTATGGCCGCCCTGGAACCGCGCGATGATGTCGGCGCGTTCCGACAGCCAGTCCACGATCTTGCCTTTTCCTTCGTCGCCCCACTGGGCGCCTACGACGACTACGTTGGCCATGTCTGTCCTTCATGCTAGCGGAAAGCCCGGGCCGATATAGCCGCCCGCGCAGGCCAGCGAAACCACTAATTCGCCGCAGGGCTGGACAGATGGAGCCGCTCAGCGCAATTTCTTCGGACAAAATGACCGGAGGCACCATGGGATTTCTTCTGCGCTGGCTATTCGCCTTCGTGCTGATCGCTTCGACCTTCAACCCGACGAAGTGGAATTTCATCCATTGGGCCGAGACGAATTTCTACGAGGAAATGCCGCTGACGATTCTGCTGGGGCTGATCCTGATTGTCGCCTATGTCATCTATATTCGCGCCACGGTCCGGTCGATCGGCCTGTTCGGGATCTTTCTGGTCTTCGCCGTTTTCGCGGCCCTCGTCTGGGTGTTGATCGACCGTCAACTGCTGTCTCTCAACAATTCCGACCTGAATGTCTGGATGGGTATTCTGGCGCTGTCGCTTATCCTTGGAATCGGCCTGTCGTGGAGCTTCGTGCGACGCGCCTTGTCGGGCCAGGTCGACGTGGACGAGGTCGACGAATAGGCGGATGAAATGTTGCGAAGTGTGGCGATTTCTCTGCTATACTGAGGAAGTCCGCAACTGAGCGGGTTTTTCCTTTTGGACATGTATTATGCTGAAATTGCATAAGATTTTCGTGGTTGTGGCCACGGCTTTCGTGTGTCTTACCCCGGCCAACGCCGCCACCTACACCTATAATGCGGTCCTGTCAGGCACGGCCGAAATCCCCCCGAATGCCTCAACTGGCAGCGGCTCCGCAATCGCCATCTACGACTCGATAGCGCATACGCTGAACATCGCCACTACATTTTCAGGTCTCACCAGCCTGACAACAGCAGCCCACATCCATGCCGCAACAACCGCACCGCAGACCGGCACGGTTGGGGTCGCCACACAGGTACCATTCTTCAGCGGCTTTCCCACCGGCGTCACGTCGGGCAGCTTCGCGTCCATTATCGATCTGACCGCAGCTGCAAGTTTCAACCCTGCATTTGTCGCGGCAGCCGGAGGTAGTGTGGCAGGCGCAGAAGCGAGCCTGATTCAGGCGTTGAACGACAAGAAGGCCTATTTCAACATTCATACCATCATCTTTCCGGGCGGCGAGATCAGAGGGTTCTTTGCGCCAGAGGTTGTTCCCTTGCCGGCCAGCCTACCGCTGCTCGCAGCCGGGATGGCCCTGCTTGCTGTAGCGAAGCGGCGCAGGACAGGTCCCGTCAAGCAGGGATAAAACGAACCGGCTTTAGCACTATTGCTGCGGCTTCGGGGTTGCGGTGCGCGGGCGCAGGCTCTAGATACCCCTCGTTCCAGTAAGAAGGCCGAACATGGAAAACGTCGTTCTTGTCATCCACCTGATCCTTGCACTTTGCCTGATCGGGATCGTCCTGTTGCAGCGCTCCGAAGGCGGTGGCCTTGGCATGGGCGGCGGTGGCGGCGGCGGCGTGATGTCAGGGCGCAGTGCAGCCACGGCACTCGGCAAACTGACCTGGCTCTTCGCCATCGGCTTTATCATCACGTCGATCAGCCTGACGATCATCGCGGCGCAAAAATCCGCGACGAGTTCGGTGGTCGACCGGCTTGGCATCGAACAAACAGCGCCTGAAGCCCCAGCGGAATCGCCGCTTGGTACCGATCTTCTGCCGCCCCCGGTCGGTGCGGACGGGGAAACCGCGCCACGCGCAGACTGACCTGAAAACCACAACTTGTTGTCATCGTCGGCGGCAACGCCTCAGCATCTTGCGGTCTGGTTGCGCGGCGTTCGCGAATCTGTTATTGCTTAAATCCCGTGATGCTGCGGTTTTTCCAAAGCTCGATACGATGCTTTTCTGACTGAATTCACGGGGGTTTCCACCACATGGCTCGATACATATTCATCACCGGTGGTGTGGTCTCTTCGCTTGGAAAAGGTCTCGCTTCGGCGGCACTCGGGGCGCTTTTGCAGGCGCGCGGCTTTTCCGTGAGGCTGCGAAAACTCGACCCCTATCTGAACGTCGATCCCGGCACGATGTCGCCCTTTGAACATGGCGAGGTTTTCGTCACCGACGACGGCGCGGAAACCGATCTCGACCTTGGCCATTACGAACGTTTCACCGGGGTCGCGGCCCGCAAGACGGATTCGATATCCTCGGGGCGGATCTATTCCAACGTGCTCGAGAAAGAGCGCCGGGGCGACTATCTGGGAAAAACAATCCAAGTGATCCCCCATGTCACCAATGAAATCAAGGACTTCATCCATATCGGAGAGGATGAGGTGGATTTCATGCTGTGTGAAATCGGCGGCACCGTTGGCGACATCGAGGGCCTGCCGTTTTTCGAAGCAATCCGCCAATTCGCCCATGAACAGCCACGCGGTCAGTGCGTGTTCATGCATCTGACGCTCTTGCCCTTTCTTGCAGCTTCGGGAGAGCTGAAAACGAAACCGACCCAGCACTCGGTCAAGGAATTGCAGTCCATTGGCATCGCGCCGGATATCCTTGTCTGCCGCTCCGAACACCCGATTCCGGAAAAAGAGCGCGAGAAGCTTGCATTGTTCTGCAACGTGCGCCCGGAAAGCGTGATCGCCGCCTATGACCTGAAGTCGATCTACGATGCGCCGTTGGCCTATCACAAGGAAGGGCTGGACCAGGCGGTTTTGGACGCCTTCGGGATCACCCCCGCCCCGCGTCCCAAGCTCGACGTGTGGGAAGATGTCTCTGACCGGATTCACAATCCCGAGGGCGAGGTAAAGGTTGCCATTGTCGGCAAATACACCCAGCTCGAAGATGCCTACAAATCCATCGCCGAGGCGCTGACCCACGGCGGCATGGCGAATCGGGTGCGCGTCAAGGCCGAATGGATCGACAGTGAGATCTTCGACAGCGAAGACCCGGCGGCACATCTGCAGGGTTACCACGCGATCCTTGTGCCCGGCGGCTTCGGGGAACGCGGCACCGAAGGCAAGATCAAGGCGGCGCAGTTCGCGCGGGAACGCAATGTCCCCTATCTGGGAATCTGTCTGGGGATGCAGATGGCGGTCATCGAAGCGGCGCGCAATCTTGCCGGACTGCCCGATGCCGGGTCCGAGGAATTTGACCACGAGTCGGGCAAGAAACGGTTTACCCCGGTGGTTTATCACCTCAAGGAATGGGTGCAGGGCAATCATACCGTCGCCCGCAAACTTGATGATGACAAGGGCGGCACGATGCGGCTTGGCGCCTATTCCGCAGTTCTGTCCGAAGGCTCGAAAGTTGCGGAAATCTACGAGGGCGTCGATATCGAGGAACGCCACCGCCACCGCTACGAAGTCGACAATAAATACCGCGACAAGCTGGAAAAGTGCGGTCTGGTCTTTTCGGGCATGTCGCCGGACGGTCGGTTGCCGGAAATTGTCGAATGGAAGAACCATCCCTGGTTCATCGGCGTCCAGTTCCACCCCGAACTGAAATCCAAACCTTTCGCCCCGGCCCCGCTTTTCCGCGATTTCATCCGCGCCGCGAAAGAGATGTCGCGTCTGGTCTGATGATCGCGGTGCCATCGCGCTGCGCCGAACGAACCTGTGCCGTTGCCAGCAACGCTCGCTGCGCTTATATCGGGCGCTATGTTTGCAGATTTCCTTAGACGGCTGACCGCCCCCGGCTCCTCGCGACTGCCTGATCCGGATGCGCGTTTGGCTTTGGCCGCACTGCTGGTGCGGATCGCGCGCTCCGACGGGGATTATGCCTCCGAGGAAGCGGATCGGATCGACCGGATCATTCGGGTCCGCTACGACCTGTCGCCGTTCGAGGCCACGGCCCTGCGCCGCGACGCCGAGGTTCTGGAACACGAGGCCCCCGACACGGTGCGCTTCACCCGCGCGATCAAGGATGCCGTGCCCTACGAAGATCGCGAAAGCGTGGTCGAAGCGCTCTGGGCGGTCGTCCTGGCGGATGGCGTGCGCGACCATGAAGAGGACGCGCAACTCAGACTGGTTGCAAACCTTCTGGGCGTCAGCGACCGAGACTCGAACCTTGCCCGGCAACGGGTTGAAAAAAAGTCGGAATGATCGCCAGCCTGCCGATGTACGACTGGCAAGAACTGGCCCCGGCACATGATGCGCTTTGGGTCCAGATCCACCAGGCGCTTACCAGCGCGGGCCTGCCCGCGCCCGATAGACTTGATCGCGAGATCGGCCTTTGGGAGGCATGGGAAAATCCCGAACTTTTGCTGGGCCAGACCTGCGGCATGCCCTATCGCACGCGGCTGCACGACCATGTTCGCCTGGTGGGAACACTCGATTACGGGCTGCCCGACAGCCCGGCGGGCTTCTACTACAGCGAATTGGTCGTAAGGGCCGATGAACCTGCACCGCTGTCGGACATCACCCAACTCCGTCTTGCCTATAACAGCCACGACAGCCAGTCGGGCTGGGCGGCACCTCAGAATTTCGCCGCGCAGCGCGGCGAGCGCTTCACCCGGACGCTGCCCACCGGGGCGCACCGCGAAAGCGCGCTGGCGGTTGCCGAAGGCCGGGCCGATATCGCGGCGCTCGACGCCGTCACATGGCGGCTGATCCGGCGCTACATGCCCGATTTGGCATCCGCCCTGCGGGTGATGGCGCGCACTGATACGACCCCGGGCTTGCCGCTGATCACCGCCCTGACCTGCGACAGCGGCCAGATCGCTGCGGCTGTCGAAACCGCCATCGCCTCGCTTGCGGAATCGACACGGCAAGACCTTGGGCTGAAGGGGCTCACGCAGATTCCGGCCTCGGTCTACCTCGCCGTCCCGACACCGCCACCTCCTCAGCAAGGCACGCCCAATAACTAGGCGAACAGCGGATTGCCGCTGCGTCATGCAGCAGAACAGCGTTGCATTTGATCTTTTTTTCCGCCCTACTCGGTCACCGGAAAAACAATGGACTCATGTTTGCGTGACCGAAACAATACCGCCTGTCATTGAGATCAGGAATCTGCACAAGGCCTATGGCGCCCTAGAAGTGTTGAAAGGCGTCGACCTGATCGCGCCGCGCGGCAATGTCGTCTCGCTGATCGGATCGTCCGGATCCGGCAAATCGACCTTGCTGCGCTGCGCCAATCTGCTGGAAGACAGCCAGCAGGGAGAAATCCTTTTCGAAGGCGAGCCGATCAAGTGGCGCGGCACCGGCGCGGGTCGGCATCCCGCGGACAAGGCGCAGGTAACGCGGATCCGCACGAACCTGTCGATGGTGTTCCAGCAGTTCAACCTCTGGGCCCATATGACGATCCTGCAAAACGTCATGGAGGCCCCGGTCACCGTGCTGCAGCGCGACCGCCACGAGGTCGAGAAGTCCGCACGGGGCTATCTTGAAAAGGTCGGAATCGGCGACAAGGCCGATGCCTATCCGGCGATGCTTTCGGGCGGTCAACAGCAGCGCGCCGCAATCGCGCGTGCCCTTTGCATGGAACCCAAGGCGCTCTTGTTCGACGAACCGACATCGGCGCTGGACCCCGAACTGGAACAGGAAGTCGTCCGGGTTATCAAGGCGCTGGCTGATGAAGGTCGCACCATGATCCTCGTCACCCATGACATGCGGCTGGCCGCGGATTGTTCCGACCACGTCATCTTTCTTCACCAGGGCAAGATCGAAGAGCAAGGTCCACCGACCCAGCTGTTCCGCAGCCCAAAAACCGAACGCCTGCAACAGTTTCTAAGCGCGACCGTTGCAGCATAATTTCTCGCGCTATTCATGGAGTAACCAGATGAACAAATTTATCCTTTCAGCCGCCGCGCTGGCCCTTTCGACAGGGTTCGCGATGGGGCAGGACGTTGTGCGCCTCGCAACAGAGGGAGCTTACCCTCCGTGGAACTTCGTGAACGATGCCGGTGAGGTCGACGGATTCGAACGTGAGCTTGGCGACGAGCTTTGCGCCCGTGCCGAACTGAACTGCACATGGACGACGAACGAATGGGATTCGATCATCCCGAACCTCGTTTCCGGCAACTACGACGCAATCATCGCGGGCATGTCGATCACTGATGAACGGGATGCTGTCATCGACTTCACCCAAGCCTATACTCCGGCAGATCCGTCGGTCTATCTTGCGGCATCCGACGGCGTCGACCTGACCGGAGGCGTCATCGCGGCGCAGGCCGGCACGATTCAGGCAGGCTATGTCGCCGAATCCGGCGCAACCCTCGTTGAATTCGCAAGCCCGGACGAAACGATTGCGGCCGTTCGCAACGGCGAAGCCGATGCAGTGCTGGCCGATTCATCCTTCCTGCAGGCGATCGCTGATCAGGAAGAGGGCCTGATGATCGTCGGCGACCCTGTTGCGCTTGGCGGCGGCGTTGGCATGGGGCTGCGCGAGTCGGACGGCGAACTGAAGGCCAAGTTCGACGCGGCCATCAGTTCCGTGAAGGAAGACGGAACCCTGAACGCAATGATCGCGAAATGGGAAGTCAGCAATCAGTGGTGATGTAACCAGTCGGGGCGGATCAGTCGATCCGCCCCGATCACAAATGACAGCCGGGCAAAGACCGGGCTGCTTCGCGGGGATGACGTACAATCTTTTCCTTCTGCACCGATCCAGCCACGCTTGAAAGCTGGCCTTGGCTTGCCTGCTACCTGACAACGGGCAAGCATATGGCGTTCTATGCCTCGTTCGGCACGGTGATCCTGCTGCTTGCGATCACGGCCCCGGTCTCGCTTCTTTTCGGGTTTGGTGGTGCAACGGCCGCTCGGTCGCATTTCTTGCCGCTGCGCTGGTTGGGACAGGGCTATACGGCCGTCGTGCGCGGCGTTCCTGACATCGTGTTCTTCATGTTCTTCGTGATCGCGCTGGACCAGGGCATCGAATACCTGCGCCACCAGATCAAATGCCCGGACTGGGATCAGCCGATCCGGCAGGGCAACGATTTCATCGTCTGCACCGCGGCCAAGATGCCCCTGTCGAACTCGTCTCAATGGGTGCACGAATCCTACGGCTTTTCGCTGGCCGTTTTGACCTTCGCCATCGTCTTTGGCGCCTTTGCCGCAAATGTGCTGACCGGCGCGATGCAGGCCGTGCCGCGGTCGCAGATAGAGACGGCAGAAGCCTATGGCATGAGCCGGCGACAGGCCTTCTGGCGCATACTCGTGCCGCAGATGTGGGTCTATGCCCTGCCCGGCCTGTCGAACCTCTGGATGATCCTGATCAAGGCCACGCCGCTTCTGTTTCTTCTGGGGGTCGAGGATATCGTCTACTGGGCGCGCGAGCTCGGCGGATCAAAGACCAATGTCTATGCCTACCCGCATCCCGACTGGCGGCTCTACTATTTCATCGGCTTGCTCTTCTTCTATCTCGGCATGACCAGATTGTCCGAAATCGTGCTGGGGCGGCTGACGCGCCGGCTCTCGCATGGTCAGGCAACGGTCGCGGGCGAAGCCCAGCGCAGGGTGGCCGGATGAGCTGTCTAGAAACCATACAGGCCTATGGGCTGCGCTCGATCGGCATCGGGGAACGGCTGCTGCCGCGAAGCGACTTCACGCTTTGTGACCAGTTCACGCTGATCGGCTCCGGCCTGATCTGGAATGTCTACTTCGGCTTTCTTGCGCTGCTGCTGGGATTTTTTCTTGCGAATGCGCTGGCGCTTGCCAAGAGCGCATCGAACCCGCTGCTCCGCAAACCCGCAGAATGGTTTATCTTCGTCTTCCGCGGGTCGCCGCTGTTCATCCAGTTCTTTCTTGCCTACGAAGCGCTGGTGCTGTTGCCCCGATCCGGGATCGACATCTTCGGCATCACGGTCGCGACCAGCTGGACCACCAAGGCCTGGGCAGGGGCGCTCTTTGTGCTCTTTCTCAATACCGCCGCCTATTCGGGGGAAATCTTCTACGGCGCGCTGCGGTCGGTCCCCAAGGGCGATGTCGAGGCGGCCGACGCCTATGGCCTGTCAGGATGGAACAAGTTCCGCCGGGTGATCTGGCCAACGATGCTAAGGCTCGCGTGGCCGTCCTACACGAATGAGGCGATCTTTCTCTTTCACGCCACAACGCTTGTCTTCTTTTCCGGCTTTCCCGCCTGGCAGCAAAAGGGCGACGCGCTCTATTACGCAAATTACTTTGCAGACAAGACCTTTAACCCCTTCGTTCCCTACCCGATTGTCGCTTTCTACTTCGTGCTTGTAACTTTGTGCATCATTACGATATTTGGGGCCATCAACAAACGCCTCAACCAACATCTGCCGCAAGAGGCGCGGCGCAAACTACGTATACGCCCACAGGTGATCAGATGAACTGGCTCCACGACCATCCCGAAATCCGGACGATCCGGTGCGGGGCGGTCGATTTGAACGGACAGGCCCGCGGCAAGAGTGTCCCGGCCCGATTTGCAACGAAACTGGAAAGGGAAGGCACGCGCTTTCCGTTTTCGACCCTCAACCTCGATATCTGGGGGGAGGACATCGACAATTCTCCGCTGGTGTTCGAGCGAGGCGACCCCGACGGGGTCCTGCGCCCGACAGAGCGCGGCTTCATTCCGATCCCGTGGCTCGACACGCCAGCGGCGATGCTTCCGGTCTGGATGTTCCATGAAGATGGCCGCCCCTATGACGGCGACCCGCGCCATGCATTGGCAAGGATCAAGGAGCGCTATGCGGCGCTTGGCCTGACACCCGTCGTCGCAACAGAGATGGAGTTCTACCTGATCGACGACAGCGGCAAGGAAATCCGCGTCCCGCGCAACCCGCGATCCGGCAAACGCCGTCCGGGTGCTGAAATCCTCAGCCTGCGCGCGCTGGAAGCTTTCGATCATTTCTTCAGCGATCTCTATGATGGCTGCGAAGCCATGGATATTCCCGCCGACACCGCCATTTCCGAAGCCGGTCTGGGACAATTCGAAATCAACCTCGTCCATGTCGATGACCCGCTGCGCGCGGCGGATGACGCATGGTTGTTCAAGCAACTGGTCGGCGGCATTGCCCGCAAGCATGGCTTTGCGGCCAGTTTCATGGCCAAACCCTATGAACAATATGCGGGCAACGGCATGCATATGCACTTCTCGGTGCTCGACAAGTCCGGCAAGAACGTCTTCGATGACGGCACGGCAAAGGGATCACCGATGCTGCTGAACGCAATCGCGGGATGCCTTGCGGCCCTGCCGCCATCGGCACTGATCTTCGCGCCGCACGGCAACAGCTATGAACGTCTGGTGCCTGATGCACATGCGCCAACCGGCGTCTGCTGGGCCTATGAAAACCGGACCGCAGCCGTGCGTGTGCCCGGCGGCAGCCCCGCGGCCCGACGCATCGAACACCGCGTCGCAGGCGGGGACGTCAACCCCTACCTGCTGATCGCCGCAGTTCTGGGCGCAGCCCTGATCGGAATCGAAGACGGCATGACGCCGCCACCGCCGATTTCCGGCAACGCCTATGAAATCGAACTGCCGCAGATGCCCGCGACATGGGCCGAGGCCATAGACGCGTTCGAAAAAAGTGCCCTCATCCGGCGCATCTTCCCCGACCAGATGGTCGAAAACCTTGTCATGACCAAGCGGCAAGAGCTGCACTACTTCGCGGAACTCAGCCCGGAACAGCAGCTGGACCTTTACCTCGACACGGTTTGAACGGGCCGGTCCGGCCACCGCGCCGGACCCGCCCGACACCTGCTTTCGCGCCCCGGCAACCTCTTGCCGGGCAAATTGCAAAGGTCTAGCCTTTGCCAAATTCAATAAAATGGTGTCCCATGAAAATTGGCATCCTGCAATGCGGCCATCTGTTGACAGAGGTCGCGCAACGCCACGGAGCTTATCCGCAGCTCTACCAGAATCTCTTGTCCGGCTACGGCTTCGAATTCGAAAGCTACAGCGTCGTCGATATGGAGTTTCCCAAAGACGTCCATGACGCCGATGGCTGGCTGCTCAGCGGCTCGCGCCACGGTGCTTATGAAGACCTGCCCTTCATTGCCCCGCTCGAAGACTTCATCCGCAAGGCCTATGCCGAACATGTGCCGCTGGTCGGCATCTGCTTTGGCCACCAGATCATCGCTCAGGCGCTGGGCGGCAAGGTGGTGAAATCCGACAAGGGCTGGGCGATCGGGCATAACGAGTATGATTTCGAAGGTTTGGGCAAGCTCTCGCTCAACGCCTGGCATCAGGACCAGATCGTCGAACTGCCAAAGGACGCGAAAGTCACGGCCTCAAGCGAGTTCTGCAACTATGCCGGACTTGCCTATCAGGATCGCGCGCTGACCATTCAGGCGCATCCGGAATTCAGCGGCGGCGCGATCAATGACCTGATCAAGGCCCGGCGCGGGGCGCCTGGCATGCCCGATGACGTCATGGACGAAGCCATCGCGAAACTCGAAATGCATGTTAATGACAAAGTGATCGCGGATCAGATTGCCGCCTTCTTCAAGCAGCCGAGGGAGGCCGCAAATGTATGATTTTTATTCAAAGATGCCGAAGGAAACGCAGGAATACCTGAAGGGCCGCCGGCTGGACGAGGTTGAATGCATCGTGGCCGATCTGTCGGGCATTGCCCGCGGCAAGGCGATGCCAGCGAACAAGTTTTCGACCCAGAAACATTTCTACCTGCCGAACTCGATCTTCCTGCAGACAATCACCGGCGATTGGGTCGATCCCGAGGGCGATCAGTTCACCGAACCGGACATGATCCTGACCCCGGATTTCAGCACCGCAACAGCCGCGCCTTGGACGGCCGATGTCACGCTTCAGGTGATCCACGACATCCTTGATCAGCAGGGCAATCCGGTGCCGATCGCGCCGCGTAACGTGCTGCGCCGGGTGGTCGAGCTTTACCGGGCGCAAGGCTGGGAACCGATCGTCGCGCCGGAAATGGAATTCTTCCTTGTCGCGCGCAACATCGACCCCAACCAGCCGGTCGAACCGCCGATGGGCCGCTCTGGTCGCCGCGCGGCGGCGCGTCAGGCCTATTCGATGTCGGCAATCGACGAATACGGACCGGTGATCGACGACATCTACGACTTTGCCGAATTCCAGGGGCTCGAGATCGACGGCATCCTTCAGGAAGGCGGCGCCGGACAGATCGAGTTGAACCTGCGCCACGGCGAACCCGTCTTGCTGGCCGATGAGATCTTCTTTTTCAAACGCCTGATCCGCGAAGCCGCGCTGCGCCATGACTGCTATGCGACCTTCATGGCCAAGCCCATTCAGGACGAACCGGGCAGCGCGATGCACATCCACCAGTCGGTGGTGGATATCAAGTCCGGCAAGAACCTGTTTTCAAATCCCGATGGCAGTGAAACCGATGACTTCCTGCATTTCATCGCCGGCATGCAGAACCACCTGCCCGCCGCCATCGCGCTGCTGGCGCCTTACGTGAACAGCTATCGCCGCTACGTGCGCGACTTCGCCGCCCCGATCAACCTTGAATGGGGCCGCGACAACCGCACCACCGGCCTGCGCGTTCCGATCTCCGGTCCCGAAGCAAAGCGGCTGGAAAACCGGCTGCCCGGCATGGATGTGAACCCCTATCTGGCGATCGCCGCATCGATGGCCTGTGGCTATCTCGGCCTGATGGAGAAAAAGGCCCCGCGCGACGAGTTCATCGGTGACGCTTATAACAGCGAAGAAGACGTGATCGCGCGCAACCTTGGCGACGCGCTGGACCTGTTCGAGGAAAATGCCGCCCTGCAGGGCGTGTTGGGCGAACAATTCTGCCGCGCCTATTCCGCCGTGAAGCGCAGCGAAGACAAGGAATTCCTGCAAGTCATCAGCCCCTGGGAACGCGAACACCTGTTGATGAACGTATGAACCTGCTGTTTTCGAACGACAAAAGGGGGCACTACCCCCCCTCTTCCTATTACACGGCAACGGCGACGCCGCATGGCGTTGCGCCGGAGCTTAAGGGAGAGGTGCGGGCCGATGTCTGCATCGTCGGCGGCGGCTATACCGGCCTGTCGGCGGCACTGCATCTGGCCCGGAAGGGCATGGACGTGGTGCTGCTGGAGGCGCACCGAGTCGGCTTCGGCGCGTCGGGGCGCAATGGCGGTCAGGTCGGCACCGGGCAGCGCCATGAACAGGCGCATCTGGAAAAGGCCTACGGCATAGACGATGCCCGCAAGCTTTGGGATATCGCGGAAGAAGCGAAAGCCCTTGTTCGGGATATCAGCGCAAAACACGCGCCAGAGGCGCACTACAAGCCCGGCGTTTCGCATGCCGTCTGGCAGTCGTCCGAAGTCGCACACGAAGCCGCCAATGCCGAAAAGCTGGCGCGCGACTATGGTTATGATCAGATCCGGATGCTGGACAGGGATGAAACCGTTGAACTGACCGGATCGCCAAGTTTTGTCGGCGGATCGCTGGATATGGGGGCGGGCCATGTGCATCCGCTGAACCTTGCGATCGGCATCGCGAAAGCGGCGCAGTCGGCCGGAGCCCGGATATTCGAGAATTCCGTCGTTCACCACATCCAGCCCGGCAGCAAGCCGGTGGTGCAAACCGACAGGGGCCGGGTCGTGGCCGATCATGTCGTGCTGGCCGCAAACGGCTATCTTGGCGGGCTTGACCGCAAGGTGGCCGCGCGGGTCATGCCGATCAACAATTACATCCTTGCGACCGAACCGCTTGGCGACCGCTGGAAGGAAATCCTGCCAACCGATGTTGCCGTTTGCGACAGCAAGTTCGTGGTGAACTACTGGCGCCGCAGCGACGATGACCGTCTGCTCTTTGGCGGCGCCGAAACCTATGGCTATCGATTCCCCAAGGACATCGCGGGGCTTGTCCGCAAGCCGATGCTGACGATCTACCCGCAACTGGCCGACGCCCGCATCGACTATGCATGGGGCGGAACGCTGGCGATCACCACAACGCGGATGCCGCATTTCTCGCGCCCGCAACAAGGGCTCTGGTCTGCCTCGGGCTTTTCCGGTCATGGCGTTGCGCTTGCCACGATGGCAGGCCGGATCATGGCAGAGGCGATTGCAGGCGAAGCCGGGCAGTTCGATCTTATGGAAAGCTTGAAAAAGCCGCCCTTCCCCGGTGGCGCGGCCTTGCGTTCTCCGCTTCTGGTCGCTGCAATGACGTGGTTTTCCCTGCGCGACAGGCTCGGCATCTGACCGCCGCCCCGGCCGAGTCATGAAATCTTCATTCGCTTTGCGGCAGCACGTCTGGTAAACTTTTTCCGAAAACAACATTCGGAAAAGACGAAAACATGGCCCTTGCCCCCAATGTCTACGATGCCGAACCGATCCCCGAAGCCGCGCGCGCCGAGATCGACCGGCTTCTGTCCTCCGGCGACCTCTTTCGCTACACCAGCCCCGATGCATCCCCCGTTGCTTTGCTAGAGGCGGAATTCGCAAAGATGATGGGGGCGAGATATGCGCTGGCCGTGGCCTCCTGCTCTGCCGCGTTGTTCCTGTCGCTCAAGGCACTCGACCTGCCGCGCGGCGCAAACGTGCTGATCCCGGCCTTCACCTTCGCCGCCGTGCCCTCTGCCGTTGTCCATGCCGACTGCACGCCGGTGCTTGTCGAGGTTGGCGACAACTATCGCGTCGACATGGCCGACTTCGAGACGAAGCTGGCGGGCGACGTGCAGGCGGTGCTGATCAGCCATATGCGCGGCCATACCTCGGACATGGACGCGATCCTGCGGCTCGCCGATGCCAAAGGCATCCCGGTCATAGAAGATGCAGCCCATTCCCTTGGAACCAGGTGGCAAGGCCGGAATATCGGCACGCTCGGTCGGGTCGGCTGCTTTTCCTTCCAGTCCTACAAACTTCTGAACGCAGGCGAAGGCGGCATCCTGATCACCGATGACCCCGATCTGATTGCACGTGCCGTCATCATGTCAGGCGCCTACGAACACAACTGGAAAAAGCACCCGGTGCTGCACGACCATTTCGGGCGCTGGCAGAACCGGCTGCCGCTTTACAACACCCGCCTTTCGAACCTGTCGGCGGCGATCATCCGGCCGCAGTTGGCAGAGATACCTCGCCGCGTCGCAGATGGCCGCCGCAATCACGACTATGTCGCGGCGATTCTGAACGGATCGCCCTGGCTTGACGTTCCGCCACCGCTGCCCCCCGAAGATAGGGCCCCGGATTCCATTCAGTTCAACCTCATTGGCCTGACCGAGGCCGAAACCCGCGCCTTCGCGCAGGCGGCCGAAACACGCGGCGTCAAGGTTCAGGTCTTTGGCCTGTCCGAAGACAATGCCCGCGCCTTCTGGAACTGGAAGTTTCTTGGCAATATCCCCGACCTGCCCCGCACAAGGGAAATGCTGATGAAAGCCTGCGACACAAGGCTACCGGCCCGGCTGGGGAAGGCCGATCTGGATTTCATCGCGACGTCGCTGGTGGCCGCTGCCGAGGATGTGATGGGCGCCCCCCGCGCCTATGGCACCTGAGGCTCAGAGCAGGCGCAGCGAATCTTCCAGCCACGGCATCCGCAGCCGGGCCGGTTCAACCACCTGATCCTGCAGCAACTTGCGCAATTCCTCCGCGATCATCGCGGGCATGTCGCCCAGCACGCCCCGCCGGGCTGACAGAGAAATGGTCCGCGACAGCGGCGCAAAGGGCAAGGGCAGGATATCGACCTGATCCAGAAACCTCTGCGCCGCGGTGACGCCAAGTGGTGTCAGAATCGTCCACCCTGCCCCGCTGGCGACCATTGCAAGGATCGCGTGATAGCTGTCCAGTTCGTAGCGATGCGCCAAGGTCAGGTTCTGCCGCGCCAGATGATCGGCAAGAACGCGCCCCATATGGTGACGTTTTGTATATTCGATCAGCGGCATCGCCTTCAGACGCGCCAGCGGGTCGCGTCCGGTCGCAGCACCCTTCGGAGCCACCGCGACAAAGGGTTCGCAAAGCAACGGATGGATCTCCATCCAGTCCGCTGCCGCCCCCATATCGGCGGCCACGATCAGATCGAGCCCACGGGTGTCCAGCAGATCGTAAAGCCGGTGGCTGGCACCGGTTTCCAGCAGGAATTGCGTCGAACTCATCCCCGAGGCCAGATGCGCCAGCAGCAGCGGCGTCACGCTGGCGTCGAAATCCTCAATCATGCCAAGCCGAAGCTGGGTCAGCGCGGCGGGATCCAACTTTGCCAGCTCGGCCTTGGCTTCAACCGTTTCGTTCAGGATCGTATAGGCGCGCTTGCGAAACATCTCGCCCGCTGGCGTCAGCGTGACCGGCCGTTCGCGCCGGTTCAGCAGCAGCGTGCCAACCGCCGCTTCAAGGTTCGACAATTGCTGGCTGACAGAAGAGGCGCTGGCCCCCAGCCGCCGTGCTGCGGCAGAGATCGACCGCTCTTCGGACGTGGCGACGAAAACCTCTAGCTCCCAGAGCGTGATACGGCCCGGTGCATCAGCCTGCGGCAAATCTCACCTCCCCGGTCGCGCCGGCCCTAGCCGAGCTTGGACAGTTTGGACTGAAGATCGGCGAGCTGCTTCTTGATCTCGTTCAGATCGTCGGCACTGTCCCGGGCCTCGTCGCCGGATGCGCCCTTGCCGGCCCAGCCCCCGGCCAGACCTCCGGTCATCGCCTTCATGAAGGCCTTTTGCTGCGCCTGCATCGCTTCGAAGCCCGGCAGCTGCGCCATCGGATTGGACAGGTTTTCCATCATTTTTGACTGGCCATCCCGAAGCATGTCGAACGACATCGCCAGAAACTGCGGCACGACCGACTGCACTTCGGTGGTATAGCTGCGCACCAGATCGGTGAGCACGTTGATCGGCAGCACGCTTTCGCCACGACCTTCGTGTTCCGCGATGATCTGCAACAGATATTGCCGGGTCAGGTCATCACCGCTTTTAAGGTCGACAATCTGCACATCCCGGCCCTGCCGGATGAAATTGGCGATGTCTTCCAATGTCACGTAGTCGCTGGTCTCTGTGTTGTAGAGCCTGCGGCTGGCATATCGCTTGATCAAAAGCGGTGCGTTGGTGTCGGCCACGGGGTCCCCTCCCTTTTACGGCGCTGCAGCGCAAAGGTTAGTGCAGCGCAGAATAAAAAGAAAGGGCGGGCTTTTCGGCCCGCCCCAGTCAGTCACGTCAACAGGGAGGAGGTTGACGATCTTGTCTTGATCTTAGTTGACAGCAGCGGTCGCTTTTTTCGCAGCGGTCGTCACGTCGGCAGTTGCCTTCTTGACGGCGGCGGTCGCGTCTTCGCTCATGTCTTTGCCAGCGGCCAGCATCAGTTCGACGGTTTCCATCTGAACTTTTTTCGCAACTTCAGCGAAAGCGGCCATGTTTTCAGCGATCAGTTCGGACTGAGCGGCGAAGAAGTCGGTGAAGGCTTTGCTGTAGTCAGCCGGCTCTTCTTTGACTTTGGCAACGTCGCCAACTTTGGCGATGGTGTCTTTGGTCCACTTGGTCGAAATCTCGGTCGACTTGTCAGCGGCTTCCAGAGCGACTTTCGACAGCTTCTCGCCGAAGGTAGCTTGGGTTTTGAAGGCGTCCTGCATCGCGGTCATGTCAACCGGGAAAGAGCCCATCATGTCTTTCATCATCTTGCTGTAGTCTTGTGTCTTGGCCATTTGAATTCTCCTTGGTGCCCGGGGTCGATCCCGTCTCTGCATCTGCAAACAATATGCATGCTGCACCGCAGCATTTCAAGTCTTTTTCTGCACTGCAGCATAATTTTTATTTTTGAGCAATTTCAGGTGTTTGGCTTCGCAACCACATAGGTTCCGGGTGCCGGGGCCAGAATCGGATGCTTGGAATCACCCGGTTTGCGCGCCGAGACCATGCCACCAGACCGCTTCGCCAGCCACTTTTCCCAAGTCGGCCACCACGATCCCTCGTTGTAATCCGCGCTCTCGCGCCAGTCATCGTGACCGAGCCCGAGTTCGGGGTTGGTATAGTGACCGTATTTCTTCTTGGACGGCGGGTTGATGATCCCGGCGATATGGCCGGATTCCGACAGAATGAAGGTCTTGTCCTTCGATCCCATCTGGGTGACCCCGTCATAGCACGACTTCCAGGCGGCGATATGGTCGGTCTCGCAAGCGATCGAGCACAGCGGCACCGACACATCCTTGATGGCCAGCTTTTCGCCCAGCAGTTCGAACTCGCCCTTCGCAAACTTGTTCTTTTCGCAAAGCCCGCGCAGGTATTCCACCGACATGCGCGCAGGCAGGTTGCTGCCATCGCCATTCCAATACAGAAGGTCAAAGGCCGGCGGCGTCTGGCCCATCATGTAATTCTTGATAGCGGGTCCGTAGATCAGGTCGTTGGACCGCAGGAAGCTGAAAGTCCGGGCGATGAAGAAGCTTTGCAGGATGCCTTTTTCTTTGACCTCCCGTTCGATCCCGTCAAGGAAATCATCGTTGAGGAACACACCGACCTCGCCCTGATCCTCGAAATCGGTCAACGCGGTAAAGAAGGTCGCCGAATTGATCGACGTATCCTTGCGCTTCTTCATCAATGCCAGAGTCAGCGCCAGCGTCGTGCCGGCAATACAGTATCCGATGACATTGATCTTGGCCTCTCCGGTGATCGCCTTCACCTCGCGGATCGCCGTCAGGTAGCCCTCTTCGACATAGTCATCCATGCCGACATCGGCATAGGACGGGTCCGGGTTGACCCAGCTGACGATGAACAGGGTATAGCCTTGCTCCACGATCCAGTTGATCAGGCTGTTCTGCGGCTTCAGGTCCATGATGTAGAACTTGTTGATCCAGGGCGGGAAGATGATCAGCGGCGTCTTGTGGACGGTCTCGGTCTTGGGCGCATACTGGATCAGTTCGAACATCCGGTTGCGGTACACCACCGACCCTTCCGTTGTCGCCAGATTCTCGCCAACCTTGAACGCATCCTTGTCCGCCAGACTGACAATCAGCTCGCCGTCATTGGCCTCGATGTCATGCACAAGGTTCTCAAGGCCGTCCACAAGGCTCTGGCCTTCGGTCTCCACGGCGCGTTCCAGTGCTTCGGGGTTGGTCGCAAGGAAATTCGTCGGGCTGAACATATCCATGATCTGGCGCGAAAAATACTCGACCCGCTTGCGCTCCTTGTCGTCAAGCTCGCCCATATTCTTGACCGCATTCGTGATCGCTTCCGAATTCATCAGGTATTGCTGTTTGACGAAGTTGAAATAGGGATGCGTATCCCAGAGCGGATTGGAAAAGCGCTTGTCCTTCGGCGTATTGTCGGATGGCGCTTCCAGCTTGCCCTGCGCCAGCAGGTGCTGCGCTTCGACATAATGCTTCAGCGCCTTGCCCCAGTAAGACACCTGATGCTCGATGATCTTGGACGGATTCGTCATCATTTCGTTCATGTAGGCGGACGCGGCCTTCATGAACAATTCCTGACTCGGCGCCTGCAAACTGGGATCGGAGGACGGCTTTTTCGCAAGCGCAGCAATCAGGCGTTGAGACAATGCCTCAATTTTCCCGAGATTTTCGTTCAGCTTGGATAAATTCTGACCAGCATCATATTCATTTGTTGTCATCTTATCGCTTCCGTCATACCTTTTGCCGCGGTTGCAGCATAGCGAAGCCTTTACCCCGGGGAAAGGCGAAGCCTGAAGAAAGCTGCCAAGGATTAGGATAGCACATGCGCTACATGGCGACATACGATTTGATGGAAACCTTGCGAAACACCAACCAGTGGCTTGGTGCGACCGCGCAGGCGATGGCATCCTACCCGATTTTCGCGCTGTCCCCGAACCCGGCGCTGAACTGGATGGCCGCCTGGGGTGAGGTAACCGAACGCTCTTTCCAACGCATGGTCACCAAGCCCGACTGGGGCATCCACACCTTCACCGACACCGACGGCAAGGATCACCTGGTCCGCGTCGACACGATCGTCGAACGTCCGTTCGGCAACCTGATCCATTTCAACGTCCCCGGCCGCAAACCCCGCCCCCGCAAGGTGATGCTGGTCGCGCCGATGTCGGGGCACTATGCAACGCTGCTACGCTCGACCGTCAAAAGCCTGATCATCGACTGCGAGGTCTATATCACGGACTGGCACAACGCCCGCGACATCCCGGTCAGCGAAGGCAAGTTCGATATCGAGGATTACACGCTCTACCTCGTCGATTTCATGCGCAAGCTGGGGCGTGACACCCATGTCATCGCGGTTTGCCAGCCCGCCCCGCTGACCCTCGCCGCCGCCGCCTATCTGGCAGAGGAAGACCCAAAGGCCCAGCCGCGCAGCATGACGCTCATCGGCGGCCCGATTGACCCGGACGCCGCCGCGACCGACGTGACCGATTTCGGACGCCGCGTCACGATGGGCCAGCTTGAAGAAACCATGATCCAGCGCGTCGGCTTCAAATATGCCGGTGCCGGCCGCATGGTCTATCCCGGCCTGCTGCAGTTGTCGTCCTTCATTTCGATGAATGCGGAAACGCACTCGCGTGCCTTTTCCGATCAGATCATGCGCGTCGCCAAGGGCGAGGCCGCTGACCACGACAAGCACAATCGCTTCTATGACGAATATCTTGCCGTCATGGACATGACCGCGGAATTCTACCTGTCGACCGTGGATCGCATCTTCAAGAACCGTGAGATCGCCCGGAACGACTTCACCGTTGGCGGGCGCAAGGTCGATATCGGCAAGATCACCGATATTGCCGTTCATATCGTTGAAGGCGAAAACGACGACATCAGCGCACCGGGCCAGTGCCTTGCGGCGCTCGATATGCTGACCGGCCTGCCCGACAGCAAGAAGTCAAGCCATCTTGAACCGGGTGCGGGGCATTACGGGATCTTCGCGGGCAAGAGCTGGCGCAACAACATCCGCCCGCATGTTCTGGCCTTCATCGACGCCAACAGCGCGCCGAAGAAACCCAAGATGACGGTGGTCGCCGACAAGACCGCCTGATCCGCCGCGATCTAGCGCAGCACCAGCGGCTGGGCCAACCAGTTCCGCACGAGCCGCGTTGTTTCATCCGGCTGTTCCAGCATCGGGAAATGTCCGGCATCGGCAACTGCCTCCAGCCGCGCATGCGGGATCAGCGTGGCCATGAATTCATGACGGCGCAACGGCGTGATCTGGTCGAACAGGCCGCAAACAACCAGCGCCGGCGCACGCAGCACGCGCAGCGTCTTTTGCTGGTCGGGACGGCGCTGCATCACCCGGCATTGGCGGATATAGACCTCCGGGCCGAATTCCAGCGCCATGTCCAACAAGAGCTTGAGGATGCCCGCATTGCGCGGCCCCGGCGCCAGGTCGCCGGGCTTGACCCCATCGCGTATGGCGTCGGCCAGCCGCCCGGCACGCGCCTTCACGATCTGCGCCTCGCGTGCGGCGGCAACATTCGGCATTTCCGATTGCGCATTGGTATCCAGCAGTGCGATCCGGGTAACCCGGTCGGGCGCGCGCCGCGCCACTTCCATCGCCACGACCCCACCCAGCCCATGCCCCGCCAGCGCGAAGCGGGCAGGCGCGGCGGCCAGAACCTGTTCGGCGATCTGCTCGACCGTGCCCCCGGAACTGACATTTCCCACCTGAACCGCGCGGTCCCGCGACAGCGCGACGATCTGGGGCAGGAACACGCGTGCGTCGCACATCATCCCGGGCAATAGCAAAAGCGGTTCGTTCATTGGAAATCCGGGGCCTTGGCGCGCGGCGCTGTCAGGCCCCCGAAACGGCCAGGCCAATCACGTCGCTGATACTCTGCTCGATCAATAGCAGACAGTCCGGGGAAGAAAACCGGTGATCGGCGCCTTTCACCAACGTCAGCCTGATATCGCCGCCCGTGGCGTGATCCAGCAGTCGCAACGCCACCGACATCGCGACATCCTCATCCGCCGTGCCCTGCAACAGGCGCACTGGAAACGGCAAAGGCAGAGGGCGGCGCAGCACCAGATGGGCCCGACCGTCCTCGATCAGCCGCAGCGTGATGATATAGGGCTCGCCATAGTCCGACGGCAGCGCCACCTGCCCGTCCCGCAAAAGTGCCGCGCGCCGATCATCGCTGAACCCGTCCCACATGCTGTCTTCGGTGAAATCGGGCGCGGCCGCGATTCCCACCAGCCCGGCAATCCGCTCTGGCATCCGGCCCGACAGGATCAGGCTGATCCATCCCCCCATGCTCGACCCGACAAGAACCTGCGGACCGTCGGTCAGCGCCTCGATGGCGGCTTGGGCGTCGTCCGCCCAGTCGCCGATCGCCCCATCGGTAAACGCCTCTGAAGACTGGCCATGCCCGGAATAGTCAAAGCGCAGGAACGCGCGGCCCATCCGCTGGGCCCAGTCCTGCAAGTGAACCGCCTTGGTCCCTTCCATATCCGACTTGAAACCACCCAGAAACACCACGCCCGGCCCCTTGCCCGCCGTCCGTTCATAGGCAATCCGCCGCCCCGATGTGGTTGTCAGAAAATCCGGCATTCCGCCCTCCGTTGCTTGCCCACCAAGCTACTCCTCCCTTCCCGAAAGGCAATGTTGACTTGGTCGCGCGCAATCGCCAAATAGGCAGCGACATAACCCGCAACCGGGCGTTTCGTAGGCGCCAAAACGACGAGGAGGCTGACATGGCCCAAATCTCTCTGACTTTCCCCGATGGCAATGCACGCAAATTCGATGCCGGAGTGACCCCGGCAGAGGTCGCCGCGTCAATCTCGACCTCGCTCGGCAAGAAAGCGATTTCCGCAAGCGTGAACGGCGCGCATTACGACCTGCAATGGCCGATCGAGGCAGACAGTTCCATTGCCATCAACACCATGGCCGATGACGCCTCGGCGCTTGAACTGATCCGCCACGATCTTGCCCATGTGATGGCCCGCGCCGTGCAGGAACTCTGGCCGGATGTGAAGGTCACCATCGGACCCGTGATCGAGAACGGCTGGTACTACGATTTCGACCGCGCCGATCCCTTCACGCCCGAAGACCTCGGCGAGATCGAAAAGAAGATGAAAGAGATCATCAACCGCCGCGATCCCGTCACCACCGAAGTCTGGGACCGCAAGCGGGCCGTCGAGTTCTACAAGGCCAATGGCGAACCCTACAAGGTCGAACTGATCGAGGCCATTCCCGGCAACGAGCCCATTCGGATGTACTGGCACGGCCACTGGCAGGACCTCTGCCGCGGTCCGCACCTGCAACACACCGGGCAACTGCCGGCCGATGCCTTCAAGCTGATGTCGGTGGCCGGCGCCTATTGGCGCGGCGACAGCAACCGCGCCATGCTGCAGCGGATCTACGGCGTCGCCTTCAAGAACCGCGATGACCTCAAGGCGCATCTCTTCATGCTCGAAGAAGCCGCCAAGCGCGACCACCGCAAGCTTGGCCGCGAAATGGACCTCTTCCACATGCAGGAAGAAGCCCCCGGTCAGGTCTTCTGGCACCCCAACGGCTGGCGCATCTATACGACGCTTCAGGATTACATGCGCCGCCGCCAGTATGCCGGCGGATATGTCGAGGTGAACACGCCGCAAGTCGTCGATCGCAGGCTGTGGGAAGCCTCGGGGCATTGGGAGAAGTATCAGGAACACATGTTCATCGTCGAAGTCGACGAAGAGCACGCCCGCGAAAAGACCGTCAACGCGCTGAAACCGATGAACTGCCCCTGCCACGTGCAGATCTTCAATCAGGGCCTGAAGTCCTATCGCGACCTGCCGCTCAGGATGGCCGAATTCGGGTCATGCAACCGCTATGAACCTTCGGGGGCGCTGCATGGCATCATGCGGGTGCGCGGCTTCACTCAGGACGACGGGCATATATTCTGCCGCGAGGATCAGATCGAAAGCGAAACGGCGATCTACATCGACTTCCTCAGCCAGATCTACAAGGATCTGGGGTTCGAAAAATTCCGCGTCAAATTCTCTGACCGTCCCGACACGCGGGCGGGCAGCGATGAAGTCTGGGACAAGGCCGAGGCCGCGCTTCTTTCGGCAACGCGCGCGGCTGGCATCGAACCCGAACTGAACCCGGGTGAAGGCGCCTTTTACGGGCCAAAGCTCGAATTCGTGCTGACCGACGCCATCGGGCGCGACTGGCAATGTGGCACCCATCAGGTCGATTTCGTCTTGCCCGAACGGCTGGACGCCAACTATATCGGCGCTGACGGGGCCAAGCACCGCCCGGTCATGCTGCACCGCGCGACGCTGGGGTCGTTCGAAAGGTTCATCGGCATCCTGATCGAGGAACACGCAGGCAAGCTGCCCTTCTGGATCGCGCCGCGTCAGGTCGTTGTCGCATCCATCGTTTCGGATGCCGATGACTATGTGCAGATGGCCGTCGCCAAGCTGACCGCCGCCGGCATCCGGGCAGAGGCCGACATCCGCAACGAAAAGATCAACTACAAGGTCCGCGAGCATTCGGTGGGCAAGGTTCCGGTGATCCTTGCGGTCGGCCAGCGCGAGGTCGAAGACGGCACAGTGACGCTGCGCCGGCTTGGGGAAAAAACGACACAAACCCTGCAACTTGAGCAGGTGATTGCCGACCTGAAGACCGAAGCCATGCCGCCGGATTTGCGCTGAGATTTGAAAAGTCGACAGCAATAAATTGATAATAAAAGAAAAAATGATCGAGGCGCATTTTCTTCGCCTCGATTTTCTTTGTTACAGCGCCTCACACACCTGTGCCCCACGGGACTGTGAATTCCAAAGAATCTGGTCATCCGATAGCCCTTTGCATGTCATAACCAGTGACGAAATCGTAACTCGACCAACAAAAAGGTAGACCCCCAATGTCTCAACACGTGAAGACTCTCGCCGTTGCCGGCGCAGTAGCCGCCGCCCTCTCCGCTCAGTTCGCCACCGTTGTCCATGCCCAAGAGCAGGAAAAGTGCTTTGGCGTTGCTCTGGCCGGCAAGAATGACTGCGCCGCAGGCCCCGGCACGACTTGCGCCGGCACGTCCAAGGTGGATTATCAGGGCAATGCATGGTCGCTCGTGCCTACCGGCACCTGCACCACGATGGAACTGCCCGCCATGGCCGATGGCACTGCGCGTCAAGGCTCGCTCGAAGCCCTTGACCGCGACATGGCCGGCTAAGTCCGCAGATACGCACCCCCGGAGAATGTTCCGGGGGTGCACCCCGAACGGAGCACGACAATGCTGGACGCCACGAACCGCCCTTTCGAGTCCCTCCCGAACCGGCCCGGCGTCGGCTATAAACCGCAGCACTATTCGGACATCCTTGCCAATTCCGGCAGCGTCGACTGGCTGGAAATCCATGCCGAGAATTACATGGGCGACGGTGGCCGCCCGATCGCTCAGTTGCGCCACCTTGCCGAACGCTTCCCCGTTTCGGTCCACGGCGTCGGCCTTTCCATCGGCGGCGAAGCTCCGCTGGACACAGATCACCTCGCCCGGCTGAAACATCTCATCGCCTGGCTGAAGCCGGCCAGCTTTTCCGAACACCTCGCCTGGTCGACCCATGACAGTCATTTCCTCAATGACCTCTTGCCGCTGCCTTACACCGCCCAGACACTTGACCGCGTGGTCCGGCACATCGACCAGGTGCAGGCGGCAGTCGGTCGCAGAATGCTTCTGGAAAATCCCTCGACCTACCTCGCCTTCGCCGAAACCGAAATGTCCGAGATCGAGTTCCTGTCCGCCATCGTTGCGCGAACCGGCTGCGGGCTCCTGCTGGACGTGAACAATGTCTTCGTGTCGGCAACCAACCAGCAGACCGACCCGGTCAGCTATATCAACGACTTTCCTGTGGACCATGTCGGTGAAATACACCTTGGCGGCCATGATGAAGACAGCGATGACCACGGCGCGCCCCTGCTCATCGACAGCCACGGACGCGAGATCGTCGATCCTGTCTGGACGCTCTATGCCCATACGATCGAGCGGGCCGGCCCGCGCCCGACGCTGATCGAATGGGACAACGACGTTCCCGATTGGGCCACGCTGGAATCCCAGGCCGCCCGTGCCGACCGCATCCTGACGAAGATTTCCGCATGACCACCGGCCAGACCGATTTCACGCGGGCAATCCTCGATCCCGATCTTGCCGTCCCCCCGGGGCTGATCGACCCGCAAGGCCGACCCGCAGGCAAACGGTTTGCCGTTTATCGCAATAATGTCGCCGTCAGCCTGACCGAGGCACTCGAAACCGCCTTCCCCGTTGTCCGCAAGCTCGTCGGTGATGAATTCTTCAAGGCCATGGCGGGGGTGTTCCTGCGCCAGCACCCGCCGGTTTCAGCGCTGATGATGCACTATGGCGCCGAGTTCCCGGACTTCCTTGAAACCTTCCCGCCGACGCAATCCATCGGCTACCTGCCCGATGTCGCCCGGCTGGAACAGGCCCTGCGCCGGTCCTATCACGCCGCCGATGCCAGCCCGATTGCGCCCGAGGCCCTGCAGGACCTGCCGCCCGACCGGCTGATGGCGGCGCGGATCGAACTGGCCCCTGCCGTCTTTGTGATCCGCTCACCCTGGCCTGTCCACGCGCTCTGGCTGGCCAACACCGTCGACGGCGCGCCAAAGCCGCAGATGCGGCCCGAAGATGTCCTGGTCACCCGCCCGAGGTTCGACCCGTCGCCTGCCCTGCTTGGCCCCGGGGCGGCCGATTTTCTTGCCGCGATCGAAAAGCGCGGCACCTTGTCCGAGGCTCTGGACGCCGCGGGCGACGGCTTTGATCTTGGCGCGCTTCTCGGCCAGCTTCTTGCAGGCGGCGCGATCACCGGAATTTCCGAAGGAACCTGATATGAATGCCGTGATTTCATTGCATCACCTTGTCTTTTCGATGCTCCAAAGAACCGCAGCCTTCCTGCTGCCCAGCCTCGCCCGCCTCGTCTTCGCCGGCGTCCTTCTGGTGTATTTCTGGAATTCGGCCCTGACCAAGATCGGTGACGGGATCTTGGGCATATTCAAACCCTCGCTTGGAGCCTACGCCCAGATATTCCCCCGCCAGATGGAAGCTGTCGGCTACGACGTCAGCCAGCTCGGGGCATTTCCCTGGCTTGTCGTCACCGCCGGAACCCTTGCCGAATTCATCCTTCCGGCCCTGATCGTGCTGGGGCTGTTCACCCGGCTCGCCGCTCTGGGCATGATTGGCTTTACCATCGTGCAAAGCCTCACCGACATCGTCGGCCATCACGCCGATGCGGCGACAGTCGGGCGCTGGTTCGACCGGGCATCGGATGCCCTGATCATGGATCAGCGCGCGTTCTGGCTGATGCTGCTGGTCACGCTCGTCCTGATGGGCGCGGGGCCGCTCTCGCTCGACCGCCTGCTGTCGCGTCAGGCCGCGTCCGGCTGACGCGCTGCCAGCGCCAGCAGGCCACCCAGCAGGCACAGCGCGATCGGGAACATCGTGAAGACGCTGTATCCGAACCCGTTGAACATCACCGCCGCCGCGACAAGCATCAGGATGCCCCCCGCCATTGCCCGCGACCGCGCCATCGCGCCGCCCGCAATTGCCAGAAGCGGCGCCAGCAGCGCGGACAGACGGATCAGATGCACATTCTCGACCTGCTCGGCGATATTGGGAACCGGCCCGTACCAATCAATGAATTCGGTATAGCCGTAGGTGAAGAAGCCAACGAGCATCCCCAGCGTCCCGCCAAGCACACCAAGGGTCAAAGCTGCATTTCTCATGCCGGTCTCCTGTTGCTGCGCCGTGAAATAGGCATTGCCCGGACATTATCCAAGAAGTGCGGCCTGAACATCAGCTTTCCAGCCCAGATAGAACCTGCCATCCGCCTCGATCACCGGGCGCTTCATCAATGTCGGGTGATCGGCCAGCAGCGCCACCGGATCGCGGCCCCGTTCGGCCTCGGAAAGCCCGCGCCATGTCGCCGAAGATCGGTTCACCAGCGTCACGCCGAACACGCCCATGAACTTCCGCAACTCCGCCTCAGACAGCCCGTCGGCCCGCACATCCGTCACCTCGGGGTCGTGTCCCGCCGCCCTGAGCGCCGAAATCGCCTTTTTGCATGTGTCGCATGTCTTGAGGCAGTAAATCCGCATTTATCTCTCCTTTGGCGGCAAGTTAGTGCCTTTTCAGGCCTGTTATAAGAGTTTCACTTGATTTTTTCGAAATGCATTGCATCGTTTGGTGCCGTGACAATGCGACTTTCTACTACGACCGCTCCTTGGCGGAGCA
The DNA here is from genome assembly GCA_024642725.1 of Paracoccaceae bacterium. GTDB lineage: Bacteria > Pseudomonadota > Alphaproteobacteria > Rhodobacterales > Rhodobacteraceae > JAHEAO01. The sequence goes on along the minus strand of JAHEAO010000015.1, from coordinate 573 downwards.
GCCGGAAGAACTGGAAGATGCTGGCTGCACCGATCCGCCGCAATCTCGCGGGCGGAGAACGACAAGGAGAAACGGGATATGCCCACTGGCACCGTGAAATGGTTCAATACGACCAAGGGTTTTGGCTTCATTCAGCCCGATGGCGGCGGCAAGGACATTTTTGTCCATATTTCGGCGGTCGAGCGCGCCGGAATGACCGGCCTCGCTGACAACCAGAAGATCAGCTACGAACTGATCGAGGGTCGCGACGGACGCCAGTCCGCCGGAGAGCTCAAGACGCTCTGATCGCCTGAAAAAGTCTTGCGAAGCAGCGGCCCGGCGCTCATGCTCCGGGTCGATCACTTCGGAGGACGCCATGCCCCTGCTTCTCACCTACGGCGACAGCAATACCTATGGCACGCTACCGATCGTGGATGAGGATTTGCGCGAACGGCTTGGCCCCGATGCCCGCTGGCCGGGCGTCTGCCTCAAGGATCTGGGTCCCGGCTGGTCGCTTGTCGAAGAGGGCCTGCCCGGTCGCACCACGCGCCACCCCGATCCCGAGATGGGGCCGCATATGGATGGCCGCACCGG
>JAHEAO010000135.1 GCA_024642725.1 Paracoccaceae bacterium | reverse complement strand
TGCGCCCCCCACAGGCCGACGGCGAACATGGCTAGAAAATGATCCGGCCCCGTCAGCGGATGGACGAAGCCGCTGGCGACCCCGTCCATCTGCGGCTCGATCATATGCGCCGAGACCATGCCGGGAACGAGCGTGATCCCGACCGCGGCAAGCCCCACCATTGCGGCACGCTTTTGCTTAACAGCGTCGGACGTAAATGCATGGACTACGCGGGCTGCTTCTGTCGGTTTTTTCACAAGTAATCTTTCGTCGCTACCCAGCCTGTTGGTCCACACCGGACCCCTTGACTGCCAGTTTCAGGGCCCGGTAACTGAGGTAGAAGCCAAGCGGCACGCCCAGTGTATTGATCGCGACCCCGGCGACCCACGCCGGCACCGAGGGAAATGCCGCCAGACCATCGGGCTGGAAAATCGCCAGAACCTGAAACAGATATCCCTTGTAGAATATAAGAGAGATACAGATCCCGTTCAGAATTCCATATGCCAGGTAACGAGATCTCCAGCCGAGGTAAATGATCGGGATGAAGATCGACATTCCGATGATGCTGGACACCGGAGAATTGGCGAACAGCGACCCGGAACCGAAAAGAACCGACATCAGGCTGACAATGTGGACCGAAATCGCAGCAGCAAGCCAGATGCATTGCAACCTGAGAAGAGACTTGAAGGGGTCCATCTGCCTTTATCCTTCGGTCGAAAATTGTGAGGGCCGCGCTATGCCGCTGCGTGTCCTTGATCGCGTGCCCCACGGCGCGTGCCGTGGGGCGAGGCACTGAGCCGGTCAGCGCTCGTGAACGGGGACATCCACTGTGTTGACTTCTTCTGCCGTCGGATCGCCCCAGACCTGATCCATGACGCGCATCCAGTTGCCGCCCCAGATCTTGGCGAGGTCCTCTTCGCTGTAGCCACGGGCCATCAGCGCGCCGGTCAGGTTCTGAAGCGTGTTCGGCAGCGCCATGCCTTCGGGGTAGTAATAGGGCGGCGGCGGATAGGCCGAGGGATCCCATGCCCCGCTGTCAACCATCAGCTTGTAAATCCCTTCGATCTTGGCTTCGTCCATGACGCCAAAGGTGGTGGCGTCATAGTCCAGCCCCATCGTGACGTGGTCTGGACCGACGAGTTGAACCATGTAGTCGATCATCGCCACCATATCGTCCATCGAGGGCTGTTTGTTCGTCGAGACGAAAGGCGGATAGGCGACGGCGCCGACAAAGCCGCCGGAGGCCGCGATGGCCTTGATCAGATCGTCGGACACGTTGCGCGGGCTGTCGATCTGGCCCTTCGCATTGGCGTGCGACATGATTACCGGTTCGGACGAGGCGTCGATCGTGTCCAGCGCGCTTTGCTGCCCGGTATGGGAAACATCCACGATCACGCGCGCCTCGTTGCAGGCCTTGACCAGCTTCTGCCCCATGATGCTGAGACCGCCATCGACCCGCTCCGTGATGCCGTTCGCATAGGGGTTCCGCGTATTGTAGGCCATCTGCAGGATGCCGAGGCCCAGTTCCTTGTAGAACCAGACCCTTTCCATGTCCCATCCCAGCGGGGTCGGACCCTGGAAGTGGTAGAAGACCCCCAGCTTGCCTTCGCGCTTGGCCGTGCGAAGATCCTCGGTGCTGCGGACCTGCATCAGGTCCGGGCGGGTCATGATCTGTTCGGCGGCCCAGGACACCAGCTGCATCGTCGCCTGGTCGTCCCTGTTGCCGCCGCCAACTGTGAGCGACATCCCGTTCACGCCGCCATCGATCCACAAGTTGAAGTCTTTCGGATTCAGCGTCTGCGCGATCATCGGGCAGGCACCGTCCACCTTGATCATGCTGTCGTGAACGGCGCGGAAGTTATCGGGATAGGGCCCTCCAGGCTGCGCTCCGGCGTCCTGGGCGAAAGCTTTCATATTGGGGCCCATGGCAAGTCCGGCCATCGAAAGGCCCGCCATTTTGCCAAAGTCTCTTCTCTTGATGGTTTTCATTTCGATGCGCCTTTACTGTTGTATTCAGGTGAATGTGTTCTTGTAGACCGTGCGGCCGTTCATGATGATGCGCAGGCTCTCTTCCAGTTTGGTCATCACCTAAATCTCCTCCAGCGGGTTATCGCCCGCTATCAGCAGATCCGGGAAGGCGCCCGGTTCCATCACGCCGATCTAAGCTTCCGGGACCGGGATTCTGAGCAACCCCGCATTCACAACCTTCCGCGCTGTGATTTCGTCCCAAAGCTTACTGAAACTAGAGGCACCTGCAAGCTTCAGTCAAATTAATTGTTTCTTCCATTTCGTTAAATAATTGTTATTGTTTTCGCGGAAAGGGCCGTGACAATCGCTTCCAACTTTCCGGAGTTAACGGACCAGGCGCGCGAGAAAGTCCGAAAGTTCCCGTGGTCAGAAAGGAAGAGAATGCAATCGCTCAGAGCACTGCAGCATTTTGTGCTTGTTGCCGAGACCGGGAGTTTCCGGATCGCGGCGGAAAAGGCGAACCTGACCTCGCCGGCCCTCTCAAACAGCATCAAGACACTCGAGGAAAGCTATGGATTCCTTCTCTTCGAACGCAGCGAAAGGCCCATCCGCCTGACGCCGCAGGGCAAGATAGTCCTGGAAGAGGTGCGCAAGATGCTTTTTCAGTCGAAGAACCTCGAAAGCAAAGTCCGCAGCCTTAGATCGGGTGTTCTGGGCCATGTCGCTCTTGGCATGACGGCAGGATTCTCCAATTGCCACGGAGGCGCGATTGTTGTCGCCATGCTCAGGAACTGGCCCGGCATCACCCTCGAGCTCCGTGTGGAAAACACCACCAGCCTGGTCGCGCTGCTCAAATCGGAAGAGGTCGAATTGATCGTTTTTTCCAAGTACGAACTGCCCATAGTGCTGGCCGAACCCGAGATCGAGGTCATCCGGCTGCAGAACCACCCGTCCGGTTTCTTCTGCCGGAGCGGCCACCCGATCCTTGATGTCGTCGAACCCTCCTACGAAGACCTGTTCCGATACGGGCTCTGCACGCAGCGCCTTGGCGGCAGCCTTAAAGTTTCTGCAGAGGAGTATTTTCGTACTCAGGTCGACTTCCAGACCCTAGTCCGGCTGCAATCCGACGAAAACTATGTTCTGCTCCACGCCATTCTGGGTTCCGACCTGATCCTTGGCGGCGGTTCGGATCAGTTCCGCCGGGAACAGGAAGCCGGTCAGATCGTCGAGGTTTCGCTTCCGCCCATGCCCTTCAAATCCGCCTGGTGCATCGCCTTTCTGAAAGGTCGGACTTTGCAGAACGCGACCGCGGACGTGAAAGCGATGGTGGAAAACCTGGTTGGCATCGAGCCGGATAACAGCGACCTTTAGCAACCTCGACGTTCGTAGTGGCGCATTGGGCGCATCTCTTCATCAGCATCAGGCCGCCCTGTCGCGCGACCCGGTCATTACCATGGCGGAAATGCTGCATGGCTCACAAACGCCCAGTCTAGGGAGCTGCATGCGTGGTCTGGCAATGGCGAGAAGGTCGGCTTTGGGCCGGAAGCGCCAGTTAGACCGATAGCAGCGGAGGTCTGGAAAGTCCGCATCTCGGTCATAGGTCTTCCAGACTTCGCTGCGGCGAGGACAAACGGCCGCATTTTATGCTGCTTTGCAGCGGATAGCTGAGACCGTCAGATTGCTGCTTGAGCGAAGGCCGTGA
>JAHEAO010000071.1 GCA_024642725.1 Paracoccaceae bacterium | reverse complement strand
TGACCAGCGGATCAGTAGTTTGAAAGCGTCTGCACGCAGGTCTTGGTTTCGGTATTGTACATACCGCAATCCAACCCTTTCCAATCCGAAGTCAGGACCGCCGATTCAGGCAGGAAGTCGGTCCAGGCGTCGCCGGGCACCGGCTCTGTCTGGCTTATGATGTCAAACTGGCCACCTGCCTCGATTTCGCCGATCAGAACCGGCTTCGTCAGGTGATGGTTGGTCAGCATCTCGGCGGTGCCGCCGGTCAGGTTGGGGAAGGTCTGGCCGTACATCGCGGCCCGCACCGCATCGACGTCCGTGGTCCCGGCCTGCTCGACCGCGTTCACCCACATGTTGAAGCCGATGTAATGGGCTTCCATCGGGTCGTTGGTGACGCGCTTTTCATCGCCGATGAATTTGTGCCAGCTTTCGATGAAACTCGCATTTTCCGTCGTATCGGCGGACATGAAGTAGTTCCATGCAGCCAGGTGGCCGACAAGGTTGGATGTATCCAGACCGGACAGCTCTTCCTCGCCGACCGAGAAGGCGACGACCGGGATGTCATCGGCGGACACGCCCGCAGCGGCCAGTTCCTTGTAAAAGCCGATGTTGGCATCGCCGTTGATCGTCGAGATCACGCCGACCTTCTTGCCATCAGCGCCAAGGGCGACCACGTCGGCAACGATCTTGGACCAGTCGGAATGTCCGAACGGTGTATAGTTGACGAAGATATCACTGGCCGGAATGCCCTTGCTCTGCAGATAGCTCTCCAGAATATTATTCGTGGTCCGGGGGTAGACATAGTCGGTGCCGAGCAAGGCGAATTTTTCGACCCCGAGTTCTTCCAGGAAGTAATCCGTTGCGGGGATCGCCTGCTGGTTCGGGGCGGCGCCGGTGTAAAAGACGTTCTTGGAGCTTTCTTCGCCTTCGTACTGCACAGGGTAGAAGAGCAGGCCGTTGAGTTCCTCGATCACCGGCAGGACCGATTTGCGGCTGACAGAGGTCCAGCAGCCGAACATGACGTCAACATCTTGGACGGTCAGCAATTCGCGGGCCTTTTCAGCGAAAAGCGGCCAGTCCGAGGCCGGGTCCACGACAACGGCTTCAAGCTGCTTGCCCAGAACGCCGCCCTTGGCATTCTGTTCGTCGATCAGCATCAGCATCGTGTCTTTCAGCGTTGTTTCGGAAATCGCCATCGTGCCTGACAAGGAGTGCAGCACGCCGATCTTGATCGTATCCGCGGCGACCGCGGGAAGCATCAGGGCGCCGAGGGCGACCACGCTTGCGAGAGATGTCTTCTTAAGAGTGTTCATGGCTATCCTTCCATGCAGGGCGGTCCGATACGGCCCGCCTTGCTGAGCAAGGCGCCATGACCTACGTTCCCCCTGCAACATCCGTGTTGCAACCGTGTGGCGGCCCGTCAGATGTCCAAGTCAGCGGGTCGTCACACACCCAAGTCCTCTTCTTGCATCGCAAAAACGTTACGTCGGGCGTTGTCAGCAATGCCGCGATGCAGCGATTGCACAACAAGCGCGAACAGATCGCCCCGGCAAATTCCGGATTCGGTCTAAAATTTGAGCACTATCGCAATAGCTGCCCGTTTCTTGGACGGAGGCTGCTTTCAGAAGTTGCTGACTGGTGAATCCATGTGCATTCGGGGGATTCTCGCTTCATTTCCGTGATGTCGGATCGAAACGATGAGGGAACGGCGATCAATTTTTCTGCAGCACTCAGACCGGAAACGCCCGCAACTGCCTTGCCGCGTGCAAGGGGGTCATTGCGCGTTGCAAGTGCGCGCAGTTCCGACTGTTCGCGACTTAGAAACCTGTTTCAATCCGGGTCGTTGAAGATCCTGTTCCCATCAACCGCAGGCCGCAACGATCTGTTGGGCGTTTGCATCAATACGGCTGGTGGCATGACCGGTGGCGACAGGTTCGACATCGCGGCCGAAGCCGCGACCGGCAGCCGCCTGACGCTTACGACCCAGGCAGCCGAGCGCATCTACCGGTCGCAGGATGGCGAACCGGGCCGGCTGTCGTCGCGGATAGCCGTTGGGCCGGGTGCGCGTCTGGACTGGATGCCACAGGAAACCATCCTGTTCGATCGCTCGTGCTTGCGCCGCAAACTGGACATCAGGCTGGCGGATGATGCATCGTTTCTGATGGTCGAGCCTTTGGTCTTTGGCCGCGCCACGATGGGCGAAAGACTGCGCCATATTGATTTTCGTGATGATATCCGGCTGACCAGAGGCGGCAGTTTGATCTTTGCCGATGCGATCCGTCTGACTGGCGATGCAAGCGATCTTCTTGGCCATGCCGCCGTTGCAAAGGGGGCGGGCGCGGTTGTCTCCCTGCTTTACAGCGCCCCGGATGCCGACCTGTTCCTGCCGCTCCTGCGCGACCTCATGCCACCGGGGGGTGGTGTCAGCCTGATCCGCCCGGGCGTTCTTTTTGCGCGCCTGCTGGCCAAGGACAGCTACCTGCTGCGGCAAACCCTTATCCCGATGATGACGCTCCTGCACGGCGGGCCCCTCCCGAAAACATGGACACTGTGATATGCAACTGACCCCCCGAGAAAAAGACAAGCTACTGGTCGCGATGGCCGCAGAGGTGGCGCGCAGACGCCTGGCGCGCGGCGTCAAGCTGAACCATCCTGAAGCGATTGCGCTGATCACCGACGCCGTTGTCGAAGGCGCGCGCGACGGGCGATCCGTGGCCGAAATGATGATGCTGGGCGCGCAGGTCGTCAGCCGCGATCAGTGCATGGACGGGGTGCCGGAAATGATTCACGACGTTCAGGTCGAGGCGACTTTTCCGGACGGTACCAAGCTGGTCACCGTTCACCAGCCGATACGCTAGGAGGCGAACATGATCCCCGGAGAGCTCTTTTGTGCCGATGGCGTGCTGACGCTGAATGAGGGACGCGAAAGCGTTACACTCATGGTGTCCAATACCGGCGACCGGCCGGTTCAGGTCGGCAGCCACTATCATTTCGCGGAAACCAATCCGGCGCTCGACTTTGATCGCAAGGCCGCACATGGATGCCGGCTGGATATCGCGGCGGGAACAGCTGTCCGTTTCGAACCGGGGCAGCGCCGCGAAGTTCATCTTATTCCTCTGGCTGGCGCGCGCCGGGTGTTCGGCTTCAATCAAAATGTGATGGGATCGCTCGATGACTAAGTTCGTAACGCCAATGGAAATGTTCAGAACCTCGCTTCAGTTTGCCTTCATCGCTGCCGAGGCCCAAGCCGTTATCGCGATGCGGCTTTGGGGGATGGCGGGTTTGTGGTCTGTCGCCCCAAGTGAAAACAAGCGGATGGTCGCGGAAAAGATCGAAGCTGCTCAGCGCGGCATGATCAATGCCGGCGTTGCTGCCGCAACGGGCAAACGGCCCGCTCAGGTCGTGGCCGCAGCAATCAAGCCGGTGCGCCGGAAAACCCGCGCAAATTCCCGCAGGCTGGCAAAGCGCGGCCCCAAGCTGAAAGGGGTTTGAAAAATGCCGAGGCAAATTGCACGCGCTGACTATGCCGCCATGTACGGCCCGACCACCGGGGACCGGCTGCGCCTTGCGGATACCGACCTGATCATCGAGGTCGAACGCGATCTCACCACCTATGGCGAAGAGGTCAAGTTCGGCGGTGGCAAGGTGATCCGCGACGGCATGGGCCAGTCGCAGGTGACGCGGGCCGGGGGCGCGGTCGATACTGTCATCACCAATGCGCTGATCGTCGACCACAGCGGAATCTACAAGGCCGATGTCGGCCTAAAGGATGGGCGCATTCACAAGATCGGCAAGGCCGGCAACCCTGATACGCAGCCGGGCGTGGACATCATCATCGGACCGGGAACCGAGGCGATTGCCGCCGAAGGGCGGATCCTGACGGCCGGCGGGTTCGACAGCCACATCCATTTCATAGCGCCCCAGCAGATCGAAGATGCGCTGCACTCCGGCATCACAACGATGTTCGGCGGTGGCACCGGCCCTGCTCATGGCACGCTGGCGACCACCTGTACGCCGGGACCGTGGCACATCGGGCGGATGCTGCAATCGCTTGATGCTTTCCCGATGAATTTCGGTCTGTCGGGCAAGGGCAATGCGTCGCAACCCGGCGCGCTTATCGAAATGGTCAACGGCGGTGCATGCGCGCTCAAACTGCACGAGGACTGGGGCACCACCCCCGCCGCCATCGACTGTTGCCTGTCCGTCGCCGACGACATGGATGTGCAGGTGATGATCCACACCGACACGCTGAATGAAAGCGGCTTTGTCGAACACACGCTCGCGGCCATGAAGGGCCGGACGATCCATGCCTTTCACACAGAAGGGGCAGGGGGCGGTCACGCGCCCGACATCATCCGGGTCTGCGGCGAACAGCACGTCCTGCCGTCCTCGACCAACCCGACCCGGCCTTTCACGGTCAACACGCTGGAAGAACATCTCGACATGCTGATGGTCTGTCACCATCTGGATAAATCGATCCCCGAAGATGTGGCCTTTGCCGAAAGCCGCATCCGCCGCGAAACCATTGCCGCCGAGGATATCCTGCACGACATGGGCGCGTTTTCGATCATCGCATCGGACAGTCAGGCGATGGGTCGGGTCGGTGAGGTGCTGATCCGCACGTGGCAGACTGCCGACAAGATGAAGAAGCAACGCGGGCGGCTGGCCGAGGAAACCGGCGAGAATGACAACTTCCGTGTTCGCCGCTACATCGCCAAATACACGATCAACCCGGCGATCGCGCAGGGTGTCGCGGCAGAGATCGGCAGCATCGAAGAAGGAAAGCGGGCCGATCTTGTGCTCTGGACCCCTGCTTTCTTTGGCGTGAAGCCAGAGATGGTTCTGATGGCGGGCACGATCGTCTGCGCACAGATGGGCGACCCAAATGCCTCTATCCCAACGCCGCAGCCGGTCTATTCGCGCCCTATGTTCGGTGCTTTCGGGCGATCGGTCGAAAACTCCGCAGTGCTTTTCGTTTCCGAAGCCGCGCAGAGTTCTGGGCTTCGCGGACGGTTGGGACTGGCGAAACAGACGCTGGCAGTGAAGAACACGCGGTCCATAGGCAAATCGGACCTGATCCTGAACGATGCCACCCCGCGGATTGAGGTCAATCCCGAAACCTACGAGGTCCGTGCAGACGGCGAATTGCTGACGTGCCAGCCGGCAGAGGTCTTGCCGATGGCGCAGCGGTATTTCCTGTTCTGATGACGGCGGAAGATCAACAGGCCCTGCATCAACAGCATGGCAGCAATGCGGAGAAAGCGATGGAGACCGCGCCAATGACCCCCTACCTTACCTGCCATGGGAGGAAACCAGTTCGTAATCCGAAAGGGGTTTCCAATGACAACCGCAACACTCAATTCAAAATCCGAAGAAAACAGGCTGCGCACGCGCATAGATGCGCTCTTTCTTGGCTTGGGGCAGGGATTCAACGCCTATCTCGAGCGCAAGTCCCGGCTGCACGAAATCGAAGCGCTGAACGCCAAGACCGATGCAGAGCTGCAGGCCATGGGCCTGAGGCGCGACGATATTCCCCGGCACGTGTTCCGCGACCTGCTGTATCTCTGAAGGGCGGCAACGCCCTTGGGCGGCGCGCATGACCGCGGGCTTGCCGATCACACAGACTATCCGGCGCGCCGGTGACTGGCAGGGCGCGCCGGATCGCTGCGTGCTGACATTCGAAGAACGGTTTCTGCGCCGGAAGGTCCTGCAAACCGAAACGGGCAAGCAGTTTCTCGTCGATCTGGCCCATACGGAATCCTTGAACCATGGCGATGCGTTCGAGCTTGGTTCAAGCGGGCTGATCGAGGTTGTCGCGGCGGAGGAGCCGCTACTGGAGGTCACCGGGCCGGACCTTGTCCGCCTTGCCTGGCATATCGGCAATCGCCACTGTCCCTGCCAGATCGCGCCGGAGCGCCTTCTGATCCAGCACGACCACGTGATCCGCGACATGCTGGCCCAACTGGGCGCGCGCGTGCGCGAGGTCAACGAACCCTTCACACCCGAAGGTGGGGCCTATGGCCACGGCCGGACTCATTCCCATGCCCATTGAAGACCTGTCGCCAGAAGCCTTGCTGACGCTGATGCAATGGTTGTCGCCGTCCTACCCGGTGGGGGCTTTCAGCTATAGCCATGGCCTGGAATGGGCGGTTCAGGCAGGGGATGTCTTCGATGTGGACAGCTTTCAGGACTGGCTTTCCGATATCATTCAGCATGGGGCGGGACGGAACGACGTGATCTTGTTGGCCGCCGCCTACGGCGCTCAAGACAAAGCGGAACTGCTTGAGGTCGATACGCTTGCCCGTGCGCTTTCACCCTCCAGAGAACGGCTGATGGAAACCGCGGATCAGGGCGCGGCATTCGTGCGGGTCACATCCGATATCTGGGGATTGGATATGTCGGAGCTGACGTTCGCGGTTTCCGTTGGTGCTGCGTCCAGCGCCGCCGGGTTTGCGCTTGGCGCGACGGCGCGGCTGTTCTTGCAGGCCTTTGCCGGCAACCTCGTCTCAGCCGCGATACGGCTGGTGCCGCTGGGACAGACTGAAGGGCAAAGATGCCTCGCGTCGCTCTCGCCGCTTTGCCTGCGGACGGTCGAACAGGCGCTTGGGCAGGGGATCGACGATCTGGGGTCGTGCACCTTCCTTGCCGATATCGCTTCGATGAAACACGAAACCCAATACTCAAGGCTTTTCAGATCATGACCAAGACCAACGGGCCACTTCGGGTCGGGATCGGCGGTCCCGTGGGGGCGGGCAAGACGACGCTGACTGCCGCTCTTTGCCGCCGGATGCGCGATCACTATTCGGTCGGCGCCATAACCAACGACATTTACACGCAAGAAGATGCCGAGGCGCTGATGCGGATGCAGGCGCTGCCGCAGGACCGGATCATCGGTGTCGAAACCGGAGGATGCCCGCATACCGCTATCCGGGAAGATGCATCCATAAACCTTGCCGCCATTGCCGAACTCACCCGGCGTCACCCCGATCTTGACGTGGTCTTCATCGAATCCGGCGGAGACAATCTGTCAGCGACGTTCAGTCCCGAACTCGCCGATGTCACTCTTTACGTCATAGACGTTGCCGCAGGAGAGGAAATTCCCAGAAAAGGCGGGCCGGCCATCACCCGGTCGGACCTTCTGATCATCAACAAGACTGATCTTGCGCCTTATGTGGGGGCTTCGCTTGAGGTGATGGACCGGGACAGCGCGCGGATGAGGGCCGAACGCCCCTATGTCTTTGCTTCATTGCGGTCGGGCGAGGGGCTAGAGGCCATCGTCCACAAAATCGCCGAAATCGGTGGACTTGGCGCAGTAGATCGGCCTTTGTCGCCAATTTCATAACAATCACGGCCTTATATAAGCGATGTGTTATGGAAATTTTTGCCCGAACGGTCAGGTCAGACGGCCCGTCCGGGGTTGAGCGGGGGCAGTCCGGCCGCCTGTTGCGGCAATCGGACATCGCTGGCGCGAACGGCTTTGGCCAGAGCGTTCCACGCGGCTGCCGGGGCTGTGGTGGGGTTCGGACCGTAAAGATGCGCGCCAAGAACCGTCAGCGCCGATGTGATCTCGGCACGTTTCTCTTGCGTTAACTGCGGTTGCCGATCGAGCCACAGACCAAGGCGCTTGACGGTCAGCGGATAGTCTTTCGTTCCGATCGCCTTCTGAAGCTGCCCCTCTGCCCAAGCTTCACTCGCCAACCAATTTTCCTGCCTGCGCCGCAGGTATGCGGTCAGGCGCCGCAAGAGCCATCGGATCAGCAACCCGGCAATGGCCAAAGCTGCCAGCGCTCCCAGAATAAGCGGAAGGTTCCATTCTCTGGTTCTTGAGGCCGTTGCGGGAGGGCCGCTCACCGAAATCTCGAATCCGTCTACGGACGCGGTTTCCACTTCACCCGACTCGAGGTTGAACCATCGCAGTTCGATCCCCTCGACCGCACCCGAACCGCCGCCTTCCGCCATCAGCGTTACGGTCTCGACGCGCGTTCCGGAAAGGGTGCCGCGGTCATCGGTCTCGGTCACGACTGGCTCGTCCGGATAGGGGCGGACGCCTGCAACAAAGACTTCCGGCTGCAGCGGCGGCAGGACAAGGGGCGATCCACCCTCGATTGTCGCGGTGATCGTGCGGGTGACGCTGTCCCCCGGCTTCAGATCAGCGGTCCCGCCCGACAAGTCCTGCGCCAATGTCAGACTCTTTGCCGCGATGAACGGGTCAAGACCTTCCGCGCCATCAGGTAACAGCCCGGAAATCGCGATCGCTTCCGTCATGACGCTGGCTGTGATCGGCGATGTCGTCGCTGGGTCCGCGAAGTTCACGATCAACTCCCGCGGCGGAATGACGAACTGGCCCGGCACCATCGGAGTGAGAAGGTAACTGCGGGAGACCCCGGACCACTGAACCCCGTCGATGTTGCGGCTGAGCGGTGTCGTCGATCTTTCTGTGAGTCGAACACGGAGGTTCGGCAGTTCCAGCGACGGGAATTCCACCGGCTTCAACAGCCATGTCGGGACCAGGACCGTCAGGCGAAGCGTCAGTTCCTGTCCGGGGATTGCAGTCGTTTCCTCCAGTTCAGACTCGACGAACGGATTCGAAATGTCCTGTGCCCAAATTGCGGGCGCGAAAACCAGCAGTGCGAGAATGGTCAAGAGCCGGCGCATCATTTCGACCCCGCCGCTTCGATCGCAAATCTCTGCCGAAGAAAATCGCTGGTATTGGTATCGACCGCGTTCATCCACTGGTCGGCTGTCAAAAGCTTGGCGTCACCTTCGTCACCCTCGATCCGGGTTTCGACCCCTAACGCGTCCTTGTTGTCCATGACGACATCATCCGCGCCTATGCCGGTCTCTTCCCCGCTATCCGATGCGGCGCGGGTCTGCTCGATATAGTCCAGTATGATCTTCGAGGTTTCCAGGTTCTTGGCAGCACCGGGAAAGTCCGGATCGCGATCCAGCGTTTTCTCGAATGCGGCAATTCCATCGCGGTATTCGCGGCCCTTCACATGGGCCATTCCCTGAAAGAACGCAGCCTCTGCACTGTCGAGCCGGGCGAAGACCTGCGCGGCCTCGGCGTATTTCCCATCGCGGTACAAAGCCTGCCCCTTCCACATCGGATCAGCAAAAAGCTCTGCCGCACGTCTGTATTTCTTGTTCTCATAGGCAAGGCGGCCCTGCTGGTCCGTGGTGAGGAACCAGTCAGCGATGCCCTCGGCCCGGACCGGTCCGGATGGCGTCAGGCCCGCCAGCACGAGGACCAGAACGACCCATCGCATTGTCCAGCCCTGCCGGAACCACAACAGAGTAAGCAGGGCTGCGGGCCAGGCCAGCAGCCAGCCCCGATCGTCCCAAGGCTGGGTGCCGTCCTTGGTCAGCGCGCGTTGGTAGGCCGCGTTCAACGAGCGGTCGAGCGTCCGGACATCGCCGTCATCTGGCGTGGCTTTGAGCACGGGAACGCTCAGGCTGTCGATGCCGGGATCGCTGGCGCCTTCCGGCAGCATCGCCAGCACCGCCAGACTCGCCGTTTCGGTGGCGCTGAACAAGGTCAGGTCGGACCGGTTCACGCTGTCGGTCACCACGAGTATCCCGCCCGGGACGCCTTCCTTCTGCAGCAAGGCCTGCGCCAGCCCCATCGCCGCGGCAAGGTCGTCGCCCTCTTCGGGCATGATGTCGGGGGACAGGCCGGCAAGATAGGGCGCAATAACGTTCGGGTCGTCGGTCATCGGGACCACGGGATGCGCGGTGCCGGCATAGGCGACCAGCGCCGACCGCGCCCCGGCCCGCAACGCCAGCAGATCGCGGATCTTCTGTTTGCCGCGCTCGATCCGGGACGGGGCAAGATCTTCGGTGGTCATCGAGGGGGCCACTTTCAGCACGATCACCAACGGCGCGGTCTGGGCAACGAACGGATCGGGGACACGCGACCACGTTGGCCCCGCCGCCCCAAGCGCCGCCAGAAGCAGGCCAAGCGCGACACCGTCGATCGGCACCAGCCACCGGTTGCCATCGGCCCCGACCGTCAGTGCGGCACGAAGATGTGGCGCGAGCCCTTCGGAGGGCGAAGACCGCGTACTTGCCCTCCGGCGTACGACGTACCAGAAAAGCAGGACGACCGGCGCCAGCAGCAGCCAAAAGGGTCGGATGAAGTGAAACGCCTCGATCGCAGGGGCAAGACCGGTCATGGCGACACCCTCCGCCGACCTTGCCGGACGAGAAGCAGCGCAAGCGTCGCGCAGCCGATCAGCGCAGACAGTGCCAGCGGGACATAGGCAAGGGGCTGCCGGGGGCGGTAGGAAAGTGTTTCGGATTCCCGCGGTGCCAGCGCATCTATGCGGTCGTAGACCTGGCTCAGCCCGGCCTGATCCTCGGCAAAGAAATAGACGCCCCCGGTGCGACCGGCGATGTCCTGAAGGGCTGTCAGGTCAACACGGTCTTCGCCCGAGGCGTCCGGGTTGCCGACACCGATTGTGTAGATCTCAATCCCGTTGTCGCGGGCGATTTCCGCGGCATTGACGGGGCTCATCCGGCTGGCGGTGTCGGCGCCGTCCGACAGCAGGATCAGCAGGCGTTGTTCAATCTCGCTGGCCTCGAAGGTGCGGATTGCCAGGCCAATGGAATCGCCAAGCGCGGTATGCGGTCCGGCCATTCCGACCTTTGTCTGGCCAAGAAGCGTGCTGATCGTTTGCAGATCCTCGGTCAATGGCGATTGCACATAGGCCTTCGACCCGAAGACAATGAGCGCCATCCGGTCGCCTTGGCGCCCGGCGATGAATCCGTCGACGACATCGCGGACTGCCGCAAGGCGCTGTTGCGTGGATCCGTCGGGCGCGGTGAAATCCTTGGCATCCATCGATCCTGAAATGTCGATGGACAGGATGACGTCACGTGCCGCCTTGGTCATTTCTATGGGTTCGCCGACCCGTTCCGGCCGGGCAAGAGCAAGGACAAGCATAAGCCAGATCAGCACGGCGGCGATCATCTGCAACCGCCCGCGGCTGAGGATCACGGACCCGGGTCCGGCCTCGGTTCCCGCCGTGTCGACGATCTGGCGAAAGAAGGGGAAGCGCAAGGCCGGGACACGTTCGCGCCGGGGGGGCGTCAGCCACCAGACAAGCAGCGGAAGAGGCAGCAGCAGAAACGCCCAAGGGAACGCCAGCGAAATCATGCGCTCCGCTCCGGACGGTGGGCCCTGACCCAGCGTCGGGCGAGACCGGGCAGTGACGGTTCCGGGGACGAAGGCCGGTAGGCCGCGGTCGCGATGATGCGACCCGGTCCAGCCCGAAAGCCGGGCTCTGGAATCTGGGCGTCAAGAAACCCCAACCAGTCGTCGCCGGCAAGACTCGCAACCTCACCACGCGGATAAGCGGCAAGCGCGGTTCGGCGCAGGACCTCGGCGATCAAGGCCGGATCATCGCCGGCGAGATCAAGTTCGCGCAGCGCATCCCGGCGATAAGCGTTCGCCCTATACCGGCGATAAAGACGATAGCCAGCGGCAGCGGCCAAGATCAGAACGACCACGCCGAGCGCCGCCCAGCCCCAGGTCTGCGGCATCAGCGACACCGCCTCCGGCTCTGCGGGTTCGATCAACTGGTCAAGCAGATCGACCAGATTGCGGACTTCCGCCGTCCCGCTCATCCGCGCCGCCCCGAAAGCCCCATCAGCCGGCGCATCTGGCCGATGCTGTCTTCGGCCGTGGTCAGCGGTAATACAGGCACGCCCAATTGCCGCTGCCAGTCCAGAATCCTTGCAAGCCGCCCCTTGGCCAGATCCTGCAGACGTCGGTGGGTGCCGGAATCTCCGGTATTGATCTCCGCCTGCAACTCCCCGTCAGACACCACGACGCGCAGGTCCTTTGGCAGGTCATCGGCGAAGGGATCGGAAACCAGCCCGAGCACAAGGTCGTTGTGACGAGACAGTCCCGAGATCAGCCTATGGGTCGTTTCGTCGATTTCGTCGAAATCGCTGAACACAAGGATCAGATGGTTGCGGCGCGCAAGCCGGGCGACAGAGTCCAGAACCCGGTTCAGCGGCATCGGTGTGAGCGGCGGCGCATCGGCGCGCAGCATCAGGTTGGCCTCGGACAAGGCCGTCAGGAATGCGGTAAGCGATCCGCGGCTTCGCGCGGGCCGGATTTCGGCCAATGTTTCATCGCCAAAGACGATGCCCCCGACGCGGTCGCCCTGATCGAAGATCCGGAATGCCGCCAGCGCAGCGCATTCCGCCGCCGTCACCGACTTCATATTGAGCACTGAACCGAAATACATCGACATCCGCTGGTCGACGACGATCAGAGTCGGGCGATCGCGTTCTTCGGTATACACGCGCACATGAGGTGTGCCGGTGCGGGCGGTCACCTTCCAGTCGATCGTGCGAATGTCGTCGGAGGGCTGGTAATCGCGCAGTTCTTCAAAATTCAGGCCGCGCCCGCGCAGGCGCGAGGCGTGCCGGCCATTGAGAACGCTGCGCGCGGGTTGGCGTGGCAGAAAGCTGATCTGGCGAGCGAGATGTTCCAGCCCGCGCAGGTGCTGCAAGCTGGTGTGAATGCGAGCATCTGTTTCCGGACCGCCCGCCGGGGGCCGGCCAACTCCCGTTCTTATGCGCGCCGCCTGATCCCTCATCCCGGTCTCAGGTCAGCGCGACTTGCTTCAGGACTTCTGCCACCACCCGGTCTGGGGTTACGCCCTCTCCCTGAGCTTCAAAGGTCAGGCCAAGCCGGTGCCGCATCACATCGGGTGCGATCGCCCTTACGTCCTCGGGGTCAACATAGTCCCGACCCTGAAGCCAGGCATGGGTGCGGCCGCATTTGTCCAGTGCAAGAGAGGCCCGAGGAGATGCCCCGATCTCGATCCAGCGGGGCAGGTCGTCTCCAAATTCCGAAGGGATGCGCGTGGCGTTGACCAGATCGGCCATGTAGCGTTCCATCGCATCGGAAACATGGATGGCTCCGATTTCCCTGCGCGCCGCGAAGACCGCGCTTTGCGGAATCGCAGCAGGCTTCTTCTTCGCTGGTTTGCCCTCGCGTGCTTCCATCGCGGCAATTTCTTCGCCGCGCACCAGACGGATCACCTCAACCTCGTCCTCGACAGGGGGGTAGGTGATCATGACATGCATCAGGAAACGGTCCATCTGCGCTTCGGGCAGCGGGTAGGTGCCTTCCTGTTCAACCGGGTTCTGCGTTGCCATGACCATGAACAGGGGTTCCATGACATGGGTCTTGCCCGCCACGGTGACCTGCCGTTCTTCCATCGCCTCCAGCAGCGCGGCCTGCACCTTTGCAGGTGCCCGGTTGATCTCGTCCGCCAGAACGATGTTGGCAAAGATCGGGCCCTGCTCGAATTTGAACTCGGCCGTGTCACCCGAGTGGTAATAGACTTCGGTTCCGGTGACATCCGAGGGCAGCAGGTCCGGCGTGAACTGGATCCGGCTGAAATCGGCCTCGAGATTTTTGGCCAGCGCCTTGATCGCACGTGTCTTCGCCAGTCCGGGCAAGCCCTCGACCAAGAGGTTGCCATTTGCCAGAAGCCCGATGACCAGACGATCAATCACGTCTCGCTGCCCGATGATGGACTCACCCATCCGGGTTCGAAGCTCTTCGATCTGGTCTCGAGGTGTCGATTTGGGCTGGGCCATACTGTCAAGATCCTTCGAAAAAACTGTGTCTGACACTTCCTGATTCTTAGTTCGCAGAACCGGGGGCGGCAAGTTCAGGCCCGGTTCTTGGAATTGTGCTGAACTTAGAGGCCAACCGCCTTGCGGGGCCTCTTAGCGTTCCTTGACATAGGGTTCGCCGCCAGCACGCGGCGGGATGGCCTTGCCGACAAACCCGGCAAGGATGACCACGGTCAGGATGTAGGGCAGCGCCTGCGTGAACTGGACCGGAATCGTGAAGAGCCCGAAGATGTTGATGTTCGGATAAAGGTTCGAAATTGCCTCGAGCAGGCCAAACAGCAGACAGGCACCCATCGCGTACCAAGGCCGCCATTTGGCGAAGATCAGTGCGGCCAGCGCGATGTATCC
>JAHEAO010000134.1 GCA_024642725.1 Paracoccaceae bacterium | reverse complement strand
GCGGCGGTGACGGCGGCGGTGACGGCGGCGATGGCGGCGGCGGTGGTGACGGCGGTGGTGACGGCGGCGATGGCGGCGGCGGTGGTGACGGCGGCGGCGATGGTGACGGCGGCGGCGGCGGTGACGGCGGCGGTGACGGCGGCGATGGCGGCGGCGGTGGTGACGGCGGCGGCGATGGCGGCAACGGTGGTGGACACGGCAACGGTGGTGGCCATGGCAATGGTGGTGGCCATGGCGGTGGCAACGATGATGGCGATGGAGATGGAAACAACGGTCACGGAAATGGCGACGATGATGGCTGCCGCGGCGGTGGCTGCTCAGATCCAAGCAATCCCGGGCAGGGTGGCGGCCATGGCGACCATCAGCAGGGCGACGGCAAAGATGGGAAGAGAGGGCAGGAAAAGGACGGTCACAAGAAAGACCACTGAAAACGCAGCCTTCTGCAATTAGGTCCGATATCAGCAGCCCGGCGCCTCGTATTGAGACGCCGGGCTGATTACTTTCCGGGTCAGTTCATTGCCAAGACCGTTGGAGCGCTGACCGGTATTCGGCCACCTGCAAAAATTGCGTCCCACGCTTTTGGATCATTTGGATTTTGCAGCTTCAAGAACGTGTATCCGGTTGCCGTCCAGTGTCGAATCCGATTGTTCAGACTATCGAGCACCACATCGCCCTTGTCGGTCCGCAGCACCAATACCGCGTGACGACTGCCGCGAAGGTCAAGCACGGTCGCCATCAGGAGCGCGCTGGCAGGGACCCCTTCAAGCATCAGCCTGCGCTTCTTGAGCAGCGCGAGGTCCTCACAATCGCCACCGCGCGCGGTGGGCAGGGCCCACACCTCGTCCTTTTGGTACTGCGACCGGTCGGAAATTTGCTTTGTGCCTCGATTGACGGCGATATTGACGCTCTTGGCAAGTTCCATCGCCGAACCGGCAGGAACCATATTTACCGAACTTCTGGCACATGCCCAATCGTAGTTGCGGCACAGCCCGACAAAACCCGCCGGCGCCACGATTGCCTTTTTCGGGGCCATATAAGCCGGAACAACCGTTTCAGCGGCAAAGAGTGGGAATGCCGTAGCCGCCAGTATTATAGATGCGAGCCATAGCACAGATCGGCCGAGCTGGCCGGTATCGGAAATCTTGCAGCGAAGCATGTTTTGTCAGCACCCCCAGCCAAGGAAGCACACCGTCAGGCGTGGCAGATGGCGTCAGGTTGCCAACGAATGGTGGCCGAAGAGTGTCGTTTTCGAGGTAATGGAAAGGAGGGCGACCGCCCGACAGGTCACGGGACACGGTAAATTCTTTAATCCGGAAGACTGGGTCTGCAGGACAAGCAGTAAGGTCGGAGTTTGGCCTGGCAGGTGTTGGGGGACTCGAACCCACAACCCTCGGTTTGGGAGACCGATCCTCACCTCTAAAAAGTAAATGATATTTCTTCCAACCGAGGTGAGTTCCGCCCGGTTGTGATCAATGGGTTACCTGAGAGACGCCAACCAAAAACTGCCGCCCTAGATGACCGGATACCTGAAAACTACGCCCGCGATTTGGTGCTCACCATCAACGGCCTCAAGACCTTCCTATGCGAAATTGATAGCCTCCACAGTGACGTTTATGACAGTGCGTCGATAAGCATGCGGGCTCAAATTCAGTCGGCATGGTCCCCTGATATGGTATGACGCAAGTTCAATACGCCGGGGGTCTCTTTTTGTCCGCAATCTTTAGTCAAAACCTAGTAGCAACTGGGCGAAGTTTGGAACATCATAGCCGCGATCCGAATGAACAGACCTAAGAATAAGTCCCTATCATTAAGGACCGCGATTTGTTGACCCTAACAAGGCCCGCCGCAAAATTGATGTCACTGGTGATCGCGCTGGTCGGTTTCATCAATGCCGCCCTACCCGCTTCTGGCCAGTCAGGCGCGTCGCCGGTTTACGTCGGAAGCGCAAAGTGCACGACGTGCCACTCGGGCGAAGCGGCGGCGTGGGAAATGTCTCATCACGCACTGGCGTGGACTTTGCCGGGCGATGGTCACTTGCTTGGCAATTTCGAAGACGCAAGCCTTGTCCACGATGGCATTAGGAGCCGGATGACCCGCAGTGGCTCCGACTATATTGTTGAAACCGAAGGACCGGACGGCAGAATGGCCAGCTACCCCGTTGTTGGTGTGGCCGGAATCGCGCCGTTGCAGCAATACTTGCTTGAGACCGAAACCGGACGCCTCCAGTCTTGGGACATCGTATGGGATGTTGAAAAGAAGCGCTGGTACGACCTTTACCCCGACGACGATCTGGCACCCGGTGACGGGCTTCACTGGACGGGCCCCTACAAAACGTGGAACGCCCGCTGCGCGGAATGCCATGCGACGGGATATGTAAAGGCCTACGATCCTGCGACAAGGCACTATGACAGTCGGCAGGCAGAGATTGGTGTCGGTTGCGAAGCCTGCCACGGTCCCGCGTCAGAACATCTTGAGTGGGCTGATGAATATGATGATCAGGCTACCGCTGAACTCACCCCCGCCGAAATCGGTCTCGTCACCGACTTTCGTGCCCCTCAGGCACTGATCCAACAATGCGCTGGGTGCCATTCAAGGCGCGAAACCTTTTTCGACGGCAACCCAGAGCCGGGCACGCCTTTTCATGACGCCTACAATCTCAGCTTGTTGCGCCAAGGCCTCTATCACCCTGACGGGCAGATACTCGACGAGGTCTACGTCTTTGGATCTTTCCTGCAATCCAAGATGAATGCCAACGGTGTTGCCTGCACCAACTGCCACGATCCTCACTCGGCCCGACTGGTTGCTGAAGGGAATGCGGTCTGCACGCAGTGCCACTCCATAGCAGGCAACACGGATTTCCCGTCACTGCCTTTGAAGGTCTTCGATGGCCCCGAGCATCATTTTCACCGCGAAGGCAGCCCCGGCGCGCAATGCACGAATTGCCATATGCCAGAACGTACCTACATGGGCACTGACGGACGCAGGGATCATTCCTTCCGCATTCCTCGACCGGATCTGGCATCGGCGACCCGCTCTCCGGATGCTTGCACAGACTGCCACGACGATAAGGATGCGGCTTGGGCGGCGCGAAAGATTGAAGAATGGTATCCCGACAGTTCACACCGAGGGCCACAGTTCGGCGAGGTCTTTGCTGCGGCGCGTGTTCAGCTCCAATCGCAAACCGAGGCCCTTATTGGCATTGTTGAGCATGAGGGCTTGCCGGGGATCGTCCGTGCCAGTGCGCTGGAGTTGTTGTCGGAGATGATGGACGAAGGCGTCGCAACCAGGCTGGCCTCGCAACTTAACGATCCTGACCCATTGGTTCGTGTCGCGGCAGTATCGGCCCAAAGTGCGGCGGGGATTGAGGAACGCATGCAGCGGCTTGTGCCGCGCCTTTCCGACGACACTCGTGCAGTAAGGATCAGAGCCGCCCGGGTAATGCTCGACGTCCCGGCCGGCGCAATTTCGGCTGAGGTCGAAGATGCGCTGCGCGATGCGATGACCGAATGGCAGTCAAGCCTGATGGCAAAAGCGGACTTCCCCGAAACGCAGATGGTGCTGGGCGGGGTCGGGCTCACCACTCGGAATTTCCGGTATGCTGTCTCTGCCTTCGAAGAAGTCGTAAGACTTGACCCCCAGATCGTTCAGGGCTGGACCATGATAGCTCGCATCAAGGATGCACTCGGCGACCCCAAGGGTGCCGCGGACGCAATCGACCGGGGTCTGAAA
>JAHEAO010000070.1 GCA_024642725.1 Paracoccaceae bacterium | reverse complement strand
GAGCCACTCAGGGGGCTTTGTCAGCCAAAACGGTCTTGAGGCGGGCAGGGCGGATTTGTAGCTTTCCGAGATGACAAAACGCAGCCCTTTCAAGTACTTCAAAACGAGCCCCGAGATCATCCGCCTTGCGGTGATGCTCTATGTGCGGTTCCTGCTCTCGCTTCGGAATTTCGAAGGTCTGCTCCATGAGCGCGGCATCGAGGTGAGCCATGAATCCGTATGATATTGGTAGCATCGGTTCGGTCCAATGTTTGCCGCGGAGATCCGGAAACGACGTATTGCTGGCATAAGATCGAGCAAGTGGCGCTGGCATCCGGACGCGGTATTCGTGAAGATCAACGGCGAGCGGCATTATCAATGGCGGGCTGTCGATCACGAGGGTGAGGTGCTGGAAAGCTTCGTCACGAAGACACGTGGCAAGAAGGCTGCGTTGAAATTCTTAAAGAAAGCAATGAGAAAGCACGGGCGCCCCGAAGTGCTCGTGACTGACAGGCTCAGGTCTTACGGTGCTGCGCTCAAAGAGATCGGCGCTGCCGACAGGCAGGAAACGGGCCGTTGGCTGAACAACCGAGCAGAGAATTCACATCTGCCTTTCCGACGACGAGAGCGGGCGATGCTTCGTTTCCGACGCATGCGAAGTTTGCAGAGATTCGTCGCCGTCCATGCCTCTGTCTCAAACCATTTCAACCAGGAACGCCACCTCTACACGCGCAACAATTTTAAAATCAACCGTGCCGCCGCACTTTCCGAGTGGCGCCAGCTGTCTTCCGCATAGGTTCACGCGTCCTGGTGCTGACTGAGACTGGTTCGAATTCGGCTGGCAGCACCAATTTTACAGTTTGGTCGAGTTAACGTGACAATGCGCCATAGACATTCTTTAACCAATTCTTTATTGGTAAAACCAATGTGATGCCACTCTAGTCGTCCGCAACCAAGTGGACGGGTCAGATGTTGGGGGTTCAAATGCCAAATGGGGCCAATGCCGCACTTACGCAGCTACGTGCTTGGCTGGCCCAAGACGCAATCGCCAATGGCGGCAAACTGCCGCCAGAGAGAGAGCTTTGTGAGTTGCTTGGCGTGTCGCGTGGCGAATTGCGCAAGGCTCTGGCTGTTTTGGAACAGGACGGCGCACTTTGGCGGCAGGTCGGGAAAGGCACGTTCGTCGGTCTGAAACCTGCAGACGAAATGACATCACTGTCGGCAGTAGCAGCGCGTAGCAGTCCGGGCGAAGTGATGCGCGCGCGATTGAAATTCGAGCCAATGCTCGCAGCGGAGGCCGCGATAAATGCCAGTGCTTCAGATATTGAACAGTTGCGCATCTGCATTGCCGCCTCACGCGAGGCCCGAACCTGGCGCGAATATGAAACCTGCGACAATCGGTTTCATCGCACCGTTGCGCTGGCCGCCAGCAATGAATTGCTCTTGTCCATGTTCGATCACATGAATGCCGTGCGCCGTGCCGTGGTGTGGTCGCGAGGCCGCGCCGCGCAGGGCCCGCCGCCGTCCAGCCATCATAGCTTCGCCGAACATGACCAGGTCTTCGAGGCGCTTACCGACCGTGATCCGCAGGCGGCAAACACGGCCATGCGTCGTCACCTGATGGCCGTCGAAGCCGCATTGCTTGACAGTCAGGAAGCGGCGGAATGATTGATTTGACACTTGCCACATGGGATCATGACCGATGCCTCGCGCTGCATCAGGGGCAAGTTAAGGTATCAGGGGTGGAACTGGATTGCAGCATCCATCCCACATCAAAGTTGTTTCCCTGGGCTGTACAAGACGCGCGGTTTGACATCACCGAGATGTCAGTCAGTAGCTATGTGTTGCAGCTATCTCGCGGTGGATCGGATTACACGGCAATCCCGGCCTTTGTCAGCCGCGCCTTCAGGCACGCAGGTTTCTTTGCGCGGGCGGGGGCCGGGATCACATCGCCAGCGGATTTTGCCAACCGCCGGATCGGCGTGCCAGAATATCAGATGACCGCGGCCCTGTGGATGCGCGGCATCTTGGCTGACGAATACGGCGTCGATTGCAGCGCGATCCATTGGCTCACCGGAGCGCTGGACGATGGTATCAGACGCGAGAGGCTGGAACTGGCTTTGCCGCCAGGCATGATGGTTGAGCCGATCAAGGATGGCGACACTCTGCAGGCAATGTTGCTGCGTGGTGAAATCGACGGGCTTCTGGCGCCTAAGCCACCGCAGGCGTTTCTGGATGGAAATCCATCGCTGATCCGTTTGTTCCCGGACTTTGAAACTGCGGAGCAGGCCTATTTCCGAAAGACCGGGTTCTTCCCGATCATGCATCTCATCGGAGTTCGAAAAACGGTCGCGGCAGAGTATCCTTGGCTTGCGCGTGCGCTTTACGACAGTTTCGTCGAGGCCCGCGATCTTGCGTTGAAGCGATTGCGCGACATCTGGCTTGGCAATGCCAACCGCTTGTCACTACCTTGGCTCGGCGCATCCATGGAGCGGACGCTGGCTACACTTGGCCCGGATTTCTGGAGCTACGGGTTCACCGCGAACCGTGCTGAGATCGACGCCATTTGCCGCTATTCCACGGAACAGCACCTTGCCGCCAGTCGCGTGAGGCCCGAGGCGCTTTTCCATCCATCGGTGTTGGACACATGAGCGCCGAGCTGCTTCATGCAGGGCTGGGTTGGCCGGTCGCGGTGGCACTGCTCGCCGTGAGCTTTGTGTCATCGTTCATAACCGTTGCCTTCGGTATCGGCGGCGGGGCGGTGATGCTTGCTTTCTTGGCAATCCTGCTGCCGGCGCCTGCAATCATTCCAGTACACGGCGTGGTGCAGCTCGGGTCGAACGTCGGACGCGCAGCGATCATGTTCAGACATCTCTACTCGCCTGTCGTCGTGCCTTTCGGGATCGGCGCTGCGATCGGCGTGGCGCTGGGCGGGGTCTTTGTGGTGCAGCTTGAACCTGCCGCGATCCAGATAGGCGTCGGGTGCTTCATCTTGTGGTCGATTCTTGCGCATCCTCCCGCCTTCTTGCGCCGCTCGGCGAGTATTGCCGGGGGCGCTTCAAGCTTTCTGACAATGTTCTTCGGCGGAACCGGGCCCTTCGTCGCGACCTTCGTCAAGGCCCAAGGACTGGATCGTATGGGCTTTGTCGCGACACATGCGACGCTGATGACACTGCAGCACCTGTTAAAGACCTTCACCTTCGGTGTTCTTGGTTTTGCCTTCGCCGAATGGGTGGGCATGATCGCGCTTCTGATCCTCTTTGGATTCCTGGGTACGTTGGCGGGGCGACTGGTCCTGACCCGGATCGACGAGAGACGTTTCAGGTTTGCGCTCAATTCCATTCTCGCGCTGCTCGCGCTTCGGCTGATTTACGCGGGAGGCGCTGCTTATTTGAGCAATTGGCCCAACGGCCCAGGATGACGTGAACGACCAAGACCGTACCTCAGGGCCGTGCGCAAACCCGAGGAGGCAAGAAAACAATGCGCAAGATAACCCAATGGAGGATAAAATGAACCGTATCAAGACAATGAACCGCCGCAGGTTCCTGCATACGACCGCCGCCGCATCTGCGGCCGCGTTTGCCATGCCGGGGCTGGCCCGCGCCGAGGGCTATCCCGAAAGCAGCATCAGCGTCATCATTCCCACCGCCGAAGGTGGCGGGGCGGATCGCAACTTCCGTGCCTTCACCAGCGTCTGGAAGGAGATTCTTGGAACAGAGTTCGAACCCAGTTTCTATCCCGGAGCCTCGGGCCGTGTGGGCTATGAGCTTTACATGGGCAAGTCGGAACCAAATGCCTATAACCTGCTTTTCGGCAACATCGGACCCGAGGTTCTGAACTGGGCGATGCAGGCCCCGACGTTTGATATCAACGATTACATTTATTTCGGTCAGGTGGACAAGGATCCGTGCTGCCTGTTCGTAGGCGCAAACAGCCCGCTCAAGACGATTGACGACATCATAGCCGAAGGCAAAAAGCGCAAGTTGAACGTCGGCACCAGCCGCATGGCGCACCCCGCTTCGATTGGGCTATTGGCTTTGGGGGAAGAAACCGGAGCGCAGTTCAACCTGATCCCACTTCAGGGTGGCAAGGGTACTGTCGCCGGCGCGGTGACGGGCGAAGTCGATTTCTCGGTACTTACGTCGGGCTCGGTGATCGCTGCGGGTGATAGCGTCAAGACCCTGCTGGTTTTCGGCAACAATATCGTCGGCGAAGCACTTGACGACGCACCTAGCATCAACGACGCCTATGGCATGGACCTGCCCGAGATGTTGTCCACCCGTGCCTTCGGCATCCACAAGAAAGCGGTCGACGATTACCCCGACCGTTTCGAGATCCTGACCCGGACCTTCAAGGAGACGCATGAAGATCCGCGGTTGATGGAGGCCTATATCGCCAGCAAGGGTCAGCCCGAATATCTGGTCTACGCAGGTATCGAGGAATGCGAGGCCGAGAAGGCCGCGATGATGGAGCTTGGCGCACGATACAAGGCGCTTCTGAGCGGCGCATAAGCCAATGCGCGCGGCGGGATATGTCCTGCCGCGCATCCGCCCGCCACACAACCTCAGAGGTCGATCATGACGTTAAAGCCCGACTCGCCAAAGCGACAGCTCGGCGGAGAGTCCGTAATTCCAGCTCTGGCTATTGCCTTCACCTTGTATTTCTTCTCGACGATCTGGAATTCGCCGTGGACTGCACAAGTCAGCACATTTTTGATCGGTGGCATCCTGCTACTGGTCTGCGCAATCTTCTTTGTTCAGGCCGGGCTGGTTCTGCGGTCGGGGCAGGGAAATCTGGGGTTCGGGAATCTCATTACCCGCGAAGACATCAGCAGCGGTCGCGTCGGTTTGTTCGCAACCACCGTGGGTTACTGTATATTGATCGACCATTTGGGCTTCACTCTGACGACATTTCTGTTCCTGTCGAGCAGCATGTTCATTCTGAGCAGGGGCAGAAATGCGGCTTTCATCTCGTTGATTTCTGCTGCCATGGCGCTGGCCGGTTGGGCGGTGTTCATCTGGGCCTTCGATACGCGCTTTCCGCGCGGCTGGTTCGAAAACATGATGAAGGCGGTGCTGTCCAATGGGTGACACGGCTGCAATTCTGCTAGAGGTCTTTCTCGAGACCATCAGCTTCTGGTACATAATCGTGCCGACGATCTTTCTGGGCCTTGTCGTCGGTGGCATCCCGGGCTTTTCCGCAGCCAACACCATCATTATCCTGATGCCTCTGACACTGGCGATGAGCCTTCAGGGTGGCTTGATATTCATGGTAGCGCTCTATTGTTCAGCGCGCATGGGGGCGGGCATTCCTGCCATTCTGGTTAATATCCCCGGCACCGCAGGGGCTGCGGCCACGCCGCTGGATGGCTACCCGATGGCCAAGCAGGGAAAGGGTCAGCAGGCGCTTTCAATCTCCTTCGTCGCATCGAGCCTCGGGGGTCTGCTGACAACGATCATCGCGCTGGCGGCAATGCCGATCCTGGCCCGCGTCGGCTTCTACATGCATTCTACGGAGATGATCGTGGTGATGTTGTTCGGTATCTCGCTGATCGCCTCGATTGCGGCTCAGGACATGGTCAAGGGTCTGATCGCAGGATTCCTCGGGCTGATGATCGGCTCGATCGGCACTGATGTCGTCTATGCCACGCCGCGCGGCACCTTCGGCTTTCTGGAGCTTTACGACGGCGTGCCGCTGATCCCCGCGCTGGTCGGCCTTTTCGCGGTGTCCGAAGCGTTCATCATCATCGAAAAAAAGGTCATCGTAACCCACGACGGCGACGTGAAGGCACCAAGCTGGAACGCCACTCTTGAAGGTGTGCAGATCGCGCTTAAACGCTGGTGGCACATCGTCTGGACATCGTTGATCGGCCTGGTCATCGGCGTCATTCCCGGTGCTGGCGCTTCCATAGCCAGCTTCGTTGCGTACCAGCAATCACGCTCGTTCTCCAAGACGCCAGAGCTTTACGGCACCGGCCACCCCGAAGGTCTCATCGCGCCTGAATCGGCCAATAATGGAGTCACTTCCGGAACTCTGGTGCCGCTATTGGTGCTGGGTATTCCGGGCGGCGCGACCGCAGCCATCATGTTGGTCGTCATGCAGTATCATGGAGTCAGCTTCGGACCGTCGCTTTTCGACACGCAACCAAAGGTCGGCTACGGCATGTTCATGGCGATGGCGGTGTCCTACATACTGATGATCTTCACTATCCTGCCGCTCAGCCGCTACATGAGCCACGTGACGACCATTCCGACGATCTACCTCGCGCCGATGATCATTTCTTTCACGCTGGTCGGGGCCTTCGTGCCGCGCGAGTATATGTTCGACCTCTATCTGGCGCTGGCGTTCGGCGTGCTGGGCTATATCGCGCGGCGCACTGGTTATCACGTCGCGGCGATCCTGATCGGGGTTATCCTTGGTCCGCTGCTGGAGAAATACTTTCTTTGGTCGCTCAAGAAATCCGACGGCGACATCATGGTGCTGTTCTCTTCGACGCTTGGAAACATCCTTTGGCTGTGCCTTCTGCTGTCATTGGTTCTGCCCGCCATCTTCGCGTTCCAGCGAAAAAGAAAATCATTGGGGGTCGTGGCCGAATGAAACAGCTGGTTGAGTATCAGTTGACGCGCAACATAACGCGTCTGGGTCACCTTCCAATCGAGGGAGGCGGGCAGATCGTCGTGGAGGGTAAGTATGCCTATATCGGCCATATGAAGCCGCCGATGGGCACCTCGATCATCGACGTGTCTGACCCTGCGGCGCCGGTTGTTGTAGCCCAGGTGCCGCCGCCCGACGAATACTCGCACACCCACAAGGTGCGGGTCTGCGGCGATATGATGATCACCAATGTCGAACAGGACCGCCGGCACTTTCTGCGCAAGGCCGACAAGATCGCCGGTATCCGCGCTGAGCTTGGCGAAGGCGCGACAGACGCGCAGATCGCTGAACGGTTGGGTGTCAAACCCGCCGACATCGCGGATCTGGAGCAGGCACTGGCGCGCGGCTACGACAGTGGTGGGTTCCGGGTCTGGGACATTTCCGACAAGGCCGCACCGAAGCTTTTGTCCTACGTCAAGACGCATGGCTTCGGCGTGCACCGCTTTGATGCGGATGCGAACTACGCCTATATCTCGACCGAGATGGAAGGCTATATCGGCAACATACTTGTCGTCTACGACATCTCAGACCCCGCCAATCCAACCGAGGTTTCGCGCTGGCACATGCCGGGCCAGCACATCGCGGGCGGCGAAACGCCGACATGGGACGGATACGGCGTGCGGCTGCACCACGCGATGCGCTGCGGCAATGAACTGTGGGCTGCCGTGTGGCACGCAGGATACCGGGTGCTGGATGCCAGCGATATCCGTAACCTGACAGTCAAGGGCAGCTACAGGTTTCCCAAAGCCATTCCGGAGCCGACCCACACCGTGATGCCGCTGGAACAGTCAATCAACGGTCGCCGCTACGCGGTTGCCATCGACGAAGAGCATGACCACCAGCCCGGCCGTCTGCACGGCTTCATCTGGATAATCGACGTCACCGACCCAGCCGCGATGGAGCCTGTCGCGGCATGGGATCTCAGCGAACGCCTGTGTCCGTGGGTAGGGCAGCCAGGTGTGCGATTTGGCGGCCACCAGTTCCGGGAAAAGCTGGACACTACCCTCGTCTACGCAACTTGGTTCGCGGGCGGTCTGCGGGTACTTGACCTTGCCGATCCAAAGCTGCCCGTAGAAGTCGCGCATTACATGGTGCCGGGGGCAGACGGAACACCACCGCAATCGAATGACGTGGATGTAGATGACAACGGCCTGATCTATCTGCTGGACCGCAACAACGGTTTGGAAATTCTGGAGATGTCGCTATGAACAATACGGACCTTTTGCCCCCAAGCATCGACCCGAACACCAAGGCCCTTGGCATTCGCCGCGTAAGCGCGCGGAACGAGGCGACGACACGCACTGTGATGATGGTGCGCGACCATATCGTTGTTACCGACGAGAAGGGGCTCAACACCGGTCCGACGCCACTTGAAATGACGCTGAGCTCTCTGTTGGGCTGTGAGGGCGTCATTATCAACCGTTGCGCCGAGGCGATGAACTTTGCCTATACCGCCGTTGACATGGAAGCCGACGGAGAAGTCGACCAGCGCGGGTCGCGGGGGGTGCAGGGTGTGCGGCCCTATTTCAATTGGGTCAGGTTGCGTATTCGCGTACATACCGACGAGACTCAGGAAAGGCTGGACCGGTTGGTCCGAAACGTCGAGTCCCGCTGCCCTGTGATGAACTTGTTCAAATCCGCCGATGTCGATCTGGACATCAGATGGGAGCGTGTGGAGCCGTGAATCTGACGATCCGTGTGAACGGTCAGACGCATCAGATCACGTCCGACCCCGACACTCCGCTGATCTATGTGCTGCGCGACGAATTGCAGCTGAAGGGCACCAAGTTGGGTTGCGGTCTCGAGCAATGCGGCGCCTGCGCGGTGCTGGTGGGCGGAAAAACAGTCCTGTCCTGCGTTTCGGCCGTTGAGACGTTCGAGGGTCAGGACATAACGACGATCGAAGGTATCGAGGCTACGGAAGTCGGCCGACGTGTACAGGACGCGTTCGTCAAGGCGACCGCGGCGCAATGCGGCTATTGCACCGCGGGTTTGGTCGTTGCAGCGACAGCGCTCTTGACCGAAACACCCAATCCTGACCGCGAGGCCACGCTTGCCGCGCTCGCGCCGCACCTGTGCCGCTGCGGGTCCCATCCGCGGGTGCTTAGAGCCGTGACAAGGGCTGCGAGCGGATGAGCCTTGTTGACCCGTCCCTGCTGTGCAACTGGATCATCTTTCGCGATGGTCGGCTGCAGATACAGAGCGGAAAGGTTGACATCGGTCAGCGCATTTCCACCGCGCTTGTGCAAATTGTGCATGAGGAACTGACCATTCCTTACAGTCAAATTGACGTGGCCCCGGTTCGGACCGGCCAATCCCCTGATGAGGGCATCACCTCAGGCAGCAACTCGATCGAACAATCCGGCCATGCTATCCGCTGCGCCGCGGCGACGCTGCGCTGCGCGTTGATCGCTGTTGCCGCCCGGCAGACTGGAACCGAGCCGCAAGACTGGCATGTTGAGCACGGCTCGCTTTGCCTACCTGCCACCAATCATCGAATCCCAATTGCCGATCTTGCGGCTTATCTTGATCCTTCCACTGTGGTCGATCCCAATGTCGTCTTTCGTGTCGTGGACAGTGAAAACGGCCCGGGCCCCGGTATGCGCGGTATGGCAGAATTGGTGAACGGCAGTTTTACGTTTGTCCATGATCTCGAGATGCCGGGCATGCAGCACGCCCGCGCAATCCGCCCGCCGAATGTAAATGCCCGACTGCGAAGTGACGAAACTGCCTTGGAAAAGTGGCTCGAAAAGGATCAGCGACTGATCCGCGATGGTAGTTTCCTAGCCATCACCGGTCCGAAGGAATGGCCCGTGGTCAGGGCCGCTGGACGGTTGGCAGCCGCATGCAACTGGGACATGTGTGACGGCCTGCCCGAAATAGACGTTTTTTCAAAACTAACCGCTGAAACTGCTATCAGGATGCCGGTCGTCGATAGCACACCTTCGAACGGCTCGTTGCCGGAACCGCTTCTGAACCCGACAGCCATGGCGCGATACGAGCGGCCCTACCAGTTGCATGGCGCCCTCGGACCCTCCGCGGCTCTGGCCGAATGGAACGGTGTAGTGCTGAAGATCTTTTGCCACAGTCAAGGAATTTACCCGCTGCGCGACAGCATCGCGGACAGCCTTGGACTAGACCCCAGTCATGTAGTGATCACCCATGTATTTGGGGCAGGCTGCTACGGGCACAATGGGGCCGACGATGCCGCGTTCGAGGCGGCTCTGATTGCAATGCAAACCCCCGGTGTGCCGATACTGCTGAAATGGACCAGAGAGGATGAACATCGCTGGGAACCCTTCGCCCCTGCTATGGCCGTCGAATTGGCTGCACAGATAAAAGTTGGCAAGATCGGCGCTTATTCGGCCGAGGTTTTCAGCGACACACATCGTGGCCGACCGAGACCGGGACCGGACCGAGCGGGGCCCGGTAAACTGCTTGCCAATCGGTTTCGGGCTGATCCCGTCGGCCCTCCAACTGCCCAGCCGAACCTGGCCAGACACGGGGGAATGCATCGCAATCTCGATCCGATCTATGACATCCCGAGAAAGCAATTTGTGAAGAATCTGGTGACAGGCCTGCCGCACCGCACATCCGCTATGCGCTGCCTTGGAGCCGCATTGAATATCTTCGGTCTGGAAAGCTTCATGGACGAATTGGCGCTGCAATCCGGCATCGAACCGACCGCTTTTCGTCGCGCGCATTTGTCCGATTCCCGAGCGTTAGCAGTGCTTGACGAACTCGACCGACAGGTTTCCCGGCTTCCGGCCTTGACTGCGCAGTGCGGGCGCGGACAGGCTTACGCACAGTACAAGAACCAGATGACCCGCGTTGGAGTCAGTGTCGACCTTGCAGTGGACGACCATGGCCGTGTGAGACTTCTGCACGCAGTCATCGTAGCCGATGCCGGGAGGGTCGTGGACTTTGAAGGACTGAAGGCGCAACTTGAAGGCGGCTTCGTTCAGGCGGCAAGCTGGGCGCTTTACGAACAGGTCCATTGGGACCGCGACGGCATAGTGTCAAAGGACTGGGATAGCTACCCGGTGATCCGCTTCGACAATATTCCCAAGATAGATGTGACGGTCATGAACCGTGGGCACGAAAAATCCGTTGGTGCAGGGGAAGCTTCTCCCGGACCCACCATCGCTGCGATCGCCAATGCCATTTTTGATGCGACCGGACTTCGGATGCGACGAATGCCGTTTACACCTGACATGATCCTGACGCGAGCAATAGAGGATTAGCGACAAGCTTGCTGTTCGATGTGGCTGCCCCAGTCAACTATCCGGGTCTAAAGGGCTGGAAAAGTCTTGTCAGAAGGAATTCGGTTGAGGCGGGCAGGGCGGTATCGTAGCCTTCGCTCATCACAAAAGCGACCCATTCAAGTGCTTTCACAGCAGTCCCGAGGTTATTCGCCTAGCGGTCATGATGTACGTTCGATTTCCGCTCTTGCTGCGGAGTGTCGACGACCTTTTTGCACGAACGCGGCATCGAAATCAGCCATGAAACGGTAAGGTATTGGTGGAACAGATTTGGTCCAATGTTCGCCGCTGAGATCCGCAGAAGGCGGGTTAGCCGGATGCGTGCGTACTCGAACTGGCAATGGAATCTGGTCGAGGTCTTCGCAAAGTCTAACGGCGAGCGGCACTACCTTTGGCGCGCAGTTGATCACGAAGGTGAGGTGCTGGAAAGCTGCCTCACAAAGCGCCGGGATCGTAAAGCAGCGTTGAAATTCATAAGAAAATCAATGAAACGCCATGGCAATCCAAAAGTGAGCGTGACGGACAAACTACGTTTCTATTGCGCAGAGATGAAGGTCATTGGCAATGCGCCTAGGCAAGAAACGGGACGTTGGTTGAATAATCGGGCGGAGAATTCCCATCTGCCTTTTCGACGACGAGAACGCGCGATGCTCCGCTTCAGGCAAATGCGAAGTTAACAGAAAATCGCCGCTGTTCACCCCTCTGTCCTCAACACATCAATCAGGAACGCAGCGTCGCCGGCCGGGACATATTCAAGACGAAACGAACCGCCGCTCTCTTCGAATGGCGTCAGTTCTGTTTCGCATAGGTTTACGCATTCTAAGGCAAATTGAGACGGGTTCGAATTGGTCCGACAGCAACTCACTAAGGATTTCTAGCCCCCAAGCCAGTCCGGTAATCCGTCTGGTGCGCTACCATGCACGGCGGCCTCGACGCAATCTTTTAGGCTGCCAAGTCGGGCGTGCCGACCTGAGAGCCCATGGGCGTAATGGGCGTATTTCCCAGAGTTTGTCATGAGCCCCTGCGCATGCGGCGGGAAGATGGGCTCAACAATTGAGCACCAGCAAATGTCAGGAATTAGGTGTACGCCTGCCAGCTCGAGGCGATCGACGAATTTTTCGCGTCTCGCTTCGCGCAGGACATCCCTTCCGATCGTGACAATCATTCGCGTGTCGGGAGAGCACCGGCGACCTCCTAGAAGATCGCAAATACCGCTTACCTCTGACAAAGAGGCATGCGGGCTGCCGATTGCGACGAGGTCGATCTTCCGCTCCCCACGGTTGAGTTCATGCCACGCATCCACGAACTCCGTTACTCCGATCTTCTGCCGCCTTGCATCCGGGGCAGTGGGCAAGTGAGCTTCGGGCGTGTGACCTGCGATGTGGAGCATCGGGGCGCCCGAAGTTGTGCCGAAAGCCGCGCATAGGGCCTTAAGATCGGCCTTTGATGGCAAAAGGAGTTCGAGTCCGGTCAGAAGCGGAATGTGGTCGGGGGAAGAACGCCCGGCGATCCAACCGAGCAGCGGCCAGAAGAGATCGTCGACCTCTTTCTGGGGTGGCCTCACCTCGATAATCGTCCGCGCGGCTCGCCCCGCGTCAGTATAGACGCCCGACGCTGGAGCGCGACCGGTCATTGCGATGAATAGATCAAGATAGTCAGGGTGTTTCGGGGTGCGTGCGCCAAGCACGCTGTTGGCGAATATGACGGCGTTGGATTCAGACCAGCCGATGATCTCGCCCTGCTTTGGAGCATTTTCCAAGAGGTATGGGGCACAGGTGAATGTCGGCTGCGCTCCCATCCTGACATAGGCATCGGCCAAGCGGCTGGCGCGAGACCCGAAGTCCGCTGGGACGTCTTGGTTGCGCCAGTTTTCACGGTCGACCGATATGGCATTTATCGTAGTGGGGATGGATACTCTGGCACCAAGTTCGGCCGCCTTTTCCGCGAAGATCAGATTGGCCGAATGAGCCAGAATACATCCGTCGATATGTCCGCGCGAGACACTGGTAAGTGTCCGGGTGCCTTCCGCTGATGCCATAAGGCAGATGATCTCCATAGCCAACCTTGCGGCCGGGCCGGCATCGCCGTTTAGCATACTCCTGTCACTCTCAGCGAGGAGCAGGTCCTCAGATCTGGTGGGCGAGAGTGCGAGTTCGAGGTCATCAGCAATCAATCGGCATCCTGATATCGTTGCTGTCTGCGATCTCGCGAGCTTTTCGTAGTCAGGTTTTTGCAGCGAAATGGTGGGAAGGGGCCGGTCGAAGATCCGGTCCGAAACCAGCGCGCCTAAGGTTAGCACTTCCTCTTGCTGACAGAATACAAGGGCAGCAGGGGCGAGATCATTGAGCGACAGTTCAAGCAGTACCCCGCTG
The DNA here is from genome assembly GCA_024642725.1 of Paracoccaceae bacterium. Lineage (GTDB taxonomy): Bacteria > Pseudomonadota > Alphaproteobacteria > Rhodobacterales > Rhodobacteraceae > JAHEAO01. The sequence goes on along the minus strand of JAHEAO010000070.1, from coordinate 946 downwards.
CCACTACAAGACCCGCGGGATGTCGGCATAAGGAGGATCTTTCCAGAGACAGAGGCCCCGTGGTTCGGGTGGTGGACGTCGATGATGCGTCCATTTTTGGGATCGACACCGCCCCAGAAGCTCAGACCTTCGGGGCAGACAAGAACGTCGCCTGTTGCCTCGCCCTCGACAATGATACTGCTTTGGTACGCAGTCGTTCCGGACGAAGTCGTCAAAATGCCCCCAGCGGTTTATCAATGTGCCTATCGTCAAAGCCTAGAGCAAAGTCTTGGGGGCCGCCATGGAAACCCGCGGCGAGTCGCCGTCAGAAGGAATTGGGTTGAGCTTTGCAGGCGCATGCTTGAGCGACGACTATACCAAGACGGTTTGGGTGCCGATCTAGCCTCATAAGATTACAAAACGCGGCCAATGGACTTAGTTCAATTCTAGCGCATTCCCCCTCCATCGGGGTGGGGTTGCCATATGTTCACACATTCACACGGATGCAGGCTTGGCAACTTGTCGCACCGTCATTGACCGTGCTGGTTGGCCGCCCCATATCCCTTTCAGCCCAAGCTAAAAGGAACTCTTTGATGAAATGCCCGATAGACGCAACAGAATTGGTGATGACCGAAAGGCACGGGGTCGAGATCGACTATTGCCCAAAATGTCGTGGCGTATGGCTGGATCGGGGAGAGTTGGACAAGATTATCGACAAAGCGGTGCCACCAATCGTGCAAGAGGAGCCGAGGCGCGCGTCGACGGTTGAGCCGGGTTATACCGAAGCTTACCGAGACGAGGAGCCTCAGCAGCGAAAATCCTTTCAGGACGAGCAACGGGCGCGCGAATACCGCCCTCGAGAGTCAAACGAGCAACACTATTCAAGACAATATTCCCCGAAGAAACGTAAGAGCCTGCTGGCCGAGATTTTCGACTTCGATTGACCGCCCTATCGGAAGGAATGTGA
>JAHEAO010000133.1 GCA_024642725.1 Paracoccaceae bacterium | reverse complement strand
ACAGATATTATAGTTGGTAGTTGTCAAGTCAAGTAAATCTTATTTTTGATTATTGTAAAATCATCTCCGTCCAACGACAAATTAAAGATATAATGGACTTAAGTATTCCTCCATTTTATGAGATAAGCATAGCGTAATTGCCTGGTCATTAAAATTATTGCCAGCGTTCCGAACCAATAAAGCCATCATATGTGAACCATTGAAATAGGAGTTGACCGAATTGAAAATTAATGTTATTTGAAAAGAGTTATTATTTAGCATAGGGAGACTTCAGTTGGCAAACTCTAATAAAAGATTTGAAATCATCATCCAAAAATTAAGGGATAATGGCCACAAGATAACGCCTCAGCGGCTGGTTATCGTTAAAATTCTTGCCAAAAGTGAAGGCCATCCCAGTGTTGAAAATATCCATGTCCAGATAAAAAAAGACTTTCCGACAATGAGTCTTGCCACTGTATACAGAAATATTGTATTAATTAAATCACTTGGTGAAGTTCTTGAGTTAGGGTTCCCGGATGGGAGTAACCGATATGACGGAAACAAGCCTACCCCTCATCCACACGTCATCTGTATCAAGTGTAAAAAAATTGTCGACCCAGATCTGGATAGCCTGGATGAAATGAAAAAAGAGGTCGCATTAGAGACTAATTTTAAAATTCTGAATCATAGGTTGGACTTTTTCGGTATATGCAGCAATTGTATGGCAGAGAAAGTTTAATATATTTTTTTGCTATTAATTGATAGTCGTTATCATATAATATTTTATTTCTACAATCAAATGAATGAGGCGGATAACATGTCTGAAAAGAAAAACTGACCAATAATGTTGGTGCTCTGTCGCTGATAATCAGAAGGTAATGACAGCCGGCCCCAGATTTTGCGCTCAAAGAATGTTGAGACGTTCTTCTAACGATCCTTCAAGTCTTCCATTGTTACCAAAATCAATCGATAAGTCCACTAAAGTTAATAAGACAGATGGGCACCGAAGCACGATATGCATAGCAGCACGGTGCATAAATTCAGACAACGAAAGGAGGAAACTTTATGAATGAAAATAGCAAGTGCCCGGTAACGGGCAGAGGTAACAAACCCACTGCCGGCGGTGGCACGTCAATCCGGGACTGGTGGCCGAATAAGTTGAATCTTAACATTCTGCACCAGCATTCTTCCAAGTCCAATCCGATGGGCGAGGCGTTCAACTACGCCGAGGAATTCAAGAAACTCGACCTGGAGGCTCTGAAAAAGGACCTCTATGCGCTGATGACCGACTCGCAGGACTGGTGGCCGGCCGATTACGGTCACTACGGGGGACTCTTCATCCGGATGGCATGGCACAGCGCAGGCACCTACCGCATGGGCGACGGCCGCGGGGGCGGGGGGTCCGGCAACCAGCGCTTTGCACCCCTCAACAGCTGGCCGGATAACGTGAACCTCGACAAGGCACGCCGTCTGCTCTGGCCGATCAAGCAAAAGTATGGCAAGAAAATCTCCTGGGCCGACCTGATGATCCTCACCGGCAACTGTGCGCTTGAGTCAATGGGGTTCAAGACCTTCGGCTTTGGCGGCGGGCGTGAGGACGTCTGGGAGCCCGAAGAGGACATCTACTGGGGCAGCGAGGACACCTGGCTCGGCGATAAGCGCTACAGCGGTGACCGCGAGCTCGAGAACCCGCTCGCCGCCGTGCAGATGGGCCTCATCTACGTGAACCCGGAAGGGCCGAACGGTAATCCTGACCCAGTCGCTTCGGGCCGCGACGTCCGCGAGACCTTCGCGCGCATGGCCATGAACGACGAAGAGACCGTCGCACTCGTCGCCGGCGGGCACACGTTCGGCAAGTGTCATGGCGCGGGCGATGCGGCACATGTTGGTCCTGAGCCCGAGGCCGCCGGCATCGAGGAGCAGGGACTCGGCTGGAAGAGCAGCTTCGGCAGCGGCAAAGGCGGCGATACGATCAGCAGCGGCATCGAGGGCGCCTGGAAACCGAAACCGACCAAATGGGACTCGGGCTATCTGAGGGTGCTGTTCAAATACGAGTGGGAACTGGTCAAGAGCCCAGCCGGTGCACAACAATGGCTGGCCAAAGACGTAGACGAAAGGGACATGATCGTTGACGCTCACGACCCGTCGAAGAAACATCGACCGATGATGACCACGGCGGACCTTTCCCTTCGCTTCGACCCGATCTACGAGCCGATCTCGCGGCGCTACCTGAAGAACCCCGAGGAATTCGCAGACGCCTTTGCCCGGGCTTGGTTCAAACTGACCCACCGCGACATGGGCCCCCGCTCACGCTATCTCGGTCCGGAGATCCCTGCAGAAGAACTGATCTGGCAAGACCCGATGCCCGAAGTCGATCACAAGCTGATCGGCACACAGGACATCGCAGATCTCAAGGGCAAGATCCTGACCTCGGGCCTGTCGATCCCGGAGCTGGTCTCGACCGCCTGGGCGTCGGCGTCTACGTTCCGTGGCTCCGACAAGCGCGGCGGTGCGAACGGCGCACGCATTCGCCTTGCGCCGCAAAAGGATTGGGAAGTCAACCAGCCAGCCCAACTGAAAACTGTGCTGCAGACTCTTGAGGGAATCCAAAAGGAATTCAACAGCTCGCAGTCCGGCGGGAAGAAGGTGTCGATAGCCGACTTAATTGTCCTGGGAGGATGCGCAGGTGTCGAGCAAGCAGCGAAGAATGCCGGCCACGATGTGACCGTTCCCTTCACGCCGGGACGCACGGATGCATCTCAGGAGCAAACCGACGAGGTGTCATTCACCGTACTCAAACCGGCTGCGGACGGGTTCCGTAATTACCTAAAAACCAAATACGCCGTATCGGCAGAGGAACTGCTGGTTGATCGGGCGCAACTGCTGACACTGACCGCTCCTGAGATGACGGTTCTCGTTGGCGGTATGCGCGTCTTGAATGCCAACTTCGGACAGTCCCAGCACGGTGTATTCACCAAGCGTCCAGAGACGCTCACCAATGACTTCTTCGTGAATCTGCTCGACATGAGCACGACGTGGAAGGCAACCTCAAAAGACGAAAACGTGTTCGAGGGTCGTGATCGCGCAACGGGCGAACTCAAGTGGACCGGCACCCGTGTCGACCTCATCTTCGGTTCGAACTCCCAACTCCGGGCCTTGGCGGAAGTCTACGGATGTAAGGACTCTCAGGAGAAGTTCCTGCACGACTTTGTCGCGGTGTGGAACAAGGTAATGAACCTTGACCGCTTCGACCTTGCCTGATCGTAGCATGAACCCTATCGATGCAAAGGCTTTTCAATCCTTTTGCCATCTTTTTTATGCAACGATAGGGTAAATGTCTTCGAGGGCTTTTACGGATGTTTTGAACGATCACGGAAGCTATTAGCAACATATGAGAGCGGCGTTTCAATACCATCTGAAACGCCGCCCTTTCTTTAGGCCCTTACAGTCTGCTGGCCACAAAATCGGAGCCAAAAACACATAACTCTGACCTGCCCCCAGTTTTTGGGGGGCAGGTCAAGTGCACATAACCCGTCGGTCGAGAGGGATTCACCGTAAAATCGGACATTCTAAATATTCTAAGAGGACTACCTCTCGATACTTTTGACATCTGCTATGAAAGTGTAAATATCAGAGGTCGAAAATATTTGTGATATCGTTTTTCAATAGGGCAAATCCATTTCACAGGGTTTGCCTTTTTGCTTTTTTGTGGATTTTGCGATATATGTAATCGGAGTTGATCAACCTTAGGTTGCACTTATTGTAAGGTATCTGCAATTAACAACTCC
>JAHEAO010000069.1 GCA_024642725.1 Paracoccaceae bacterium | reverse complement strand
GCTGACCGCAGCAATCGTTGGCCTCGGCATCGCCGTTCTGGCTTCGGTATCCGGCGGCACCACCGGCCTGGCTGACAAGATCAGCGGCGAACTGGCCACCATGAACGTCGCAACTTACTAAGACGTCAGAATCGAACGCCAAGGCCGCGCCCGAAAGGGGGCGGCCTTTGCATTTGGGGCATAGTGATCGCCAGGCTACTGTTTCCGATTCGTGAACCTTTTGTAGATAAGAAGCCGCCAAGCTTTCATGTTTTTGCCCCAATCCTCGCGGACCATGTGTCGAGGTGGAAAATCATTACGCATCAGCCTTTAGGAGCGAAGGCGCGATTGAACTGGAGGAATAACGAATGCTAGCTTTTCTTGCGGAATTCACCAAGGATGAAAACGGCGCTGTAACAGTCGACTGGGTTGTACTGACAGCTGCAATCGTCGGACTGGGCATTGCGGTGATCGCCACCGTTTCCAACGGAGCCCTGGACTATTCCAGCGGCATCGGTGCCTACCTGTCGTCTCAGGATGTGAGCACCTACTAGTCCGTCAACGACCAAGCAGGCGTTGCGTGAAGCGGGATAATTCTAGGAAGAACCTTCATTTGTTCACTCTTCCGCCCCAATTCGCCGACATAAGCTTGATAGCACTAGAAATGGGTTCCTGCCGGTGATCGAAACCGGGCCGGAGCTCAGGTTGGAAAGGGCATAAAATGCGTCTGGTTTTTGGTTTGGTACTCGTTTTGGGCATGGGATTGGCAGGGTTTGCCGTCTTCATGGCCAAAGACTATATTAACGCCTACCAGACGGAACTGGCGACTGAACGTGCTGCACGGGCAAAGATGGTTCCGACCGTTGACGTCTATGTATCCACACGCTCGCTGCGCTATGGTGAGCGGCTGCATCCTGAAGATGTCCGGATCGTCAAATGGCCAGAAAACGCCATTCCGGAAGGCGCTTTCCAGAAGAAAGAAGTCCTCTTCTCTCAGGGTGCGGAAGATGAAAACCTGCGCACCGTCATTCGCGCCATGGAAAAAGACGAAGCGATCATGGCAATCAAAGTTACGGCACCGGGCGAAGACGCCGGTGTTTCGTCACGGCTGGCAAAGGGCATGCGCGCTTTCGCAATTAAGGTCGACGTAGCGTCCGGCGTTTCGGGCTTCCTTCGCCCAGGTGACAAAGTGGACGTCTACTGGACCGGTGCCAACTACGATCCGAATGGCGAGAACCGTGGATCCGAGCTGACCAAGCTGATTGAAACCAATGTCAAATTGCTGGCAGTCGACCAGATTGCGGACGAAGACCGCAACAATCCGACAATCGCGCGCACCGTGACAGTCGAAGCGACACCGCTGCAGGTTGCAGGTCTTGCACAGGCTCAGGCTACCGGCCGCCTCGCCCTGTCATTGGTTGGCGCTGAAGATACTGACGAGATCGAGAACGTCGAAGTTGACGCCCGCATCCTTCTGGGTCGTGAAGAGCGTCAGGTGGTTCAGGTCCAACGCGACCGGGTTTGCACGGTCCGCACCCGGAAAGGTGCTGAAATCATCGAAACACCGATCGCCTGCGCCGAATAGACCGAACATAACCGATCTGGAAATTCATAACCGTCCCGCAACATGTAGTTTGCGGGACGGTTTTTCTTCTAGATACAGCCGAAGTGTTGCCACTTATCCACATAAACTGCCGAGGCCAACCGATTGATTCTTGCAATAAAAGCAGAACTCACGCATCTTTCCTCAAAATCGGGCGTTTAAATGACCCGAAATGAGGCGTGATCGGAGAGGCAGGTCACATGAAAATTGACAGATTCCTAAAGGCGGCCCTATTGGGCTTTTCCCTTACAATTGTGAGCGCACCGGTCGGAACGGCCGAGACGCTACGCATCATGAATGGTTCAACTTCAAGCCCGCTGAGCGTTCCAATGAACCGCGCGGTGGTTGTCGAAGCCGAGGAGCCATTTGCAGAACTCTCGATCGCGAATCCAGGCATCGCCGATATTTCGACGCTGTCGGATCGAACGATCTATGTCTTGGGCAAGGCTCCTGGACGCACAACTTTGACGCTACTGGGTCCTGACGGGCGCTTGATCACCAACGTCGAGGTGCATGTGACGCCTGACATCGCCGAGTTCAAGGAACGGCTTCGCCAGATCTTGCCGAACGAACCGATTGAGGTTCGCACCGCAAATGACGGCATCGTTTTGTCAGGGGTAGTTTCCTCGATTACGAAACTTGATCGCGCGCTTGATCTGGCTAATCGATACGCTCCGGACCGTGTATCCAACCTTATGATGGTTGGAGGTACACAACAGGTTATGCTGAAAGTGCGGTTTGCCGAAATGAGCCGCTCTGTCAGCAAAGGCCTGAGCGGTGGGATCACGATCGGAAATTCCGGTTCCGATGGTTCCGGTGCACTTGCTGGCGGTTCTGGAAGTCTGTTTGGTGTAGGCGCCAATATTGGCGCTGCCCTAAGGCCGAATGCCGCCGCTGCCGGCGGATTGGCAATCAGCGGGACCGTCGGTGGGGTCGAACTCGGGATAATGCTGGAAGCGCTTGAAAGCAAAGGCCTTGTTCGGACACTGTCAGAACCGAACTTGACTGCGCTCTCCGGCCAAGAAGCTAGATTTCTCGCGGGCGGCGAATATCCCATACCAGTCGTTGACTCGGATGGCGGGATTTATGTCGAATACAAGCCTTTTGGCGTCGAACTGAATTTCACGCCACGCGTCGTTGATGGTGACGTCATCAACCTTCAGCTTACAACCGCGGTATCCGGGATCGATAGCAGCGTTTCCGTCCAGAATGACGGCTTCGCGATCAACGGCTTCAAGCGCCGCGAATCTTCAACCACCGTCGAAATGCGTGACGGCGAAAGCTTCGCGATTGGCGGCCTATTGCAGGATGATTTCCAGGATCTTTCAGGTCAGGTGCCTTGGCTTGGAGACATCCCGGTTCTGGGAGCACTTTTCCGCAGCGCCGAATACCAGCGTGAGCAGACAGAACTCGTCATAATTGTAACGCCGCACTTGGTTACTGCAACACGCGGCGAGGCGCTGGCGCTGCCGACCGACCGGATTAGACCGCCGACTGAGGCCGAGCTTTTCCTGTTTGGCAAAACAGCAGGTGGCAACCGACCCAAGACCGGAGCGGCTGGTGAAGTCGCCAAACAGGACTTTGGCGGGTCCTATGGCTATGTGATGGAGTGATGGACATGCGGCATCCCTACAAAGTCTTTCTGACTGCTGCCAGCCTGATCGCGCTGACAGCATGCAGCGACGGAACTTTTGGTGACAGCTGGTATAAAGAGGCTGGCGCAGAAATTGACGAGGGCAGCTTTGGCAACCCGACAATGAACAACACGATGGTTCAGAACGGCGACCTCAGCTACGTGGTCAATCTGAACCAGCGCTTTGCCAACGACGTTCCCACGATGATCAATTTTGCTTTCGACAGCACCGTCCTTGACGGTGAAGCGCGGGCCATTTTGATGAAGCAGGCGAATTGGATTCGCCAATTCCCTGAAGTCCGCTTCAAGGTCTTTGGACATACCGATCTCGTCGGCTCGGCGGAATATAACAAAGCCTTAGGATTGCGGCGCGCTCAGGCGGTTGTGTCATTCCTATCGTCCCAGGGCATCAGCCGTTCCAGACTTGAGGCGGTCGTTTCCTTTGGAAAGACCCAACCGTTGATCGCTACGACGGAACGCGAACGCCGCAATCGCCGGACGGTGACCGAGGTCACCGGCTTCGTAAAGAACCACCCAACAATCCTTCACGGTAAGTATGGCGCGGTGATTTTCCGCGATTACGTGAAGAGTGCTGGCGAAGTTCAGAAAACGGGTCAGTCTGAGTTGGCGCAACCAGAGGGTTAACAATCAGCCCAACGGCCAAGAATCGTATCAAAAAACCGAACTGTTACAGCTTTTTGGCCCCAATCTTGCCCATTTTCACGTTCAGTTTCACCTAGAGGGACAAACGCGTGGCGTCATGAGTCGCGCGCTTGTTCTACGGTCCGGACCCGATTGCGAAGCATAGGTGTCCTGCGCCGTTTCAGGTGAAACAGGAAGGACGTGACGCAATGACGAGTAGTGTAGCATTGCAGCCAGAGCCCGCCCCGATCGTGGCTTGCACGATTTCGCGGGATGTCCAAAATTTCGATCTGTTGATCGAGGATATGGAAGCGGAACTCGGCGAGAGCTGGGGAGATTTGTCGTTCGAAGACGCACGAGTTTTCTTTGGCCAACCAGATGCCGCTGATCTGGAGTTTGTCGCAATCGCGATGAATGACGAAGATGAAGACAAGATCGCGGTGATCGCAGACATAATCAAGACGGCCAACGCCAATGGCGTGAAAGTCATTGTTATCGCTGAGGAAGTCAGTCCGATCGCGCTCCATCAGCTGTTGAAGATGGGGGCCGAGGAATTTGTGCCCTACCCGCTCCCTGAAGGAGCATTGCATGATGCCATTGAGCGACTACGCGCTCCGGCGCCTGCGCCGGCGGCTCAGCAATCGGATGCCAACGTCACCAAGATCAAGGCGACCGGAGACCGGGACGCAGTCGTACTGGCCGTCCACGGCCTGGCAGGCGGCGTCGGTGCGACGACCTTCGCAGTCAACCTGGCATGGGAACTGGCAAACATCGACAAGAAGAACCCGCCCCGGGTCTGCCTGCTCGACCTGGATCTGCAGGGAGGATCGGTGGCGACCTTCCTGGATCTGCCACGGCGCGAATCGGTCTATGAGTTGCTTTCTGACACAGCCTCCATGGACAATGACAGCTTCATGCAGGCGCTTTTGACATTCAACGAGCGGATGCAGGTTCTGACGGCACCGGCAGAAATGCTGCCCTTGGACATTATCAATTCGCAGGACGTGGAACGAATTCTTGAGGCGGCACGCACGAATTTCGATTATGTCGTGATCGATATGCCTTCGACAGTGGTGCAATGGACGGAAACCGTCCTGCACGCGGCGCATGTTTATTTTGCCCCTCTCGAACTTGACATGCGGTCGGCACAGAATGCGCTCCGTATGATCCGGGCGCTGAAGTCCGAGGAATTGCCATTTGAGAAACTGCGGTATGTTCTGAACCGATCGCCCAAGTTCACCGATCTGTCAGGCAAGAGCCGGGTCAAGCGGCTCGCCGAAAGCCTCGACATCAAGATTGAAGTCATGATGCCCGATGGTGGCAAACAGGTTCACGATGCCTGCGACCAGGGTATTCCGCTGTCCGAGAACGCACCGAAAAACCCGCTTCGCAAGGAAATCGCCAAGCTCGCGACATCCGTTCATGAACTCAACCTGTCGGTCGCCGAAGGCGCCTGATACCGGGGGAAGTCCTAAATGTTTTCTCGTTACAAGAAGCCCGAACAGTCCAAACCGCAGCTGGTTGAGGTGCCGAAGGCGGCACCCGAGGCGACCGCAGCCCCCAAACATGGGAACACCGTGAGGCGCAAGCCGTCTCAGGCGGCCGCTCAGGTCGTGCCGATGGACAAGGAAAAGAAGCGCAAAGAGCGGTTGGGCGAGATCAAGGTCGAGTTGCACAAGCGGCTTCTGGACAACCTGAACCTCTCGGCACTGGAAACAGCAACCGAGACAGACCTGAGGTCTGAAATCTCGGCCATCGCGGGCGAAGCGCTCGAAGAGATGGCGATTGTTCTGAATCGGGATGAACGCTCCGCCCTCAACCAGGACCTGTTCGATGAAGTTACAGGCCTTGGGCCTCTTGAAACGCTTCTGAAAGATGACACGGTCAACGATATTCTGGTCAACGGGCCACAGCAGATCTTCGTCGAGCGGGCCGGCAAGCTTCAACTCACTGATGTTACGTTCAAGGACGAACGGCATCTGCTCAGGATTATCGATAAGATCGTTTCGGCGGTCGGTCGCCGAGTCGACGAATCCAACCCTTATGTTGACGCGCGTCTCGCGGACGGTTCGCGTTTCAACGCGATGGTTCCGCCGATTGCGGTGGACGGTTCACTGGTTTCCATCCGGAAGTTCAAGAAAGAAAAGCTGGCCATTGATGATCTGGTCAAGTTTGGTGCCTTTACCGAGGAAATGGCCGCCTACCTTCAGGCCGCTGTCGCCACGCGTCTCAACATCATCGTTTCGGGTGGTACCGGTTCAGGTAAGACAACGACGCTGAACGCCTTGTCTTCGTTTATCGACGACGCCGAGCGCATTCTGACAATCGAGGATACTGCGGAACTTCAGTTGCAGCAAACTCACGTCGGCCGCATGGAAAGCCGGCCGCCGAACGTCGAAGGCAAAGGCGCGGTCAGTCAGCGCGACTGTTTGAAGAACGCTTTGCGGATGCGTCCGGACCGGATCATCGTCGGCGAAACCCGCGGCGAGGAAGTTATCGACATGCTGCAGGCCATGAACACCGGCCACGACGGGTCCATGACCACAATTCACGCGAACAGCGCGCGGGACGGTGTTTCGCGCCTGGAGAACATGATCGCGATGGCGGGTATCGAAATGCCGATCAAGGCGGTTCGCGCCCAGATTGCTTCGGCTGTGAACCTGATCGTTCAGGCCAGCCGCCTGCAAGACGGTTCGCGGCGAATGACATCGATCACCGAGATTACCGGCATGGAAGGCGACGTGATTTCCATGCAGGAAGTGTTCCGCTATCAGCGCGTCGGCCTGACGCCCGAGAACAAGATCATTGGTCATTTCACAGCGACCGGCGTCCGCTCCAACTTCTCCGAGCGCTTCCGGATGTGGGGCTATGATTTGCCCTCGACCATCTTTGAACCATTTAACGGGAACTGATCCGCCATGGTCATCAGCGCAGAGCCACTAATTTATGGTCTGATCTTCATTGCTGTACTTGTACTGGTTGAGGGCATTTACCTCACGGTCTTCGGCAAATCGATCAGCCTGAATAACCGCGTCAACCGGCGCCTCGAAATGCTTGAAAAGGGTGTCGGGCGAGAGCAGGTTCTGGAACAACTCCGCAAGGAGATGGGCCAGCATATGAAGGCGCGCGGGATACCTCTCTATTCGATTCTTGCGGCGCGCGCGCAGAAGGCGAATATCGCCTTCTCGCCAACCCAGCTGATCGTCATCATGTGCGTCTTGTCGGTCGTCGCTTTCATTGGACTGACCTTCGGGACCGGAGCTGGTCTTGCTGTTCGCCTCGTCATTGCCGTCGCCATGGGCGTTGGCGGTGTATTCGTATGGGTGAACAACAAAGCGAAGAAGCGTCTTTCCATGATCGAGGAACAACTGCCGGACGCGGTAGAACTGATGGTTCGAAGCCTTCGGGTCGGGCACCCGTTCTCATCCGCCCTTACAATCGTTTCAAAAGAGGTTCCAGATCCGCTGGCCTCTGAAATGGGCGTCATATCTGACGAAGCCGCCTATGGCCGGGACGTCGGCGAGGCACTGAAATCTATGGCCGAACGGCTTGATATGCAGGATTTGCGCTTCCTCGCCGTGGCAGTGACCATCCAGCAGCAATCTGGTGGTAACCTGGCCGAGATTCTGGACGGTCTTTCGAAAGTTATCCGATCCCGGTTCAAACTGTTCCGCCGCGTCAAGGCGATTACCGCGGAAGCAAAATGGTCAGGGATGTTCCTGTCTGTCTTCCCGATCGCTGCACTGGTCGGCATCAACGTCATTCAGCCAAACTACTATGATGACGTGAAGACGACATCACTCTTTATTCCCGCTTGTCTGGTTGTGGCCGGTTTCTTGGTGGTCAACATCTTCGTGATGCGGTCGCTTGTGAACATCAAGGTATAGGGGACCTCAGATGCTGGAAAACATTCAGGCAATTTTGACGGAACAACTCGGACCATTCGGGCCGCTCCTGGCGGTTGGCATTCTGGGCATGTTCCTGGTCCTCCTGACCTTGCCGATCCTGCTCAAGAAGAACGTCGACCCGCTCGACAAGCTCAAGGATCAAGCGCGCTCTGCGACAGCAGCAACCGACAAGGGCAAGATGCTGCGCAGCTCGTCGAAGAAGGACAAGCTTGAGAAGTACTCGAACTTCCTTGAACCGCAAGACGCGGAACAATTCTCGGCCATCAAGCTTAAGCTGCTGCAGGCAGGATACCGTTCCAAGAATGCGGTTCGGACGTTCTATTTCATACAGTTCGCGCTCGGCAGCCTTCTTTTGCTGGTCGGAATTGCGGCCGCCCTTTATCAGACGGCGACCGGTGACCCCACGACCAAGACGATCGTTCTGACGATCCTTGGGCCGGGCCTTGCGGGTTATTACCTGCCGAAATACTGGGTGACGAAGCGGCAGCAGGAGCGCCAGGAACAAATTGTCAACGGTTTCCCGGACTCGCTCGACATGATGCTCGTCTGCGTCGAAGCGGGCCAGTCGATGGACCAGTCGATCATCCGGGTTTCCAAGGAAATCCGGGCCGGTTTTCCGGCGCTGGCAGACGAATACGAAATCGTTGCACATGAAATGAAGGCTGGTAAAGACCGCGTCTCGGTCTTGCGGGACATGTCGGAACGTGCCGGCGTGCCCGATGTTTCAAGCTTTGTCACGGTTTTGATCCAGTCGGCAACTTTCGGTACCTCGGTCGCAGAAGCTTTGAGGGTCTATGCGGCAGAAATGCGGGATAAACGCGTTATGAGGGCGGAAGAGAAAGCAAACACCTTGCCCACGAAGATGACACTCGCCACAATGATGCTCACCGTGCCGCCGCTTCTGATCATCCTGATTGGACCGTCGATTTATGAAATTGCACAAACACTGAGCTCTGCGAACTTCTGATGTGAACAAAAGATTACTGGTTTCTTGTTTGGCTTATTTGTCTTTGGCCGCCTGCAATTCTGCCGGCGGCCTTAATTCCATGCCGGACAGCCCATTCGCGCCTTCGGGTGTCAAGGCCGGAGAGGACTCTGTTGACGGTCTGATCGTCGGACACCGCCTGATGGAAAGTGGGGAATATGAACTGGCGCTCAAAGCATACTACAGAGCGGCAGCGGAACACGGAATGAACGTCGACGTGCTTTCGGCACTTGGATCGGCAAATCTAAAACTTGGGCGATTGGGCCAGGCCGAAGATTTGTTGCGTCAAGCCCTTAAAGTAGATGAAACCTTTGTTCCGGCTTGGAACAATCTGGGCGTGGTGCTGATGGAGCAAGGCAAGATTGGCGAAGCCGAGCGTGTGTTTCACACAGCCTATGCGCTGGACAGTGGCGAAAGTGCCGAGATTCGTGAGAATTTGCTGTTGGCTATCGCAAAACTTGATTCGTCAAGTTATGTTGAGGAAGAAGACAACAGTACGTTCGCACTCGTGCGACGGGGGCAAAGCGAATACGTCCTCCTGTCGACACAATAACAAAAATGGCGAACGTCCGAGCAGCAGAGGACGCAGGCATATGCGCCACGCATTTTTTGTTTCAGTGTGCCTTGGCGGGGCAATCGCCCTTTCGGCATGCGAAAAGAAGGCCGACGCCGACGTAGAACGCGCGATCAAGACGGTCAACGTCATCGACGAATCAAATCTCAACGATGTGATGTTGGCAGCGGCCGATCCCGATGAGGCGGTCACTTACTTCCAACGTACAGCGGCGGACAACCCGGATCGGATCGATGTCCAGCGCGGCTTGGCCAAGTCGCTCGTTCGCGCACAAAAACCGTCAGAGGCGGCAATCGCGTGGGGCCGGGTCAATTCCATGCCGGGATCGACTGACGACGACAGAGTTGAATACGCAGACGCGCTTATACGGACCAGCAACTGGGACAAGGCCGAAGCGGAACTGAACAAGGTTCCGCCGACCTATGAGACTTTCAAGCGCTATAGGCTGGAGGCAATGATCGCCGACAGCAATAAGCAATGGGACAAGGCAGACAGTTTCTACGAGACCGCTGTCGGACTGACAACAAAGCCGTCTGGCGTTTTGAACAACTGGGGGTATTCGAAGCTTACACGCGGCGCATATTCCGAGGCGGAAAAGCTGTTCTTCGAAGCTCTTCGCTACGATCCCAATATGTTCACGGCCAAGAACAATATCGTTCTGGCCAGAGGAGCGCAGCGCAACTACGAACTGCCGATCGTTTCGATGACGCAAGTGGAGCGGGCGCAACTGCTTCATACGCTGGCCCTTGCTGCGATCAAGCAAGGTGACGTCACCATTGGCAGAGGGCTACTTCAGGAAGCGGTAGACACCCACCCGCAGTACTTTGAAGCAGCGGAACGCAGCCTGCGCGCGCTAGATCAGTCTGCCACCAACTGACGATGGCGCTATCAAGTTACGCGGCATTCTGGTTTCTGCCATTCGCGCTTCCCATTTCGATTTGGGTGGCGTGGAACGACATGAAATTCATGAAAATCCCGAACAAGGCCGTTGGCGCACTTACTATCGTCTTTCTGGTGATCGGGTTGGTTGCATTGCCTTTCGAGGACTACGCGTGGGGCTGGCTGCACCTTCTGGTCGTTCTGGCCGTGGGATTCGTGCTGAACATGGTCGGAAGTATTGGTGCGGGAGACGCCAAATTTGCCGCGGCAATGGCACCGTTCGTTGCACTTGGGGACCTGCGAATGTTGCTATTCCTCTTCGCCGCGGTTCTGTTGGCAGCGGTTGCGACACATCGGATTTTCAAGAGATCTGCAGCCTTCCGGGCAAAGACATCGGATTGGGCATCTTGGACCAACTCAGATTTTCCCATGGGACTGGCGCTGGGTGGCACCTTGATCTTCTATCTCCTGTCTGCGGCGGCATTCGGCGCCTAGTCCTTCCTATACAGAATGTAGAGCGGGGTCCGGCGGAACTCGGTCAACGGGATGCCCGAGTCTTTGACAGCCTCCAGAATCATCTGGCGAACACGCGGTATGATCGGGCAGAGCGGGACCAAGAGGTAGTCAGCGCTGTCGAAACCCGGCAAGCCGCCATAATACCACGGCGCTCCTCCTTTCAGCGGCTCAAGCGGCCCAAAAAGCCAATAGCTTGAAAATAGATCCGCAGCCAGCAAGCGCCTGCCCTGTGTAAGGCCAGCCTCGTCAAGGTCGACGGCTATTGCGTCAAAAAAGACCGGCAATCCCAAATCGGTTTCACATTCCGGGAGGGTTTCACCCATGAAAACCAAGGGCTCATCGATTTTGGTGCCTGCCGCGTAAGATGCATAGGGGCTGCCCTGTCCATCCTGAGGCATTCTCGCAAACACTCTTTCTCCGCGCAACTTGGCAACCTGAAGATCACTGTGAACCCCTGATCTGGGTATCAGCGGGGTGTATTTGGCGACGTCGATCTTGTAGTGGCGAAACGGGCTGTAGGCCAGATTCAGGAATGATGGCGCTGCCAGCGCGAAGGAAGCGGTCGCTGTTAACATCAAGGCGGTTCGCAAGTCCCAGCCGAGGCCGTTTCGCATCTCGACGTTCGGAAGCATTGCCAACAGCAAAAGTCCCAACAACAGTAGCCATTGCGGGTCGTTTGCGTAATTCTGGTAAGTCACAAAGAAGAAACCCGGAACCAACAACAACAAGATCAGACCACCAATGCCCTGATCAGCCTGCCGCAGCAGGATGACCCCAAGCACCAGCAGCAGCGACCCGCCCACATGCGCCGGTGCCGCGATGACGTCCTTCAGGGAGCCGCTTGGTGCGGCGCGGATTTCAGACTGCGCAACGAACAGCAGATCACCAAAATAGGCTTGCCAGAATTCCACCCCGGCGAAGGCGGTTATGAGGCCGGCGATCGCGACCCCTGTCAGCACCGCAATCACCAAGGTCTTCACCGCCCCGCGCAAGACAAGTGCAATCGCAAGCGGCAGGGCAAATGCGGCGAAATACGTGGCTTTCATCATGACAAGCGCCGCCATCGCCGCCCCCAGGATCACCCCCTCCAATAGCGGCCGCGCCGTCCCCTGGTTGGGCAAAGCCGCAATTGCGATTGCAATGAAGGTGATTGCCCAGGCCCATCGATTGTAGTGCATCGAAAGCGAGATGCTGGGCTCTGATTCCCCGTGGACTAGCGCGACGGTCAGGACGATGACGAAAAATCCGAAGAGATACGGCAGGAATCCGGTGAAGCGGGACCAGGCCGCCCACCAAAGCGGGAACAAAAGAAAAGCAATAACAATCGCTTGTGCCATCAGGAATGACATCCCGACACCGTATCCAAGCCTGACGAAGAGAGCCACCGGTGCTGCAGCCAGAGCCCCGATCGGGGTCATGAAATCCAGATGCGGCCATTGCCCGTCGGCCATGCGAAAAATGATCTCGAGCATGTGGTAGGTATCGCCTTCGTGCTTGGCGATATAGACCCCTCCTTTCAGCAGAGACACTCCACACATTGCGACGATTACCGCCACAAAAAAGCCAAACAAAACTGTTGGATTGGGTCTGCTCATGACTGGCCTCATTTGTGTTTTGCACAGGTTACAGGGTCTCAGTGGGCGGCGCAAAACCACTTCGGGTGTTTCGATGCCTAAACTTCCCGGGGCGGTGGAAATGCAACAAGAGCGATGAGCTATAGACAGGTAGACTGATGAATATGCACGCCCCGGCCGTGTTGGCCCCGCCCGCCCCTCGCAGCATGGCCGATACCGGGCTTTCAATGGTGATGATGCGCGACATCCTGCTGAAAACGATGTTTCGCCAGAACCTTGATCAGGTCACCGAACTCGCTCGGGTCATCTGTCTGCCGATAAATGTCACGCAGGAACTTGTCGACCTTGCCCGGACGCAGAAGCTTGTCGAAGCCACTGGTACGCTGCATGCGAACTCAGGCGGCGAAATGGGATACCAGCTTTCGGATGCCGGCAAGGCCCGCGCGCTCGATGCCTTGTCACAGTCGGAATACTACGGCGCCATGCCGATACCGATGGCGGAATACGCCGAGCAGGTAAAGCGCCAGTCGATCCGCAACATCCAAGTTACCCGCCAACAATTGCTATCTGCGATGGGCCACCTGATCCTGCCGAACGAACTGCTGGATCACCTTGGGCCCGCAGTCAGCGCCGGCCGGTCCATCCTGATGTATGGGCCGCCGGGAAACGGTAAATCTTCGATCTCTAACGGTATTCGAGACGCGCTTGGCGACAACATCTATGTTCCCCGTGCAATCGAGTATTCCGGTCAGGTGATCACCGTATATGACCCGATTGTTCACACGATCGCCGAGGACCTAGTTGATGATCCCAACAGCCTTCGCCGGACCTCGAACCGCTACGATCGGCGCTATGTTCTATGCAACCGACCGACCGTTATTACCGGCGGCGAGTTGACACTGGATATGCTCGACCTCGTTTACAACCCGACGTCCCGAACCTATCAGGCACCCTTGCAGCTCAAGTCTACCGGCGGCGTCTTCATCGTCGACGACCTTGGGCGACAGTCCGAGCCGCCTCAGGCCCTAGTCAACCGCTGGATCGTTCCGCTTGAAGAAGGCAAGGACATCTTGGCCTTGCAGTCGGGCGAGAAATTCGAGACGCCATTTGACACATTGGTAATCTTCTCGACCAACTTCCATCCGAACGAAATCTTCGACAAGGCCGCATTGCGCAGGATCTTCTTCAAGATCAAGATCGATGGTCCGCATCAGCAGGACTATCTCAAGATTTTTGCTATGGTCGCGAAAAAGCGGAAGATGCCGCTGAATGAAGAAGCGTTGATTCATCTGATCAAGAGGAAATACCCGACGATCGACAACGTCTATGCGAACTATCAGCCGATCTTCCTGATCGACCAGATGATCGCAATCTGCGAGTTTGAAGGTATTCCCTACCAGATGACGCCAGAGCTAATCGACCGCGCCTGGGCCAACATGTTCGTCAAGGAAGAAACGATCGTTCATTGATGCCTTCGGAAAACTTGCGCGGTGTTGGCGTTGCTGGCTGTGGCCGCATGGGCGCGCCGATGCTGGCAGCGCTCCGGACGGCAGGCTTTAATGCGCGGGGTTTCGACATTCGCCCGCCATCCGAATTCGGGGCGCTTTCCGCCGCGATGACAGACCGACCGGCGGTGTTTTCCGAGGGCCTGCGCATCCTGATTACCGTCGTCAGGGACATGGACCAGACCGAGTCCGTCCTCTTTGGCGCTCGGGGTCTTGTCGCTCGGGCACCCGAGCTTGTTCAGATAATCGTCTCTTCCACGCTTTCGCCGGTCTACGTCAGGGAACTCCGTTATCGAATCCCGGCGCGGATTGGGCTGATCGACGCGCCCATGTCCGGCGCTCAGATTGCAGCGCAAGAACGCCGACTGTCGTTCATGTTGGGCGGCGAGGCCACGAGGTTGGAGCAGATGCAACCGCTCTTTGATGCCATGGGCGCGCATTTCCACCGGATGGGGCCTTACGGCAGCGGCA
>JAHEAO010000068.1:1877-14313 GCA_024642725.1 Paracoccaceae bacterium | reverse complement strand
GACAGTTATTTGAATGCGCGGGGTGTTCTTCCTAGCCGAATGAGCCAGGCGAGCGGGCTGGCACACAAAGCGAACAACTCGAGGAAGGTTGGAAACAGACCCTCGCGGTAAAAAGTCAGAGTTGCCAAGGATGAATCGTCGATACCGTGAAGATCGGAAAAATGCGCAATCAACCTGTCTGAATCATCGATGAACTCGTTTGGCTCCACCTCCACTGTCGGGAAGTGGAGCGAAGCGCCAGACCTTGCTTCGACGTCAGCCTTGATGCTTTGGAAATCGCTTGCCTCGGGATCCATCGGGACGAACTCAATCTGGTCAGCGAGCCCGGCTTCCGTGACGAAAAGCCTAAACTTGAACGAGTATGGGCAGGTCGTCTTGACGTAGGCCTTCGGCTGAAATGTCGTCATCAGTCTTCTCCCATTCGACATCCTGCACGACTGTCAACTTCGTCGTGCGATTGTGTTAGCCAGGATCGCTAACAGCAATCCAAGCGTGAAATACCCAACGATGACTTCACTTATGACAAGCATTTCTCCCAAGAGACTATTGGCCGTGACATCGCCGTAGCCAAGCGTCGTGTAAGTGACAACCGAATAATAGAACGGCGTAAACCAAGTTTGGGCGGAGTTGGAATAATCCATAATGCCCCAGCCAAAGCTCATGTCTGCGAGATAGACCAAGCCATATAGCGTGGCGATCACGGTGGCATAGGCGGATACTTTCAAAAGACTACGCCCATGATCGATCAGCTCCCAGGCTTGGAAAAGCCACAGATCCAATGCGCGAACAAAGCCTGGAGGTTTGTCCAACATGGATTGATAAAGCGTATCAATGTAATCCTGATCTTTGGCATCGCGCACGAATAGTGCAGAGCCGAAGCATTGATCAACACCGCGCACACCTAGAAAGTTACCTGCCATCTGCCTGAAACTGCCGTACTTGATATGCGTCGCGTTCACGTCGGCAAGTTGCGCGAAGTGGAATATAGCATCTGTCACGTCCGCTCCCGACAGGTCAGCTCCGGTGAGATCGGCATTGGACATGTTGGCACCGCGAAGGTCAGCGCCCGACAAGTTCGCCTCCCTGAGATTGGCGCCGCGAAGGTCACAATATCTGCAATCGGTGGCTGAAAGGTCTGCGTATTCAAGGTTTGACTCTTGCAGAATAGCGTTGCTCAGGTCCGCCTTGTAGAGTGCGGCCGAACGCATGTCGGCATGCGCAACCTCGGCACCGCAAAGAATGGCTTTCTTAAGGTTTGCCTGCGATAAAACCGCCCGATAAAGATCGGCGTAAGAAAGGTCGAGTTCTGAAAGGTCTCTTTCCGCGAAATTGGCCTCGACGAAATTGGCCCGGTGAAGAGCGTTAGGTTCCAACGGATTTTCGGCAATAAAATTCCGCCACCTGTCACCTCCATCAAGAAGCGCACGGTGCGCAACAATTTGGTCACTTCCGGGGTCAAACTCCAACTAGTTCACCCCTGTTTGTTCAACCAGTGCTCGATCTTCTCAAGCAGGCGAGGCAACTCGACCGGTTTCGTGTCGTAGTCGTCGCATCCGACCTCCAGCGCCTTTTCCCTGTCTCCTGCCATCGCATGTGCGGTAAGAGCGATGATGGGAATTTGATTCGTGGCGTCATTGCCTTTTAGGGCCCTGGCGGCATCCCAGCCATCGACAATGGGTAGACTCATGTCGAGCAGGATCAGATTAGGCAGGCTAGCCGCCATATCGATTCCTTGTTGCCCGTCGATGGCTATTTCGACCTCATAACCCCGCTTTCGAAGACGACGAGACAGCATATCACGGTTCATCTCGTTGTCTTCTATCAGTAATATCCTGGACATCGTCGACCCATCCCCTTTCTTGCAGTGTACAATCGATGTCAGCGCTGGCAATCCCTGCAGTCTTCGGCCGATCACCCGGACATGATTGTGCGAACTAATTTGCGTAAGTGCGTTTCCAGCATCGTTTCGAACTGATCGATAGTATCGAAGACGTGAAAGGCAGCCACATAGGTTCCATCCTCACCCATCAGGGCCTTCTCTCGGTAGGCCGCCAGCCTGTCGATCTGGTCAAGCCTGTCAAGCACAAGCGATTTGTCGGACAGCGATATCTCTGGCGCCCCGTGCTTAATGTAAAGCAGCATTTCCGGCTTGCCGGTTTGACGATGGCCTTCTAGCGCGTCCTCAAACTCGTAGGCCGTACCGGACTCATAGGCGGTCCCATCGGGTCTTCGGATCGTATCAGGCAACGGAGATCCTATGCGCGACCAAAGTATTCCCAGGTAGATTTCCGTTTCGCGGGGCGGGTGGATCTGAGCCTGGAAGGTGTCGGATGCAAGTAGCGGCTCTTCCTCCCACATGATCGGCACAAGTATTGCACGACCGGAAAACTCTTCGTTGATCCGCCCCACAACCATCTTTGCAATTTGTCGTTCTGGGATCACGTCGCCAGGCGATGAAATAAACACCTTGATCTGTTGCGCTGTGTTCCGCCTGAGCCGAACGCGTTCCAGGCAAGAGTTGATGCGCGCGATCAGGAGAACCGGGTTGAAGGGTTTGACGACGTAGTCTTCGGCACCCGACAGGATGCAACTCACCATGACGTCCGCCTCATCGCTTGCCGACAACATTATGACCGGCATCGATCTGAGCTGACTGTTCGCTTTGATCGCTTGAAGAGTTTCGAGTCCGCTGAGGCCTGGCATCATGTAATCGAGAAGTATCAGATCGTAGCGATATTGTTGGAGTTCGACCAAAGCGTCGGTGCCTGAGGAAACAGCTTTCGATTTATAGCCGCCGCGCGCCAGTCGCCGGGTCAATAACTCCCTGTTCATCACATTGTCGTCGACGATTAAAATCTCCCCACCTATTCCGACAATCGATGCCGAAGCGAATTTCTTGCCCGAAACAGGCAAGGCAGTATCGCCGACGTCCTGTTCCAAGACCGGTGCCTCTTTCGCTTCTGGTGACAAAAATCCCAGGAGGTTCTCAATGAGTGACAGGACGGTGCGCTCGGCTTCGCCAATATGGTCTAGGTCCCTTGAGATTTCCATCTCACCCCTCTCGACAGCCTCCTCACGCATGATTTCCGCGTAGCCGCCGATGTGGTTAAGATGAAGGCGCAACGAATACTGCACGTCCTCCAGATCGATGTCGTCGACGGATTTCCGATTGCTGCCGAGGTGCTGGTCAATCAGAGCAAGCATCTTCTGGCCAGCGGCCATGATGGCCGCGAGATCGTGCCGATAGGCTTTTTGACCGTCTTCGTCGAGTTCTTCGTCGATCAGTTCGGCATAACCAATCATATGCCCGACAGGCGTTCTAAATTCGTGGCGGAGTTCAGTCAAACGCCGTTCGAATGTGCTTGGACCGTCACTTTCCATGTCTAACCGGCGGCAGGTGGTTCGTGCTCGCGATGATAGCGATGAACGCTCCAAAGATATATCTCGATCAGCGCCTTGTCGGCGAGGTCGCGGATGATTTTCTTGGCATCGCGCAGATCGGCCACCTGTGCGATCTCACGTTCGGCAGAACGAAAAAACCGTCGCTGGTTAGAGTATTGCCAGAGCAACTCTCGAGTCGCCATCTTGCCCTGGTAGAGTTCCCAGACTGCCACCCAGAGCGGCAAGAGACCCATGAAGAAAACCAGCCAAGCCTTGCCGTCGTACCCCATCATGTCGAGGTGAAGAAGCGTCTTCTTGAAAAAGATCAAGGATAGCGCCCCGATCACCGAACCGGTCAGCAACGCAGTCTTTATCACCTCCAGCCGATAATGCTGCGCGTGGAGACTGTGAAGTTTCTTGCCGAAATACGCCGCTTGGTCTGCAATCCAATGATCACGCACCAGTTGCAGTGCATCCCCCTTGGCGTAATGTCCGAAATACACCAATGGCTCGGCGCAACGCACCCCTTCCTGCAGCCATTCGAACCGCGCAAACCGATTCACCGAGGTCAGTCCGAGTATGCGCTTCAAGCTATAAGACTCTCCAGCCCCCGAGAGAATTAAGAAAAATTGCACCCGAAATGTTTCCGCAAGAGTGCGATAAGCGAGGTGTCCTGAATGGAGATGGCGCCTTGCCGAATAACGGAACCCAATGAACCCCACGACAAACAAGGCGATGTAGGCGTACAAAAAAACGTTGACCGCCAACAGCTTGGCATAAACGAGAAACGCAAGCCCCATGGCTCCGGCCAACAGACCAAAGAGGGCGAACATTTTGTCCGACCGCCCCTGGTACGCACGCGCCATCTGATCGGCGCGGATGAATTCCTGTTCTATCCACTTCAAGTCGAAGGTGAGAGCATCGATGCCGCCTTGTGCCAATCCATAGGCTGCAAGGTCCGCGCCGAGGTCAGATTTCCAATCGGCGGCATAGGCATCGAACCCCTTCCAGCGGATCACGAACTGCTCCGGGATTTTATTCTGCTGCCAATAGTAATCGTAGTTTGCGTTTGAAATCAGGCAGAGATCACCTTGCGGCAATTCGCGGTCTGGTGCGGATTGACGCCGTGCCGGCAACCAGAAAAGCAAGTTTCCACAATCTTCAGCCTCTCCGCCGTCCTGCTTGATGAAATTCGGCGTATGATCGCTACTGTCCGAGAGGTAGCGAAAGGCAACGTCCGAAGTGCCGCCCGGCATCGCCGCCGCAACCCCGTCCCAGATCGCGACAAGAACATTCGAACGGCGCACGATGTAATCGGCGAGCAGCTTATATTGATCGTCGCGAGCATCCTGATCTTCGAGATCACTCTCTTCTCGGCCCGCCGGGAGGGGCATTTCCAGCACGCTGATTTCAGGATGGGCAAGAAGTTCTCGAAGATGGTTCGCCGCCGCGCTATCGAAGTCCGCCTCGTATAATTTCTGCGGCATGGGCAGGACGGCCACGACGCCAATGCCCATATCCAGCGCAACTTCTGCCGCTAGCGTATCGGCACCCTCGGCCATTCCACAAACCAGTTGAACCGAGGCATGATCAAAATAGCCCTTGATAAGCGACAAATTTTTTCTAAGACACTCCCGCAAAACATCTTTTTCATCTTCAAATATGTCGCGGTGCCCGGTCACACCGACAACAAAAATGGGCGGCTCCGCCGCCTTTGGAGGTCCTGTGTTTGCCAACAATTCTATCTCCCCAACAAATCCGCACCGGATGAGTTTTCTCATTGTCGCGCCGGTTTGCTTGTCGCGATCATACGCGCCGTCCGCGCGACAAAGCAACACACCAGCAGATTGCGGTAGATGAGCCCGTTGGGCCTCGCCCCATAGAGATTACTGTTTTTTTTGGCAGAACTGGTTCATCATTGGGCACTAGGGAAGTGGGAATGGACCAAGAGCAAAGATTTCGCATAGGCGACAGGAGTGAATTGAACCGCGCGTTACTCGATGCGGCAGACCATGGGCGCACCAAAACGCGACTTGTTCTGGCCGGAGTCGAAAGCCGGAAAGCGGGAGCGCACCTCGATTTGAATCCCACGCTTGCCAAAAGAGCGATTGCCCGGCCGCACCACATTTATGAGGTGGCTGCTCTGGATGGGACGCAGCTCGCCCCAGTCCAGCACCCCGAGATTCCCGCGAGCCGGGCGCCAGATTGGATCGGATTGCACGATGCACATTGGCTAATCTTTTGGACCCGGGCCCAGAACTCTCTGAGGGGAGCCGCACCATAGGTTCCATTTCTCTTCAGCCTTACGAACGAAAATACGGAGGGCCACTCAATGGCCGGCAAAAAAGAAAAGTCTGACTCCGGCAAGGATGCAAAGTCCGACGATTCATATTCCATCTTGGAAGAGTGCCCTTTCCCCATATTTCGTGTCTCGGGCGACGGCGAGGTTCTGTTTGCAAACACCGCCGCAAAGAGATCCCAGGACCTTCTTGAACAGCGAAACTCGAAACCAAGCCCGGAAATCGTCAGGCTGGTTAGCAAGACCCTTCAATCCGGCAAGAGCGCGCGACTGGACGTTAAGACTGGCAAGAAGACTTACGATTTTTTGATCAAGCCTACCGGGGACGGAATGTATGCCAACGTCTATGGCCGCGACGTCACCAAGATACGGGCTGCCACCGACGAGATAGTGAATTACGCAAAATTCCCCGAGGAGAACCCGAATCCGGTGCTTAGGGTCACACCTGACGGTGTGCTCATGATAGCAAACCCGTCCGCCCTCGATCTGCCAGGGCTGGTCGAAGCCGGGCAGCCAAATCGCCTAAACCAAGACATGGCAGAGGTGGCTGCTGTTGCCGCCGCGGCCTCGCAACACCGCACTGCCGAGTTCGAGATCGGAGACGGGCGCGTCTATCTCCTGACCTTCGCGGTGATAAAGGACAAGGGTTATCTGAACATCTACGGACGCGAGATAACCGCTGAACGGGCTGCAAAAAAGGAGCTTGAGGAAGCAAACAACCGGCTGGAACAGCGCGTTGTGGACCGGACGGCATCGGTCCGGCTGCTACAGAACATCGTTCTTGCGTCAAATAACGCCGTCTCTTTCGAATCCGCGTTGCAGACCGCCCTTCACGAAATCTGCATGTTCGCCGACCTTGCCGTCGGGCACGCTTACATTGTGAGGGGCCATGGGTCGGAGCAGGAACTCGTTCCCACTGGCATCTGGCATGTCGAAGCGCAGGACGGCGCCGAAAGCCTACGGAAGATGACCGAGAGTCAGAGGTTCGCAAAGGGCGACGGGTTGCCCGGCCGTGTTTTGGCCAGTGGCCAGGCGGCATGGCTGGAGGATATTCAGACAAATGACGAGCTTCGGCGCTCGAAGTTCGCAAAGAAAGCGGGCCTCAAATCCGCGATGGCATTCCCTATTCTGTTGCATGAGGAGGTTGTCGGCGTCCTTGAATTTTTCTCGAAGGACAAACGAGTCTCCGACGTCGAGGTCGCCAAGACGCTTGGACATATTGGCGCGTTGTTGGGAACCGTGGCTCAGAGAAAGCACGCGGAAGTGGCGCTCGCCAAAAGCCAGAGAGACGCCGCCGACTCACACGCACGACTTATGGACGCACTTGAGGCCATGGACCAGGCGATTTGCCTGTTCGACAAGGACGACAACGTCGTGCTTTTCAATAAGCGCTACAACGAGGTTTACAAGTCGTTTTCCGATGGGTTCACCCCGAAACCGGGCGATCCGTTCGAGCTGGGCCTCAGTCGATCCGCAAGCCGTATGCACCCGGATATGACTCCGGAGGAACTAGACGCCTGGATTCAAAATGTCTTGAAGGTTCGCCGCACGAGCAAGGTCCGGTCATCGACAGATCGGATGCCGGATGGGAAATGGTACCGGACGGATGGCTTCGATACGAGCGACGGCGGCACCGTTTCGGTCTTCACGGACATCACCAAGTCGAAGCAGCACGAGGAGGAATTGGCCCGCCTCGCGGCAGAATCCGAATTGGCTCACACCCGGCTTATGGACGCAGTAGAGGCGATGGGACAGGCGATCTGTTTGTTCGACAAGTATGAGAAAGTCGTTCTCTGGAACAAGGAATACGAAAAGTTCGCAAGGTCCTTTGCCCCGGAGCTCGAGTTTCGAGAGGGCCTTCCGTTTGAGGACATAATCCGTGCCTCCGCAGATAGGCTTCACCCAGAAATGACCAAGAATGAGCGAGAAACTTGGATTCAGGGTGTTCTGGAAGATAGACGATCGACCGACCTAAGAACTTCTACCGACGAGTTGCCGGATGGGCGCTGGCTGCGCTCCGAAGGCTTTAGAGCGCGAGATGGCGGAACGGTGTCGGTTTTCACGGACATGACCGAGTCAAAGCGGCACGAGGCAGAACTGGCGCGGTTGGCCCACGAGACCGAAGTGGCCCACACACGCCTTATGGATGCGATCGAAGCCATGGGACAGGGCTTCGTCCTGTATGACGCCAATGACAAAGTCGTGCTGTTCAACAAGCGTCTGCGGGATATGTTCTCATCCGCCTACGAAGCCGATTCATTCGAAGTCGGAATTTCGTTCGAGGACATTCTGCGCCGCTCGAGAAACACCGCCCGCAAATTCGCCAATGAGGAAGAGCGCGAAGCATGGGTTCAGGGCGTATTGAGATCGCGAAAAGAGCAAAAGGTCAGAAACTCGGTCGATCAGATGCCCGACGGACGCTGGCTTCGCTCGGAGGGTTTTGCGACACAGGAAGGCGGCATCGTTTCGGTCTTTACCGACATTACGGAGGCAAAAAAGCATGAAGCTGAGCTCGATACCCTTGTTTCAGAGCTGGGTGTTGCCCGAGATGCCGCCATTCAGGCGAACGCCGCGAAATCCCAATTCCTCGCAAACATGAGCCACGAGCTTCGCACTCCGCTCAACGCCATAATTGGATATTCCGAACTGCTGATTGACGAAATGGCGGACGACGGAAGTCAGGACAGTATCGAGGACCTGCATAAGATCCAGCGGGCTGGCCAGCATCTGCTTGGCCTCATCAACGATATTCTTGATCTCTCCAAGATCGAAGTGGGCAAGATCGAGGTGTTCATTGAACAACTAAGACTAGATGCGCTGCTCGCAGATGTGGTCGGCACTATCACGCCAGTAGTCGAGAAGAACAACAATATACTGAAGATCATAAATAAGAGCGGAATTGACACTCTTTGCAGCGATCAGACGAAATTGAGGCAGTGTCTATTTAATTTGCTATCCAACGCCGCAAAGTTCACTGAGAATGGAGAGATAAGTCTCGTAATTTCGAGCGACGAGGACAGGATCGAATTCAATGTGACCGATCAGGGGATCGGCATGTCACCAAGCCAACTAGAGAAAATTTTCGATCCATTTACTCAGGCAGACGCCTCGACCTCGCGCAAGTTCGGCGGAACCGGTTTGGGTCTGACGATCAGCCGAGAATTCTGTCGCCTTCTGGGCGGCGATCTTCGCGCAGAGAGCGAATTGGCTAAGGGGTCGACGTTTAACATGTCGGTTCTGGTCAACGCGCAGCAGGACGGCGAACGGAAACGCGTTCGACGCGCCGGTGCAAACGTACCGACAGATGCGCCTCTAGTGCTCGTAATTGACGATGATCCAATTGTTCGCGAACTGCTTTTCCGTCATTTCAACGCGGCGGGTTTGCGAACGGCCGAAGCTGAAAACGGAATTATCGGGCTTGAAATGGCCAAGGAATTACAGCCTGACGTCATTACGCTCGATGTAATCATGCCAAAAACTGACGGCTGGTCGGTGTTGTCGGAGCTAAAGGCCAATCCGAAAACACAAGACATTCCGGTGGTGGTCGTGACCATTATTGACAACCATCGCCTCGGATTTTCGCTGGGTGCTTCAGAGTACCTTACCAAACCGGTGGATCGTCACCGCCTCTTGTCGCTCGTTCATGAACTCGTCGGAATGACGCTGGGAAAATCGGTACTCATCGTCGAGGACGACGAGGATACGCGCGCGCTGTTGACAAAGACAATGTCGGCAAATGGATTTGAGGTGATCGAGGCTGAAAACGGCCGGGTCGCGCTGGAACGTCTCGAGGCGGAATTGCCAAGCCTCGTTCTCCTCGACCTCATGATGCCAGAAATGGATGGTTTTCAGTTCGCCGAAGAACTCAGAAAGAACGACAAATGGGAATCCATTCCTATCGTTGTTCTGACAGCAAAAACGCTTACCGAGGAAGATCGGCTGCGACTAGAGGGTTGGGTCGAGGGGCTTTACGAAAAACGCGAAGGCAGCCTTGAACGGATCATAGCTGAAGTCAAAGAAATCACTTCTGGCGCCAGGGCCATGGACCGCCGACAATAGCAGAATAATGAAATGCCATTCTGACAAGCAAATAGAAAACCGACTTGAGGCGACGGCTTCAAGTCCAATTCTCGCCCTTACTGTTGACGCGCAAAGCACTTAGCGCCGCAAGTTGTGCTAGTCAGATGACCGGTCGCGGCACATTCAGTCTTTGAATCCGACGCTTGCGTGTGTGCCGTCACAAAATGGTTTGTTCTTAGACTTCCCACACCGGCACAATGTCACCCGGTTGCGCCTTTCCAGAAATGTGCCATCCGGCTTCATGATAGGTATTCCCCCCGTGACCCAAAGCGGACCGGCCGACTTGCTTCCCCTGTCTTGCGAAATCGCGGCGATTCTTTGAGGGAGGTCTGCTTCTGTCTCGAACATCTCGCCGTCCACCTCCAATTCGTAAACAAAGGTTCCGGATGGACAGCGATCGACCATCGCCATGATTTGGCTTTTTGCATTTGCGGCGGCAGGCTCTGCCATCAGGGCACGAATGCCGCTGGTCTTATTGAAACAGTACTTGGCATGAACACAATAAGAATTGTCCACTTTTACCCGAATGCCGTCGTTTTCCAGGACGTCCTGTGTTTCCGCGATCGGACGGAATTCTGCCGGACCGGTCTCGTCGAAATCCACGCGGTCATGGGTTCCGTCGCAAAACGGTTTCGTCTTCGATTGGCCGCAGCGGCATAGCACGCAGTCTTCGTCGGTCAGCAGGGTTTCGGTGATCGCCCAGGTCAAAGCTTCGGATTTTTCGCTCGTGACGCGCGTCTTGCGAACAAGTGGGATAGAACCGTGAACTGCATAGGGCCCATTTTCTCGTATCTCGATCCAAGCCTCGTGCCCGTGGATCGGTGGTCGATAGGCGAAATAGGGACCGATAGTGGTTTTCCCGTCACCTGACGGCATCTTCATCAGTTCGAGGATCAGGTGGCGCAACTCGAACATTGTTCCCACGGTATCGCCAAATAGCTTCGGCTCGCCCGCAAATGCCCGCTCCATCATGCGCAGCATGTCGCTGTAACCTTGCGCCAAGGCCTCCATTTTTTCGCGTGCCTTGCTGTCCGTTGGGTAGTCATTGATGTCCGGGTTTTGCCGCATGTTATGTACGGCGCTCCAGTCCACTTTGAAAGGCTCACCCGTGGGGCCAGACTCGGCCGTATCCCCGGCCTTATAGCTGCGCCCCTCCAAGATTTCCTGAAAGCGGAAATAGTGGCCAACTTCATCTCTTTCGGGATGAAAAATGTTCTTGTCGCCATCGAAGATCGACGCGTGATCCATCCCTTCGCCCTGCTCCACGATCTCTTGCATTGCGGCAAGCGCAGACGCCAGATCAGTCACCTCGATCAGATCGCCTGCACCACCATAAAAAGTGGTAGCGGGTGTCAGTTGGCAGTCAGGATCACCGGAAAACACAACATCCTCACCTAATGCCGCGCAGCAACTCTCGAGACCCTCGATGATCGCGGAATAGAACTGTCCGATGGAGTGATACTTTTCTTCCAGAGGTTCCGCGTCGGTTTCCGCTGGTCTCTCGATATTCAGGAACGATCGAACGCTGTCGGGCGAAAACTTTCCAAGATGCACTAGGAAGGAGCCGTCGCCATGCGGCAGCGGCGTCGGAAAAGTTGGAATGAAGCCTTCATAATTGAACCGGGGCTGCCCTCCCACCGCGTTAAGGATATTCGCGGCAAGGGCCATGTGCAGCATCTCTTCAAGAAAAACGCTCTTGATTACTTCCGCAGACTCGACGTTAGTCCCGGCTTTGATCGAATAGAGCGCACTTAGATAGGGCGCCAGCGTCGCGTGCTCGAGCTCAATTGCCCACTGCAAATGCGTCCTCAGGCTCTCAAGGTTTTTGATGGCCATGATCAGTCACCCCGTTGATTTCGATGCGGCTCTGCCAACCGCTCGGTTTGTTGTTACCATTACAATAGGGGAATGGAGCCGACCGGTCCAGAATAGCCGCTGGTATGGAGCGTCTTATAAAAGGGTGCTGTCAGACCAATTCGAACCAGTCTCTGAAAGGACAGTAAGGCTGATCCTTATGCCGCACCGAGACCGCGCCACGCAGCCAGAGCGGCGGCACGGTTGAGTTTGAATTTCATTCGATTTGAGAGGCTGCGTTCCTGATTAAAGTGATTGTAGACGGATGCGTGGACGGAGGCGAATTTCTGCAAACTTCGCATGCGCCGGAAGCGGAGCATCGCACTCTCTCGTCGTCGAAATGGCAGGTGTGAATTTTCAACCCGGTTATTTTGCCAGCGGCCTGTTTCCTGCTTGTCTGCGACGCCAATCTCTTTCAGCGCAGCGCCGTACGATGCCAGCCCGTCCGTCACGATCACTTCAGGATTGCCGTGCTTACGCATTGCTTTCTTTAGGAATTTCAACGCGGCCTTCTTGTCGCGTTTCTTCGTCACGAAGCTTTCCAGGACTTCCCCTTCGTGATCAACTGCCCGCCAAAGATAGTGTCGCTCCCCATTGATCTTCACGAACATCTCGTCCAGATGCCAGCGCCACTTGCTGGATTTCATGTTAGCAATACGTCGTTTTCGTATCTCCGCCGCGAACATTGGACCGAAGCGATGCCACCAGTATCTCACCGCTTCATGACTGACATCAATGCCGCGTTCATGCAGCAGATCTTCCACGTTGCGAAGGGACAGAGGGAAACGGACGTACAGCATTACCGCCAGGCGGATGATCTCT
>JAHEAO010000068.1:0-1777 GCA_024642725.1 Paracoccaceae bacterium | reverse complement strand
CTTTGCAGTTGCAGTGGCCGGTTGAAACCACATCCTCACAGCAGTCGTTGGCGAATGGTGTAGCGAATAGCGGATTGGAGCCTTTTCCGCCCTTGGTTTTCTAGTTGGCTGGCGGCGCTTCTGAGTAGAAGCTCGGGCGGAAAAACACGATACAAAGCGCGCCCAGCCCCGTCAGCGAAACCGCCAAAACCACAAGCCAGCCAACGATTGGGACAAGACCCACGGCGGCGATTACTATTGCGCCAACCGCAGCGGCGAGTGCGCGTTCAATCCAAGCGCCCGGAACGTCCCGGCCAATCATGCCCAGTAGTCCGACGCCCATAGCATAGCCTCCGACAATGTAACCTGCGAACCCAAGAATTATCGCCAGAACTATCGACAATGGCGTGGCCAACAGTCCAATCAAGCTCATCGCAAGGACGACGGTGGTACCAATAGCCGCTGACAATGACAGAAAGCCGAACCAAAACGATCGAAGGGGCTGGGCAAGGAACGTGGCGCGCATGTGCGACAGTTTCGCGGGGATCAACGCTGCAAGGATTGCCGCCAACACGGTCACAGTCGTGACCGTCGACAGTATTCCGCGCCAAATGGTCTGGCGGCCCACACTAATGGACGTCGGGGCGTCCTCAGACCATTCCTCTACAGTTTTGCGCGTTATCCGCTCCGCAGGGGCAACTTCATTAGGAACGCTGATTGAGGCCGGATCGGAGTGATATATCGTCAGAGTGCCACCGATTTTGGCCGCCGGACCGAAGTCGATCTTGTTGGCGTTAACAGCGACATCCCCGGCGACGATGCTGTTAAATGTGACCGATTGAGCTGCGATCAAAGCAGCACCACCGACGGTGCCATTCACTGCAACTGATTGGCCAAAGGCCCGCAAATTTCGTCCGATATCGCCAATGGTCACAGTTTGACCAGCAAGTGTTGCACTGCCCGTCACTGCACCGCTTAGCATGACCGTCTGCCCAGCGGCATAGGCGTTGCCCGCGACCGGTTGAGCAATTATTACTGTTTGCCCCACCAGATGCGCAGAACCGGCGATCGGCACAGCAAGCGTTGTATCTTGCGCGCCCAAAAAAACATCATTCGCCGCTGCATCTGCTACCACCACAGCGCTACCTCCCCCATATAGGTCGCCGCCTAACTCCAGGAAATTGGCGTCGTCCTGCGCCACAGCAAGCGTGGGCAGAAAAAGGTACAGGATCAGAAAAGATATTCTTTGCATAGCAGCCTCCACATACGCCCGCGCGCAATCATGTTGGCGCAGCAGGTCCCATTTGATGAATACTTTGCAGTATATCCAAAAAGCTTGAATGATTCAGGTCAAGCGAGGTCAAAAATTGGCTCCGCGTACCGTCGTAGGAGTTGCCTTATTGTCATGAGGTTCCACTTTACAGCAAGCCCATGAGGCCGGTTTGTCCGGCGTTCTTGACGTTGACCCTTGCCCAAGTCAGGTCTGCTTAACTCACAAATTGGACTTCAACGGCTTCCGCCAAGTGTAGAAAGCCTATTGCGATGTGTTGCCTGTTACGCGTCGAGCCATGACCCCATGACAAGCACCAATCCCCCAGAGATAAGCACTATCGAGGAAAGCCTTGATAGCCATGGCCGATCCGCGGCGAGCTTTTCTAGTCCTACGAAGAGTGCAATCGCTGCGATCCACAGCAGGTTCATTACTCCCCCGACGAAAAGAAGCGCCATCAGGACCCAGCAGCACCCAAGGCAGAACCACCCGTTCTGTATCCCCATGCGAAGAGCGCCCAATGTTCCG
>JAHEAO010000067.1 GCA_024642725.1 Paracoccaceae bacterium | reverse complement strand
TCATACGACCGTTTTGTGGAGCCGGACAAGGGTGCACAGCTTTCCCGAGGTGTTTCAGCGAGTTCTGACCAAAAGATTAGCCGTCAAAACCTATCCGGCTTGTGACCGAAGAAGACTTTTGTGACATCCTCGATAACATCCCACGTCACCCCTGCTAACGTCACGCACGAATAAGCTGTCTACTGTGCTGCGCTCACTGACTTGCTCGCTCGCCATATCTATCAATCGGCATTGACCAGACAGGATCGTCATAAGCTCATCGCCTAGTCCAGTGTCGCATGTCCGGGCCCTCCAGCGTCCAACCGTCCTGACGCCTTTGGAGCCCCTTCTTTGATTTTGAAGTTACTCAGCGGATTGTCGAAGGGGGCGTTGTCAGAACTAACTGGTCGACTAAACTTCTCAGTGGGAATTTCAGCTCTGAGCGCCTTCGTCTGATTGGTTTGATCCGTGCAAGTAAGTAAGATTAGGATCTGCAAATTGCAGATGGGCGCTGAGGAATTTTCGTCCCCGATTGCTCTCACAAGACCGGCAGGACAGGCTCAGATAAAACATTGATTAACGTACGATTGACTCGCAGATTAGACCGAGCGCAGTCTGATAGGCGAAGTGGCCGTTGGTGAGCGAATGAGAGCACTATTTTATCTTGGTACATTCATAACGATTGTAGTTCTGGTCTTGACCGCAGGTTGGGCCACTTTGGCATTGTGGTATCGTCTGCCTGCCAGTGAGATTGTTCGATATGGTGTCTGCAGTATCTTTGCGCTGCTTGGCATTGCGACAATTATCGCTCAATTTGGAGGGCGAAGGTACCGCTGGCTGACATCTTTTGCTGTAGCTTTCGGAGCAGTTTTGGTTTGGTGGAACTCTATTGATCCACCCGCTGATGGAAACTGGCCACCAGATCTCGCACGACATGTGACAGGCGAAATCAATGGAGAAATTCTGACATTGACCAATGTTCGTGAATTTCAATGGCGTGGAGAACAGGATTTTACGGAAAAATGGGCGACAGAAGTTTACGATCTTTCTGAATTACAAACATTTGATCTTTTCTTATCCTATTGGGGCGGGCCGACGATGGCTCACTTCGTTCTTAGTTTCGGGTTTGCGGATGGCAGGTACGTAGCATGGTCCGTCGAAGTGCGACGAGAAATTGGCAGCGGCTTTTCCCCGCTTGCAGATTTGTTCAAATCACATTCACTTATCATTATTGCGGCAGCCGAAGAAGATGTCTTGGGTGTCCGCTCGAATATAAGGGGCGAGGACGTTCAAATTTATCGTATGCGAGCAACTCCAGAGCAAGCGCGTGAATTGTTGCTGGAGTATGTGCGCGAAGCAAATGACCTAGTCTCAACCCCTCGCTGGTACAATTCTCTCACGACAAATTGCACGACTGCTATTTTCAAAATGCTTTCCGCTGCAGGCGAAGGAATACCAATCGATTGGCGTATAATTGTAAACGGCAATATCCCGAGCCTTATCTACGATCGAGGGACGGTTAACACAAACGTAACTTTTTCCGAACTTACGTCTTCGGCACGCATCGCTCCACGAGCCATTGCTGCAGGGTTGGATGAGAACTATTCAACGGCGATACGTGAGGGCGTGCCAAAGCCGTATTGATGCTCTCCGAAAAAGAAGATGGCGGATACAAAAGCCTATCCGACCCACCGACCTCCTTTTGAGGGCCAGAAACCGGTATCGGACGCATCAATAGGCCGATGAGGGATAAGCACGCGGAAATCCATCGGGGCTCGCAGTTACAATATATTGGGCCGCTCAAAGAAGCCGGATAAACGCCAGCAGTCGTGATCCTGAACCAGACCTATCAAATCCGTTACAATAAGGCGGTGTTCCTGTTCTCCGTCCGGCTCACTACACACACTCCCCCTTAAGTTAAAACAAGTATCCGCGGTTTCATCCGTTATCCATTGAGTACTAGCCATGGCAGTTTGCATCTTGAGCGTGGAGCACTGGCATTTGCTGGACAACGGCATCAATTGTCTCTCGACTTCTTTTTTGATTGCGCTTCAGGTTCATCCGGGTGGTCATTTGTTTCGTTGCTTTGAACACTCTCGGACGATGAACTCTCCCTCGTACCTGCTGTACTCTCATCATCGGTGTACTCACCTGCAGGTGATCCAAAAGGTGGATATGTGAGTGTGTCGCGCAACTCTTGTAGAGTGTCTGCACCAAAATTTGGAAACGGAAGCTTCCCGGAGCGGCGCCAGTTCTCCACTTCCCGCTCAGCATTAATGGTCAACTCATTATCTGTCCCGTCATCGCGAGACAGATAGAGGGTCTGTGACGGGAAGGCAAAACCGGTACCGGAGTGCTCCACGATACCTTTAATGCGCATGAGTATGTCTTCCTGGATACCGAAGTACTCATTCCATTCTCGCGTTCTGGCATATAGCCTTATCGAGACGTCTAGAGAGGAACTCCCGTACTGGACGAACCGGACGCGCACGGTATCGCTGTTAATCTTTGGATGCGCGTGCGCCATCTCACGAATTTTGGCCAGAACAAATAAAAGTTGATCGTAGCCGGTTTCGTATCTCAACCCGATGGTCTGCTTGATCAGCATTTCATCGCATTCCGCCCAATTCACCAGCTGCATGTCAGCAAACTGAGCATTTGGAATGGAAACGAGAGTTCGATCCAACGCTCTGATTTTTGTAGACCTTGTGCCGATGCTCTCTACGACCCCCGTCTGTCCTGAAAACCCGCAAAAATCGCCGACCCGAATTGGTTTGTCCAGATAGAGGATGATGCCGCCTATAAGGTTCTCGAGAGTTGGGCGAATTGCGAGGGCAATGGCCAGCCCGCCGATCCCGAGGCCAGCCAAGATACTGAAAACCGGAACTCCCAAAGCGTTTGCGCCATGCGCCAGGATTACGACCACGGATGCGAGCGCGATGATCCGCGAAATAAGTCGCAACATGCTGGCATCCAAGCCTTGATCAGAAACTGCACGGTCAACAAGAAATCGATCCAAGAACCAGAGAATGACTATCCACGTGATCCACGCAACAACGCAGTAGCTCAATGCGTTGAGTCCGATATCGGTTGCCCGCGCCATCGTTCCTGACAGGTTCAACTGCCACAATAAAAGGTGATTTAGTACCAAAATCATGGCCATGCTTGCGGCTGGCCTTAAGAGTCGGCGCATCAGGTTCGGGTGTTCGTCAGGATGATCCGGTGTGATTGGGATTTTCTTCACTTTGAGCAGGGCGAAGATGGCGGCGAAAAGAGCAAAAGCAGCAAAAATGACTTTCCACAGCAATGTTCCAAGTACGGGAGCTTGAAGCCAGCTGGGAAGCTTTTGAACCGTGTTCAAGGGTATCAGCGGCCCGGTCAGTTGCATTGCCTGGAGGCTGAACCGCCTTTCCGCAAGCGTCAATTGATCGCGAAGGAGGAGCGCTGCCTCTACGGTTCCGGTATCGAAGAGGAATTCGTCCTTACGCGGCCCCTCCAATATTCGCCTGATTTTGAATGGCGTTTCGGGTATTCTGTACGTCGAGGTGTTTTCTGAGACGATACGGTCATTTCCAGGCGCATCCAGTATCTCCGGTTGGCCAATCACGTCGAATATGTCGATGAGCGCGGAGGCTGCTTCGACCCCAACATGGCGATATGATGCCTCGGGAACCTCAGAGAGATCGAGCAATGAAATTAACTGGCGGGTAAGGTATTGGACGTTTCTGACATTCTCGAGGCTTTGATCGTCAATGTAGGTCTGAATAGCTTCTCGAAGCAACGGAACAACCATGGCGAAGGATGAAAGGGTGTCGCGAGGGCTTTCGGTGAGGATAAGCCATGGGGCAACACCGCTGTTGGCAGGGTCTGCTCTTAGATCCTGCGCTTGCACGCTAGACATTGAGATAGCGATCATTAGCGCCAGCGCTACGCGAATATGGGCTCTGCCTGTTCGGAGCCTGTTCGAAGATCTTGTCGCCATGTGATCAAATACCGCAACTCCAACGCTCGAAGGAATATTCTTGGCAATCGGAGTCTCAAGGGAATACTGGATGGTTCGTTCAAAACGGGCCATCGAATTACCGACGAAGCCTGAATGCATTAAAGGTGAACTCACTTCCTGACCCAGTCACATCTTTCCATCTATCTGCCGAAGCGGTGCTCTTGCGCTCCAGCGGATATATTCCATTGCAGGATTGGGCCCGTTGATGCGTTCCTGACCAGATCACTGCTGGAATCTCAACGAAAGCTCTCGCTACTGCGCAAGTGTGACACCAGTCGCGGCTTTAATTGTTGCAGCGTCAACCGTAACAACGCGACCGGTTGTATTAGAGCTCAGCACGCCTTGGCCGGACTGGTTTAGCAATTTCAAGAATGCCAGTATTTCTGGGGAAGACCCAATTTTGAAATGTTTAAGCAGACCTCCACTCTGAATACTGGAGAGGTCAAAGACCGCAACGTTAAGTCCCCCCAGGTCAGAAACGCTTTGGATGTCTCCTACCCTTTCACTCTGTCCGCGCATTTTCGACGAAAGGCTGAGAGCCAGGTCGTCGCCGGTCGTCAGCAGAACGATCGGAATGCCTGCTGCAAGGACAGGCGATGCCTGTCTGCGGAAAACGTCTAAGTCCAAATCTGCAGAAATGAGTACGACGGCTCTGACTTTTCGCAATATTGAAGTGTCGCTATTCTGAGCCAATTCCCGGAGCGTATCCATTGCCACGAATGTGCCCATAGAGTGTGCGAGAATGATGTAGCTTGACAGTTGCGACTGTGACATGGCCGCAAGCGTCTCTTTCAGCCCGTCACGCGCGAACAAGGCGCTCTCGCGGTCGTCGAGATACTTTAGAACGCTTCCGGCCGAAGGCCAAGAATACACCACTTCGACGCCTTCGCGCGCGGTATCCTCAGCCAGTGCAGTAGCGCGGATGATGCCTTCGGCAGAGTTGGTGTTGAAGCCGTGAATAAAGACATACCCCTGACTGACCCCGGCAGGCTGGCGCCTTAGGTCGGCGTTGATGGCGCGGGTAAAGGCCTGCCGATTTTCAAGCCGTGTCACCGACGACACGAGGAACTGCGTTGTGGGATCGACATTGTTGCTTCGGGGATAATCGACCTCGCCGACGGCGCGTTCCGGCGGGATGGAAATCGCGAACTCAGAAAAATTCGTCTTGTAGGATCTCTGTTCTCCATAGAACGCCGGCGCCGGCGCGAGGGTTCGCGACGTGGCGACGAGCACCGTCTTCTCCTTCATAGGCGCGCTAGTTTCGGGCAAGACGGCGAGGGTTCCTCTCGGACTGCATCCCGCCAGCACGACGCCGGCAATTACCAAGGGCAAGTAGAAAAATAGTCGGCGCATGTGCTGTATTATCCTTGTTTCCCCGGCGGCAGTTCGTCGGTGTTAACCTTGCTGGAAAAAACTATCAGAAGAAAAGATTTCCTACTTGATCTTTGTCCACTTCTGGCCACTGCAAATTGGCCCAATGCACCCTTTGATTGTCATGGTATTGCCATTGATCGTCATCTTGGACTTGTAAGTCTTGTTCGACTCAGGATCCCAAATTGTCCCCCCCGAATATCCACCTGAAGCTTCGGCTTCCATACCCATGACGATCGGTTTACCAAGGTTGGGATACGCCGGATCTTTGCCACTGGCATTGAATGCTTCCGAAATCATACCGCAGGTGAGCGCCTTGTTCGAAGCGCAGGGTTCTATCTTCACGTAAAGATAGCCGCCCTTCTTGTCGGATTCAGTCCTCCAGACGCCATCAGCGTCACCGGCAAAGGCGGATACGG
Source organism: Paracoccaceae bacterium (assembly GCA_024642725.1). Lineage (GTDB taxonomy): Bacteria > Pseudomonadota > Alphaproteobacteria > Rhodobacterales > Rhodobacteraceae > JAHEAO01. The sequence goes on along the minus strand of JAHEAO010000067.1, from coordinate 8,755 downwards.
GCACCAAGAGCCCAATTGCGATCAGCATGATCTTTTTCATCGGTTTAAACCTCCGTTGTTTCAATTGTCCGGACGCAAGTCCGGCGTTGCCATTCGTTTTGCGGGAGAGGGCGCAGTCGTTGTCCGCGTTTCGGCTGAATAGAGATAACAAGATCGTTTTTACCTTCCTGATATTTAGATGGACTTCATTGGGTCTTCTGGAGTGAGGAGCGACAAAAGACGTACTCATTTCCCGGCATCAGGCATTACTTGGAGTGTAATAAAGCCCTTATGAGTGGGAAAGTAGCATCGGCCGCCGAATCCTGGAACGACAAGGGAGTTGATCACAAGCGGTTCGAAGAAGTCCGACTCGGCGAGTTTGCGGCCAGTCAAGGCGTCATGCCAGACAACCTGCTCTCGGTAATTCTGGGTCATGAGCATGGCCATGGTCGGTTCCATGGCGACGTTCTTCTTCATGTTTGTAAGAACCAGCACGCGCTTATCTTTCGGGCCGATAACCGGCTGGAAAGTGGTGCTCATATTGTCGACTATGAACTTGGTCTCTAATCCGCCGGTGGCCGAATCTAGCTTGATCCCCGCGACCTTGCCCACGCCCATGTCGGCCGAGTAAATCATGAAGTTCTCGATGTCGGCTCCGCACTTCGGTGGAGCGAAACTCATCTCGCCCTTCTTGAGCTGGCCGAACGGAAAGACAACCTTCATTTGCTTTGGATCAGTCTGTTTGGCGACGACGATGCTGGAGGCGCACTCCTTACTGCCCGCGCCATTGAGCTGAAAAGCGATCCAATCTCCGATTGGCGTGGGAGCGGTGGCAGTGGTCTGTCCCTCTTGCATAGGAAAAATCTGCCAGGATTCGTCGGCGGAGAGCTTCTTGGCCGCGGGATCCCAGAAGTAGCGTCGGGCGCTCTTATCCATGCCGATGTAGATGGCAATCTTTCCCTCAAACATGGTGATCACGTGCGGCGAAGAGCAGGGTTCGGGGAGTTGCAATTGGTCGATGACTTCAAGAGTGTCCTGATCAACGGCGAGAAGGATGGAGTTAGGCTGTTCCATCCCAGCCTGGATGCCCTTGATAATGGCCATCGTCCCCTGCTCCTTGGAGCCTGTGGGTCGGGTTTGATCCTTCAGGATCAAAGTGCCATCGGCAGCAATGGTCAGGTGTTTGAAGTTGGCATCCTCAACGGGGCAGTCACCGGTGGGCAGGTAGTTGTGCTTGAGGATGCGGCCGGTGTCGCCATCGAGGATGACGATCTGGTTTCCCCATGCGATTGGCAAGTTCCCGTTCGGAAGGATGTTCAGATTGGCGTTTGCGATCCAGTGGTCGGAAGCATTGCCATTGTCGAGGTAGGTGCGCCAGATCTGCTTGCCGGTAGTAGCATCCGCCTTGGCGACGTATGGTCCGGAGGGGATGACGCCGTCGAGTGGCGGGAAATCGCCGCCCAGGATGTAGAGTTCGCCGGGGTTGCGGTTGTTGATGTATGTGCAGCCCTCGTAACCGTCCTCAGAGCGCCAGGCGAAAACCTTGTTTGGCCCGTCGAAGGAACCGGTGAATGTGGCAGCGGGGAAGAAGCTGCTCCGTTCAGAATCGGCATTTTCGGCGCCGTTCAGCGAGGAGAAATAGCCAGGCGTGAGGATCTGACTTTGAGCTTCAAGTTCCCTACCATAGAGGCTGACGTCGCCGGCCAGAGGCCCGTTGGCAGCCTTTTCATTTTCGGTAAGGCCTATCTGCGCCAGGCGTTGTTCGACTTTGGGCTGTATGACCGTCCCGAGCAAGCGCCAAGCGATGATAACGATCAGCAAGATGACCGCAATTATGATGATAGTCGAATTCATGGCGCGCTTTCCAATCTTAGGTTGGTGTCGTTGGAGGTGCTGGCGGAATTGGTTTGAGGAACAGCTTGAACAAGCTGCCGCCAAGATGGATGCGCAGCACGGCTAGAACATTGTAGAAGAAGAAGGCCCCGCTTAGGCAGATCGAGTTGACCAAAATGTGCGGAAAGGAAGCTTCCCTCCGCCGGGCCTCGAGAGATGCAATAAAGCCGCCATGCTGCTCCATTCCCTCTAGTCCTGCGTCGAGCAACATCGCCAGTACCAACCCGGCCGAATAAAGACCGGTGCGCAACAGGACCTCCACCCATGCCGGGCGTGCACGTCCCCAGAAACCCAGCGGAATGTGGTCCAGCCACCGCACGATCTTGGCCAGCAGTAGAGCGCCGATCAGAACCTTGGACCAACCGAAAAACCCTATGCGATATTCCTGAAGTACCAGCGTCTTGAGCAGGATGAGCGTCCCGATCCACGCGGCGAAATAGGCAACCGTTCCCGCGATCTCGCGCAACTTGTGCTTCAGCTTCGCTATCAGATTCGTGCAGATAGGCATGTATGTGGCAATAATCCATACTGTTAGGACAATGTGGGAGGTTCGGCCTTCGGCGGCAGTGGGAGCAAGAACAAGTTAAGCAGGCCGCGCTCGCCCAGGTGACGGCGGATCACGCTGATAACGTTGTAGCCGAGCAGTGCCCCGGAGAGACAAATGGAGTTCGCAATGATGTGAAACCTGTCGGCACTGGCCAAGCCGGCCTTCACCGCGCCGACAAAGCCGGCGTGCTCGTGTCGGCCTTCTATTCCCTTTTCGAGGATTATCACGACGACCAACCCCGCTGAATAGAGCGCTGTTCGCAGAAGTACATCCACCCAGGCGGGCCTGGCGCGCACCCACGCACCGAATGACACGTTTTCCAAAATGAGCGCGACCTTGGAGAGAATGAGCACGCCCATTGCGATCACCGACCAGCCGCGGAAAGTGATTTCGTATTCGGCGAGGACCAACTGCTTAAGAAGGATCAACATGGTGATCCAGCTGCCGAAGTAAAGCGCTGCGATAGCAATTGCCTTGAGTTCGTGTTGCAGTTTTTGTTTCAGGCTCATTGTGTGTGAATCTTTTCGATGTTTACTTTGGTTGGTTTGTCTCAAACATAGCCTTTGTCAGGCTTGGACCTAGAATGATAAGGGCTGCCTCTTGCATGCGACGAAGCTGACAAAGCTCCGTTCCAATGAAGAACGATTCTATGCATCCACTCCTCATCGAAGCGGTTGAGGAAAGTTTTCCAGGCACGTTTGATCATTCATTACCCCAACGCGGCCGGTTTGCTAGCATACATACACGCCGGCCGCACATCGACGGACGGTCCGTCGACCGACGCCCGCGACACTGACTGGCGTAAGCGGTCGCCCGACGATAGCAGCCGCCTCACCGATGAAGCTGTTGATCCCGGGAACATGCAGGACGGCGCCGATCTCCATAGATGTGATCAGAAGCAGCGTGGCCAATATGATGCCCTTCAGGCGATTGATGATTGTCATTGGTTTTCTCCGATGGTGAATGTTTCGGGAAGCTCCTGGCTGAGCTCTGCAAGCGCTGCTGCTTCGACTCTCGTCGCACCGTCGGGAATGCCAACTGACAGGTCCTTGGCGGCCACAGCGGTCGTCCAGCGACTAATCTGGACCGTGTATTGTGGTTGATGCGGTACATTACGTGCCGCAATCACGTAGCGGCAGGGGTAAGGACTTTCGCCCTGTGCCACCCAGATTTGCAGGTCAAGCTCGTCGTTGCGAAGGGCGATGTGATCGCACTCTAGGCCGCCCATAACACCGCTACCCAGATCCTTTACGTCAGTGACACCTTGCAGAAGGATTTTTGCCGGGTCTGCCATCAGGAGATCTGCTGCAGGCAAAACCACGCCGTGCGTCTCGCGCAGATTGTCGATCATACTGTCAATCGTGCCGTCGAACTCGATCTGCGTGTAAACGTTGGTCTCGTGGCCGATGACAGTGAGAGTGTGTCCGTCGTAGGCAAGCTCCATGTCTGCGAAACCGCCCTTGCGAGTAGCATGAAGTATTCCGGGTCTTTCGATCGATGCCGTTCCAGAGGCTGCCAGGCCGATTTTCTGATCCTCTGTGGTGACAATCTCCAGCGTCGCGTCATATTCGAACGCAAATGTTTGCAGGCCCGTCATATAGTCGGACATCGTGGCAAGAATCGCTCTCGCATCTGCCTCGTCGGCTGAAACGAGACATGATGTTGCGAGCAAGGTAAGCGCACTAAGGATAGTAGTGCGAGCCTTTGGGTGCATGTCTTGCGGGATCATTAAATTTGCTTCCTTAATTGGACCGGGGTCATTTCGTTCAGGCATATCGAAGATCTCGTAAGATCAGGCAGTTGTGGAAGGCCCCCCGTAGTGCAAAAGCTCTGAAACAGCCTAGGACGGCATTCCTTTCATATTTGTGCTGCGGCGTCATTGGGCCAATTCTTTCGGCTTGGTGTGGCCTATCCAGCGCCCCGAAACGTTGGGGCTCTTTAGAAAGGTGCGCCAGTTTTGCTTCCCGCTCGCGGCGTCAGCCATGACGATGTATGATCCGACCATGCGAGCGTCGTCCTTGTTTGGAAACTCTTCGCCGACGATGCAAAGTCCTACTGAACTGCGAATATCGATACCGGAGACGCCAGGGGTCGGCATCGGCCACTGACAGTTCAGCTCCCGAGCGTCTAGGGTGATGTCACCGGACATCGGAACATTCGCCGCGTACTGGTTGGTCACCGTGCGTTTGATTGATGTCCTGGCGTTGCTCAACGGCCACTCAACGGCCACTCGAGCATTCTTCAAGTTTTCCGCATGAGCACTGTCTTGCGCGAGACAGGTTGACGCCACGAGCGAGGGGACCAACTCCTCGGTTCGTTCGGTCTTGAGGATTCTGTTCATGCTGCCTGCCTATCTATTGCCTTGTGCTTCTGGCCGCGGGACTAATTCTGTAGGGTCGCGATCAGGGAGAGTCCCCGAGGGCCTCGAAAGCCTCTTTGGTCATGTAGGTGCCCTTTGGGTAATAATCGCCCATCACTGCCTCTTCCTCACCCGGTTTGGTGACATTGGCCGGGCTCTCGGCCCAGTCGTCGGCAGGAGCCATGAACCGCATCATTAACATACCGAAATCCGCTCGGTTTTGCGGCGTATCCAGCCCCTCGCCCCTCGGGCTCCACTCAATCCATGCGACGCCATTCTCGGCCGAGGCGTTCGACGGACGATCCTTGGCCCGGCTGTAGACGATCGTGTAGTTGCCCTCTTCGTCCACAGGAATCTGCATGTCGGTCAGGCCGTCGACGATTTGTCCCGAGGGCGCGGCTTCGCAGCTGACCACCGAAAAGTACTGGAGCTGCGCTTTGGGCATAGTCTTGAGCCCTGTGCCTGCGTCACCAGAGTAGGTGTTGGGAAAGCTAGGCAGGTTGCCGCGGGTCACGAAGACCGGTCCGAATTTTCGCGATAGCTGCACGAAGAGATACTGCGTCTCGGGGTCACCGCCGCCGTCGATCGGCCCGGCGAATGGGATTTGCGCCTGCGCCTGTGGCGTCTGGAACGAGCCAAGGATTGAGTACTTGATGTTCCAGTACTTTTCCCACTTCGGTTCCGCCCGAGCAGGAGCCGTTGCCGGGTCGAGCGAAGGATCATTGTTCTTGCTGTTGACGATCGCCGCCCACTGCGCGGCGCTGAAAGGTTGTGCAGTGTTGCCAGCAAATTTCTTGCCGACCATCGCCGCGACCGCATCACCGTTCAATTGGGTCCCGTCAGCCAAGGTAAGCTCCATCTCTGGCAACCCGCGCGTGCGTGTTGACGAAACCGACGGCCCCCAACCCACGCCATCGCTGCCTTGGTCGGATAGATATATGCGCATTACCATCTGACTTATCCCGCCGTCTCTGCCCGAATACATCGTGTTGGGCCGCCGGTCGCTGACGGCACTGGGCGGATCGTCGGCAACAATGCTGACGGTGTAGGCGCGAGGCTCGCCGAGTCGGTCGCGCCCCGGCACGAAGGGATTGGTTGAGCCAGGGTCGGCTAAGATGTTCCAGCCAGCCAGATCCTCGCCCGTAGAGACGAAGGTGCCGCCCTCGGCTTTGTAGAGGGCGAGTTTGAAATAGCGAGCCCGCGGAAAAGCGCCGCGCAGCGTCAGGGTGCTCCCTGGGGGTAGCGCGAAGCGCGATATGAAATAGGTCGACTGAATGTCAGGCCATAGGTTCGGGTTCTGAATTGGCTTGGGGTATTCCAGATAGTTCCAATAGGGCCAGCCGCGCGGTCCCTCAAAAAATGCGTCCCCGCCATATCTTTCGTCGGTCCGGACAACCGTTTCGAGCGACTTATCACCAAACCTGCGTACATCGGCGGCGCGGGCATTGGAGACAGGTATTATGCCCGGCGGCGCCCAGGTGCCTGTGCCGAGCGGAAGCACGGAAGGCGGTTCTGTTTTTGGCCAGTAGAGCCGCATGACCACAAACATCGGTCCGCCCGGAGCAGGGAGCCAGTTTGACTCGCGCTCTTTTCCGGGACTTTCGTGCTGAATGTAGATCGTGAGCGACCCGTCCGGGTTGAATCTCAGATCCGTGAGCATCGGGGAATTGATCAGATAGCGGTTGATCGGATTATCTATCAAGAGCTGCGAGCTGCCGTCGTACATCGTCACCGACCAGAAGGCGTTGACCGGTGGAAGGCCACCGGCCGGGAAGGTAAGCGTGTAGGCGTGTTTACTGCCATCTAGGGGCACGTCATTTACGTCGGCCCTCGTGAAGGGATAAGTCGCCTCCTCCTGGCTGTTACCATAGATGCCAAGCTTCGCCCCTGCCGCCCGCAGCGCCCAATCTCCGTCGAAGAATTCGCGGCTCCCTGCCGCTGCTCCGATCTGCCAGCCATTGATTGTCGTGCCAGTCATCGCAGCTTTGGCCTCAATCTTGGCGGTCGCAGCCTTTACCGCTGCAGCCAGCGCCGATTGATGATCTGCGCTCAGGGCCGAAGTGTCGAAGTCCGTTCCGGCTTCAATACCAATACTGGCCAGTCGCGCACGTAGAGCCTGGTCGGAGGCGGGCAGCGCCGACACAGGCGCGAACTGGAACAAGAAACTGAGCAGCTTCGGGAATTCTATGCCGAACGAAGCAGCGGTCGGCTCAGGCCAGTCGATAGCTGGCGCGGACCTTGGCGCCGCCTCGTCGAGGAAGGCCGACAGCGGCTGGACGCTGTAGCCCTGCTGGGTCCTCTCGACGTTCGGCATATCCGAAGCCGAGAAGAGCTGTGTTCGATATATGGCGAGGGTAAAATCGCTTTCGCTCTGGAAGACCTCTTCGAGGCCCTGGGGCGTTTCTCCTGTCCAATTTGGTCCGGCCACCATGTAGCAGTCGGCGCCATTGCCGGTCGTTCGGCTCCCCATGTAGCCAAAGTTATTGGTGTACATGTCGGTTAGCTGCACGTCGTAGTAGCGGCCCTGCTCGACCTCGGGCATGCACAGCACCATCGGTTCCGCGCGCAGGTCTAGCTGTACGAAGGAGTAGGGCGTGTCGCTGTTTGGTGTACTTACAGCGGTGTCTTTCGGCGTGTAGACCCGTGCCTCATTGGCGAGTTGGTTCATCGGTCCGATATATGCGCCGGAGCCCTTATTGACGTTGTAGTCGTGGAGAACCTTGTAGGCGACAAACATCGGAAACCCATATATGTAGGCCTCCTCCATGATCGCTTGAAATTCGGTGACTGCGGAAGACATACCGGGTTCTTCTTGTTGACCCGTAGCGACGCTTGCAGCTAATACGGAAATTCCGCACGCGACACTCAGTCGTCGGCAAGACGGAAGGAACGCTTCCTTAAATTTAGGGTGCATAGCCTCACGCTGCTCCAAGCTGATTCTTTAGTATTGCACCCTAGATCTGAACTTGGTTTCTCTTGACGCGCCAAAAGTCGCTATTACTGGAAGAATATTCGGTGACGCAGACAATACCTATGATCCGAGCCATTTCGTTGGTCCCGGCTATGCGGTGGATGGTCGCGAACGACCGTCCCGTCGATTCGTTCCTGCGCTCCGTGGGCCTGTCCTCGGCACCGTATGGCGATCCGTTGCGACCGGTACCGCTCTTGCAGGTCGGTAAATTTCTTCAGGCCTTGGCGCGTGCCGAGGGTCCCGACATTCCGACCCGCATCGTGAACAAAGCGAGCAGGCATGAGCTTGCACTTCTTGGAAGCGTAGCGCTCGGGACCAAAACGCCTGCTGAGGCGATGACCCGCATCGCCGCGGCGCTTCCATATTTCTGTTCGCACGAACACCTGTCTCTTCAGACGCAACCTGAAGGCATCGTCGCCCGGCACTCCTACCGGGTCATTTTCGATTCGGAGACGCGGCACCTGATGTATCAGTACGCTGTAGCCATGGCAGATCGACTCTGTGCGATGACTGGAGCGACGCCACCGCGTTTTCAGCTTGTCGAAATGCCACCGCATCCGGAGCATGGTGTATCGCATCTGGAGAACTGGTTTGGGCCTGCCATCCATGCCAAACAAGGAAATGCGATCCGCATCGTCATATCTTCCGACGTAGTTCATCGGCCTTTTGTAAAAATCGCTAGGGATAGGTCCAACGCCCCGCTCCCGCCTGGAATGGTTCCACTGAGCGGCGACGGAAGCATTGCCAGTTCAGTCCGGACAATGCTCGCTTCAATGCTGGAGGACGGTGTGCCGACTATTGAGAAACTCGCGCTGGCCGCGGGAACCAGTGTACGCACACTTCAACGCAGGCTGAAGGAAGAGGGAACGTCCTTCGCGGTCCTCTTGGAAGTCGTTCGCCAAGACGCTGCTCTAAGGCTGGTGCTGAAGGACAATAGAACGATGATGTCAATATCGGCAGAGATTGGCTACAGACGGCAAGCCTCTTTGACGCGGGCAGTGCGACG
>JAHEAO010000066.1 GCA_024642725.1 Paracoccaceae bacterium | reverse complement strand
AACGTCCACACGGCCACCGCTGCAAGGATGGCTCCGAACTATGCGTCAGGTATTGGGCACTTTACGCACTGCGGAATTGCCGGGCCATCCGGTCCCCAGCCATCGGCCAGAGTGTGAAAGCGACCATGTAGTTTGCCGTGAATACCATGGTGATGAGCAAGACCGTTGCAAGTCGGCCAGAACCATCGGACGTCGCGAATAGTGTGAACATCAGCGCAATGATGAAATAAGCCTTGGGATTGAGAAACAAGAGAACCACCCTCTCCATGAAACCAATCGGTTGGGCGGCGCTGTGGGGTTTAACGGTGCTTGAATGGAACATTTTCCAAGCGAGCCACGGAAGAAAAGGAGAGCCGCCGATCTTGAGCAAGGCGAAGACTTGCGGGAAGCGATCGAATGAAGTTACGAAACCGAGTCCGATTGCCGCATTTGCCATCAACGCGGCCAAATGACAGCCGACATAGGCGCTTTTGGTCGCCCTCGTGCCAAAACGCGCTCCGTTGGCGGCGAATACCATATTTCCGGGCCCAGCGCTGAACGCCAAGGCGAAAGGAAATAGTAGCAAGGCAACGGCTGGCTCGGCCATTTCGTACGGCCTTAGATATCCATTTTTCAGGTATGAACAATTCAGCCAAACCGAACCGACCCGTTTCATCCTGAAATCAGGGCGATCAAACCCGATCGAAACTTGCCAGAGTTCGATTGAAAGGGGGGCGTTCTCCGGCTAACAAACTGCTCAGTTCAAGAATGGTGGCCTATCCGGGCGAAATTTTCAGACTTTCCAGCGCAACCCAATGGCTTCTTCTTTTCAAAGAGCCGCACACAACATATAGTGCCCATGACCTCGTTGATTGAGGTGAGTTCGAGCGGGACAATAAGGATACGACAGTGGCGCATATCATCGTCGTCGGGAATGAAAAAGGCGGAGCCGGGAAATCCACGGTCTCGATGCATGTGGCTACGGCGCTGGCCCGCCTCGGCCACAAAGTTGGAGCATTGGATCTGGACTTGCGCCAGAAAACCTTTGGCCGATACGTCGAGAACCGACTGGCCTTCTGCGTCCGTCAGGGGCTGGACCTACCCACTCCCGAATACAGGGATCTGCCCCAGATCGACAAGGCAACTCTGGCTGAAGGCGAAAACGTCTACGACAGCCGTCTTTCAGCAGCGGTATCATCGCTGGAACGTGACTCCGATTTCATACTGATTGATTGTCCGGGTTCTCATACGAGGCTTAGTCAGGTCGCCCATTCTCTGGCCGACACTCTGATCACGCCGATGAATGACAGCTATATCGATTTCGATCTACTCGCCCATGTTGATCCCGAGTCAAACAAGATCCTTGGCCCGTCCGTGTATTCAGAGATGGTCTGGAACGCCCGGCAGTTGCGATCACAGGCAGGTTTGCCGCCAATCGATTGGGTCGTCGTGCGCAACCGCTTGGGAGCGCAGCAGATGCACAACAAAAAGAAGATCGGCGATGCGTTAGATGATTTGTCCAAGCGGATCGGGTTTCGGGTCGCCCCGGGCTTCGGCGAGCGCGTCATCTTCCGCGAGCTGTTTCCTCGTGGCCTGACACTTCTGGACCTCAAGGATGTCGGCGTCTTGCAGATGAACATTTCGAATGTCGCCGCGCGGCAGGAACTGCGCGACCTCATGAAAGCGCTGAACCTGCCAGGGGTCGAAATCGACTTCTGAGTGCTCAGGTCAGGCGCGAAAGCCTCTGCAGGAATGGATCGTCGTCGAGATTGCCTCGGCGAGCCCGAAAGAACATTGACCTTTCGCTCATCGTTTCGGACGCCTTCTTCGCAGCAGGCATCCGGCGCGACTTGACGATCGCATCCAGATCATAGGCCTGCGACGTCGGGCGGGATCGCAGGACAGGCTTGGGCCTCGCGACCAGATTCGTCATTGCACCCAGCTCTTCAACAGTGCGAAAGTTTTGTGAAGCAAAATTCTTCATGGCATGGCCGTTCATCAGTGACAAACTACTGATAAAGGGCCAATTCGGCATAAATTGGGCAATCGCCCCGCGATGTCGGCAGCCCTCAGACCACCGGTCCCGAAACCGGGCCTCTAAGCCTTTCGGACGATCCCGAGTTCCGATGATGCAACAGCCAGCTTCGCAACGCTAAGCTCACCACTTGCCCGAAGCTCTGCAATCAGGCGGTTCGCTCGGCTTGAAATCTCAGGATTCTGCTCAACCCACTTGGCGATGCTTGCATCTCCCGGTTTCGCCCCGTCGATGGACAATGCCGCCGCCCCGATCGCCGATTGCTGCGCGCGAAGATCTGCCAGCAGACGGCCAACGGCAATACGCTCCCAATGATCGGCAGCCTTGACCTGCCGTGCGACGGAGCGAAGCCAGTCAAGACCAAACCGAGCACCCGCCGCAAAGTAGTTCGCCGCAACGTCTGGCACGTCTCGCCCAAGCTCCGATGCGACGTCAATCACGTCTATGGCGCCGCCGAGCAATTCAAGCCCAGCGACCTTTTCCGCGAGTTCTCTGGGGGCACCGAGATCGAGGAGGTCCTTGGTACGCTGCCCCAGGCGCTTTTTGGAAAAATCGGTGATGGCGGCGTCGGCAGTTGCAGCGATTTGAGCGATTCCCGGTCCATAGACTTCTATGGCTTTTCGGATGGGCCAATCGTTCTTTGCTCGCAAAAGACGCAAGATCTGAGCTGATGCCAAATCCGAGAGGGCAAGGTGCATCTCTGTCTGGATCTTCGCAGGAATCTTGTTGTCGAGCGCATTGATCTGGGCCGCAATCGCCGGCAGCCCAAAGACCTCCCTAGCGATGATAAAGGCGCGAACGATTTGTCCGACAGAGGCGCCTGTTTCCTCGTTGAGTCGATTGTAGAGCGATGGGCCAACTTCATTGACAAACGCGTTTGCCGCGACAGTCGCGATGATTTCCCGCCGCAGGCGATGCGTCTTTAGCGCGGCCTTGTGTTCCGCGCGTATCGGTTTGGGCATGTAGTCGGTCAGCAAGCGTTCCATATAGGGATCGTCAGGGATGTCCGATCGGACAAGCTCCGAGAAGACGGCGATCTTGGCATAGGCAACGATTACTGCGATCTCCGGGCGCATCAGGCCGTTGCCGGATTTCTGGCGCTCAGCCAAGTCCTCGTCTGTCGGCAATAGCTCGACAACACGGTCGAGCAGCCCCCTGCTTTCGAGAGCCCGCATGAATCGTGCGTGATCTTCCAGCAATGCCGGTGCACGTGCCTCGACAAGAGAGATCGCGAGAGTCTGGTTGTAGTTGGTCCTTAGAACCAACTCTCCAACCTCGTCCGTCATCTTGGCGAGCAATGTATTCCGCTGCTTGTCGGTCATATCACCGGCACCGACAACCGCGCCGAGCGCGATCTTGATGTTTACTTCGTGGTCCGAACAGTCGACGCCGGCGGAGTTGTCGACAGCATCGGTATTCACCTTGATCTTTCTGGACGACAGTTCAATCCGGGCGCGCTGGGTGACACCAAGGTTGGCCCCTTCTCCAACGACACGTGCGCGAACCTCACTCGCATTGACGCGCGTCATGTCGTTGGCCCGGTCTCCAGCGTCGGCATGGCTCTCTTGAGATGCCTTGATATACGTGCCGATCCCCCCGAACCAAAGCAGATCCGCCGGCGATTTCAGCAAGGCGTTTATCAGTTCGAACGGAGTGACCTTGTCTGCCTTCAGCCCCGTCAGCTTCTTGATCTCGGGCGTCAACGAAATCGATTTGGATGACCGCGAGAAAACGCCGCCGCCCACAGAAATCAGCTTGGCATCATAATCTTGCCAGCTTGAACGAGGCAGCGCGAACATTCTCTTGCGTTCGGCAAAGCTTTTGGCCGGATCGGGAATAGGGTCGATGAAGATGTCGCGATGATCGAAGGCCGCGATCAATTTGATCTGTTCGCTCAGCAGCATTCCGTTTCCGAAAACATCGCCCGACATGTCACCGCAACCAATTACAGTGAAGGGTTCGGTCTGAATATCATGCCCAAGCTCTCGGAAATGGCGCTTGGCCGCCTCCCAAGCCCCTTTTGCGGTGATTCCCATGCCCTTGTGGTCATAGCCGTTCGAACCACCGGATGCGAATGCATCGCCTAGCCAGAATCCATATTCGGTCGCCATTCCGTTGGCGATATCTGAAAATGTTGCAGTGCCCTTGTCTGCGGCCACGACCAAATAGGGGTCGTCTCCGTCCCGGCGGACGACCGAAACCGGAGGAACGACATCCAAACCGTCAAGGTTGTCCGTTATGTCCAGAAGTCCGGACAGAAATGTCTTGTAAGACCTGATGCCTTCAGCAAGAACGTCGTCGCGGCTTCCGCCAGATGGCAGCATCTTGGGAAGGAACCCGCCTTTGGAACCGACGGGCACGATCACGGCGTTTTTTACCTGCTGCGCCTTAACAAGCCCCAGGACTTCGGTTCGATAATCCTCTTTGCGGTCTGACCAGCGAAGGCCGCCGCGCGCAACGGGGCCAAACCGCAAGTGGACGCCCTCGACCCAGGTGGAGTAAACGAATATCTCCCGCCATGGCTTGGGGAGGGGAAGGTCGTCGAGCTTGGTGCAATCGAATTTGAACGAGATGTAGTGTTTCGATTGTCCCACCCCATCCAGCTGAAAACAATTGGTCCGCAGGGTGGCCTGAATCGCGTTGCGGAACCGGCGCAAGATGCTGTCCACATCCAGACTGGCCACGGCGTCAAGTTCCGCTTCGATTTCGTCCGATATCTTGGCCGCGGCGGCATCACGCGCCTTGGCGTCCCGTCCGGTCTCGGGATCAAATAGGGCGCGGAACAGGGCCACCAGCGATCTGGCGATCCCCGGATTGTCAGCTAAGGCATCTTCCATATAATCGACAGAATAGGGAATACGGGCCTGTCGCAAGAAACGGCTGTAGGCACGCAAGACGACCGTTTCTCGGACGCTGATACCGGCCAGAAGCACCAAACGGTTGAGCCGGTCATCATCGGCCTCCTCGGACCAGATCGCTGCAAAAGTTTCCTCCAGATTCGACCGCAGATCCGAAAGATCAATGTCCCTGCCATCCGCTGATTTCATATAGAAATCATGCAGCCAGATGTTCTCATCGCCGCGCGAAATCCCGAATGGATACTCTTCCAGAACCCGGAAGCCCATATGTTCCAGCACCGGCATGCAATCAGATAACGGTACCGCGCGGCCAAGGTGGAACATCTTGAAGCGCACCTCCGACTCTGCATCTTCCAGTTTGCGGTAGAACTTCAGACCGAGGGGCGCAGCTTCCGTCAGTTCCTCCATTTTCTCGATGTCGGCAATTGCTGTGACCGCACTAAATGCATCCCTGAAACCAGAACTGAAGCCCTTGTGATAAATCGCGTGCAGCCGGTTGCCTTCATGTTCGCCCATTTTGTCTATCAGCAGGTCACGCAGGCCGTCTCCCCAACTGCGGACTGCGGCGACGATCAATTTTTCGACCTGCTCTACATCTGGTTTCGCCGTGCTTCCGTGGTTGAGAGCCACAACGAAATGAACCCGCGCAAGCGCACCGTCCCCAAACGAGGGCGTCCAGGTCGCGATGCGACCATCGAACGCCTCGGAAAGAATGTCGCCCATCTTGACGCGAAGCTCTGTGTTGTAGCGTTCCCTTGGGACAAAAACCAAACAGGAAATGAACCGGCCAAACCGGTCCGGGCGCACGAACAATCGGGTTCTTGGGCGCGTTGCCAGATGAAGCACTCCGACGGCGTTGTGAAACAGCTGATCGTCGGAACTCTGGAACAATTCGTCTCGCGGGTAAGTCTCCAATACATTGGTCAGCGCCTTGCCGTCGTGACTCGTCGGTGAAAACCCCGCCCGAGAGATGATTCTCTCGATCTTTTGGCGCAACAGGGGGATCGATCGCGGGCTTCGATTGTAGGCTGATGACGTGAAATGCCCGATAAACGCATGTTCTCCGATCGCCCGTCCCTTGCTGTCGTAGTGTTTGACGCCAATCAGGTCGAAATGGGCAGTTCTGTGTACAGTCGATCGCCGGTTCGCCTTGAGAATTAGAAGTGGCGAGTCATCGGTGATGAAAGCATCCATCTCAGGAGACCAATGCACGAAGTTCCCGGCCGCATCTCGTAGGATCGTATAATCCGGGTCCCGCATCAAACCCAATCCCGACCCTTCAACGACATCGGAACCCATTTTGCGCCCTTCACCGATGCGGTATTCGCGATAGCCGAGGAAGGTAAAATGGTTCTGCGACAGCCACTCGAGGAATTCACAAACCTCTGCAGTTGCGTCGGAAACCTTCTTCGGTGCATCCTTGCGCAATGCCTCGGACACGTCCGTGAGTTTTGAAAGGATCGACTTCCAGTCGGACACCGAAAGGCTGACGTCCACCAATACCTGACGCAGTTCCGCCTCAAGTTTCTCCAGCATCGCGCTGTCGCCGATCTGGTCTACCTGTGTCTGTATGACCGATTCGACTATCGCGCCCTTCGCGCCACGGTCGCGCAGGGCGGTACGGTTGCCATTCCCGTCTCTTTCCACGCTCAAGACAGGGTGTAGCAGGGTATGAATTCCAATCCCGCGCTCGGTCAAGAAGGCAGTAAGAGAGTCGACGAGGAAGGGCATGTCATCATTTATTACTTCGAGGACACTATGCGGTGATTCCCACCCGTGCTCTGACATCCTGGGGTTATAGAAACGCAGCTTTGGGGTTCCGGACGCGCGATTGGCGCAGAATTTCCAAAGAGCCAGCGCGGCACCGTAAAGCTGCTCTGAGTCCGTTTCAACGATCTCATCCGGAGAGGCATTCGCGTAGATTCTGTCCAAGGCATCCACAAAAGCTGCTCGTTCGGCCTGACCAAGACGTTCATTCGCGATCTTCCGAATTGCAGACAGTTTCGCGGCCAGCCGTTCCTGTTCGCCCTGCACCATTACATTTTCTCCCAGTTGTCAAAGACAGCGAAAAGACCGCAGTCATCTCCGAGGCATCCAATCGGCAACAACGGACTACTCCCTACGCTTCTTGATAGTGCATGACTGTCCCCCGGTCTACGGACAGGTCGAATTGCACCCAAGATGCGGCCCCGTCCCTCGACCTAATGGGGCGGTGAGAGCAGCGGCTTTGTTTCCCGCTACTTTTGCCTTGAGTCCAAGACTGTCGGCACGGAGTTGAAACTCAGCCTGTTATACGCCGCGATGACCGGGACTACTCAATTCTGAGCAACAACGTGGCAGAAAAATCCGAACGCAAAGTCAATGGCGTCGCGCAAAATCCCTCCAGCCGTTTGGCCGAGTTTGAACAAGTGAATTCGCTATTACGCTGACGCGCTTGGATCGTATTTCAGGCGTGCGTAAAAACGCGCCAGTTCGCTTGGCGATGGCGCTTGCCCGCAGAACGTTTTCACATAGCCGGACGCCCGCGCCATTCGCACGGCAGCACTCTCTTTCACTTGCATCGAGATATAGCCGATTTGCGTCAGGTAGACCGTCCGCGCGCGGACATCGGCCTCTTCGGCCTCGAAACCGAACCGCTCGAACATAGCCCGGATCGCGGCAAGCCGTGACTCATCCGCCTCGTTCACACGCGCCGCGACAGCGTCAGACTGATGTGCCCAGCCGCGGATCGCGAAATCAAGCTGCGGCTCGAACTGCACCTCATCGTGAAAGACCACAATCAGATTCAATACGGCTTCGGAAATGGTTTCCGCATAGGCACCGCAGGCCTCTTCAAAAGCCCCGGTGTTCTTGACCCTCCACTCTTTCAACAGTTCGTCCAGCAGAGCCTGCCTGTCCTTGAAGAACCAATAGAAACTCGTGCGCGCGATGTGCAACTGATTGGCCAGCGGTTGGATCTTCACCGCATCGACGCCCGAACTGATCAGCGCCTGCTTGGCGGCCTCTAGCCAGATCTCCCGCGATCCGCGCCAGCCCGAGGCTTTTTCAGGTGCTGCCAATGGTCCGGATCCCGATCTCATGGCAGGGATCATATTTCCTCGACTGCTGGTTCACAAGAGAAATATACAGCAGTGAACTATTACTTGACATTGGTGGACATTATAGCGAAGTAGATTTGGCCTGCCGGGAGTATCCATCATGTCCAGCGACCCGCTTCTCCAGCCCTACCAGCTCAAGCACCTGACTCTCCGAAATCGAATCATGACCACCAGCCACGAACCGGCATATCCGGAGGATGGTATGCCGAAAGAGCGCTACGCCGCCTACCACGCTGAACGAGCGAAGGCCGGAGTGGCGCTGGCAATGACGGCAGGGTCGGCAGCGGTATCGAGGGACAGCCCGCCGGTGTTCAACAACATACTTGCCTACAAAGACGAAGTCGTGCCGTGGATCAGGAAGTTGACTGACGCTTGCCACGACCATGGCTGCGCAGTGATGATCCAACTGACACATTTGGGACGTCGGACGGCCTGGGACAAGGGCGACTGGCTGCCTTCGGTATCGTCGACCATACACCGCGAACCTGCGCACCGGATGTTCCCAAAGTTCGCCGAAGAATGGGACATCGAACGCATCATCGGTGACTTCGCCGAAGCGGCAGAACGCATGAAAGCGGGCGGCATGGATGGGGTGGAAATCATGACCCACGGACACCTTTTGGATCAGTTCATGTCCCCGCTGACAAATAACCTGGACGGACCATACGGTGGTGCCTCTGTCGAGAGCCGCGCCAGGCTGACAATCGACGTGCTCAAAGCGGTGCGCGACCGGGTCGGGAAGGATTTCATCCTGAGCTTGCGGATGGGCGCAGATGAAAAGACACCGGGCGGCATCACCAAAGAAGAAGGCATAAGGCTCGCTCGTCACATCCAGGCCACTGGACTTGTCGATGTCTTCAATATCAACGGCGGCCGGATCCACACCGATCCTGCGATGACGGATATGATTCCGATTCAAGGAATGGCCAGCGCACCGCATCTGGGATTGGCAGGGGCCATCCGCGCCGCAACCGGGATGCCAGTCTTCCACGCATCACGAATTCCTGACGTGGCAACGGCCCGGTTCGCGGTGTCGTCGGGTCAACTCGATATGGTTGGAATGACGCGCGCCCATATGGCTGACCCTCATATCGTGAAGAAGATCATGGAGGGCCGCGAGGACGACATCCGTCCCTGTGTCGGCGCCACGTACTGCCTCGACCGGATCTATCAGGCGGGTGAGGCTTTGTGCATTCACAATCCCGCAACGGGACGCGAATTGACGATGCCGCACGTCATCGCAAAGGCACCCGAGCGCAAGAGGATCGTCATCGTTGGCGCAGGCCCCGCCGGGCTTGAAGCTGCGCGGGTGGCCGCTGAGCGGGGCCACCATGTGACCGTGTTCGAAGCCCAACCCGATCCCGGCGGGCAGGTTCGCCTGACTGCACAGAACCCGAGACGGCGTGAGATGATCTCGATTATTGACTGGCGCATGGCTCAATGCGCGGCACGCGACGTGGAATTTCGTTTCAACACCTGGGCTGAGGCAGGGGATGTTACCGCACTGACCCCTAACGTGGTGATCGTCGCCACGGGCGGTCTGCCCAACACCGAACTCTTCGAGTCAGGACAGCGACAGCCTTTGGTTGTTTCCGCCTGGGATCTGATCTCGGGCGATGTGAAGCCGGCGCAGGACGTGCTGATCTACGACGAAAGTGGCGACCATCCCGGCCTGATGGCGGCCGAAGTGGCAGCCAACGCGGGCGCGAAAGTCGAAGTGATGACCCCCGACCGCACCTTCGCGCCTGACATCATGGCCATGAACCTCGTTCCTTACATGCGCGCGCTGCAGGACAAGGATGTGACCTTCACCGTCACGCGGCGCCTAAAGGACGTGAAAAAGGAGGGCAATCGGTTGATGGCAACCATTGGCACAGACTACAGTGAATTCACCCTTAACAAAACCTATGATCAGATTGTTGTAAACTATGGCACGCTGCCACTTGATGATCTGTATTTCGAGCTCAAGCCGTTGTCTTCGAACCGAGGCGCAGTGGACCACGACGCACTGATCGGAGGCCGACCTCAGCATGTGATGCGTAACCCTGCGGGCCGGTTCCAACTGTTCCGCATCGGCGATGCCGTCAGTGCTCGCAACACGCACGCCGCGATCTACGACGCGCTGCGGCTGATGAAAGACCTCTAGGATGCGGTCCACAAAGACGATCCACGTAATCTCTGCCCATGCCGAAGGCGAGGTTGGCGACGTGATCGTGGGAGGTGTGCTGCCACCGCCGGGCGACACGATCTGGGAGCAAAGCCGCTGGATTGCCCGCGACCAGACGTTGCGCCACTTTGTTCTTAACGAGCCGCGCGGCGGCGTCTTCCGGCACGTGAACCTTCTGGTGCCACCAAAGCACCCTGAGGCGCAGGCAGCATGGATCATAATGGAGCCCGAGGACACGCCGCCCATGTCCGGCTCAAACTCAATCTGCGTTTCGACGGTGCTGCTGGATGCCGGACTGGTCCCGATGCAGGAGCCCGAGACACATATGGTGCTAGAGGCTCCCGGCGGTCTTGTGCGAGTTCGGGCAGAATGCCGCAACGGTAAAGCTGAACGCATCCACGTGCAGAACGTTCCCTCATTCGCTGCCGAACTGGACCAAAAGATGGATGTCGAAGGGCTCGGAACGCTCAACGTTGATACCGCCTATGGCGGCGACAGTTTTGTGATCGTCGATGCCGCAGCTATGGGTTTTGCCCTGACCAAAGACGAGGCACATGATATCGCCAAGTTGGGCGTCAAGATCACTAACGCCGCGAACGAGCAACTAGGCTTCGAGCATCCGGAGAACCCAGATTGGAAGCATATCTCTTTCTGCCTTTTCGCTGGGCCGCTGACAGAGGCCGCCGAAGGGTTGGAAACCACTGCCGCAGTAGCCATCCAACCCGGCAAGGTCGACAGATCTCCCACAGGCACGGCGCTATCGGCACGGATGGCCATTCTGCACGCACGTGGTCGTATGAAGCCGAAGGACCGCCTGACCGCTCAATCAATCATCGGTTCGTCGTTTCACGGCACTATAGTCGAATTGACCCGCGTAGGCGGGCGGGCGGCGATCGTTCCCGAAATCTCGGGGCGCGGATGGATCACTGGCATCCACCAGCACATGCTTGACCCGTCCGATCCGTGGCCCGAAGGCTATCGGCTCTCCGATACATGGGGCGCCCGCTAAGCTTGTCGCAAACCCTCAGCTCTCGTTCGCCGGATTTTCCTGGTCCGCCACGGAGCAAGGGCGAAGATAAAGAGGTGGCGCAAGAGAGAAGGCCACCTTGCTACTTTCGTTTGAGGCTCTTCCGCCAATCCTGCAATGCGGCTCTTCCGCTTTCGGTTATGGGACCAAAGTTCGGCTTCACATAACCGAGGTTAACCAAGTCTCTCCAACAATCCCCAACCAAAGGGCTCCATCTGAGGGTCCCTCTGTCGAGTTGGTCAAGGAGTTCCCACTCGGTCTCGGTCATTTGAAATGGTTGTAATGTCAATTGAACCACCGCTATCCCTGATCGACGATCAGCAGGAATGCCAGAAGCAGGGCCGCCAAGATCGCCGAGGCAACTATGGGATCGCTGACGGACTCCATAGAAATGACCCGGGGTACATAGAACTGCATATGTCTCGTCCTTCAAACATCACCAATGAGAGTGCAGATGCCGGTCGGTCAGTTATTCCTGACTACGGCTGATCGCGGCGCAACCTGCGGCCCAATGGTCACTCGTACACAGATCCGATCTCACTCAGGAAATCGGGCAGATCACTCCAAGCCACATGGGCTGAACTTACTCTGCAGATCCCATTATCCAGAGGATTCGGGCCGGAATTTGCTGGGAACAAAGCGAAGGTCGAATGAATCTTGACGGGCAGATGAACGTCAAATTAACCGGAAATTCTCTCGGTGTCGCAGGTCCGTGCACAATGTCTCAGGCGTATTGCAAGAATGGTGCGATTGTCTCTTTGAGTAGAGCCAATCGTTTTGCAACTATGAACAATAAGGGTCCAATTATTGGATTGAACTTAGGCGACTTTGTCAAACTCGTCTGTCGTCAATTCAACCCCGATACTAATAGGATGCTGGTGCGGGCCGCTTCCAAACTCGCGACAATTTTGCTTCGGTGTGCTTTCAAATCGCCAAGAACGTTGAGCGGAAATCTCTAAATCACAGAGGCGGCCTCGGTCGTCTCTAGCGGCAACAGAAAGCCCGCGAATCTAGTGCTGTCAGAAACTCCTGACAAAACGATTAGGAACCGGCGCCACACCGTCGGTCATAGTGGGGGCAGCCGCCACCATTTACATCGATTACCTCAGTTGAACCATCGCCAGGCCGGTGGATCAACGTCGAATATCATCTCGGTGGGTGGTGTTCCCCAGTATCATCATGGATACAGAGACCATCCGTCCTGCAGATGATCTTGGTTGAAAAACCCATGTGGCCGCATTGCAGCTCCGAACAACTTGAAAACTGCGTAGCAACGCCGCCAAAACATAATCTGACGGGACTCCGGTCTGTACGAACACCAGCGGCGGCAACAATGCGCTGCAAGTTCAATCGAAGGAAAGAATAGTGGTAGCTAGAAACATCTTGCTCATCAGTTTTGACGATGCAGTGGCTCCGTGGCCGTACAAGACCGCCTTCCATGAGCCGATAAGACTACCTAACCTAGATAAACTGTGTGGCGTCTCGACCGCATTTCATTCCGCCTATGCGCAAGCGCCAATCTGCGGTGCCTCTCGCGCAAGTATGCTGACGTCAAGGATGCCGCATGAATTGGATATTGTGGACAACTCGACGATCTTCTTTGACCGTTTCGGCCCCGAAGCTTGTTGGGCCTACCAGCTCAAACAGAACGGATATTTCTGCTCTTCCGGCGGCAAGGTTCATCACAAACCCACGCTCCGGCGACCTCAACATCGCGTCCTTTATTCAGACGAACGCAAGGCTTTCTCCATCGACAACCGGCTTCCGCGCGAGCTTCGCAAGCGATCCAAAAGATTTGGCGGGTTCCGCAACGGGCGTGGCGCAAAGGACGGTATCGATGATGATTTCTTCTTTGACAAACAGGCCGCCGATTCCGCCATAAGTTTCCTTTCGGACTATGAGGGGAGCCAGCCTTTCTACCGCGAGGTCGGCTTTGTCAGCCCTCATACACCACATATCACGCCAGCCCGTTTCAAGGAGATGTATGACGCCGAAAACCTGCGGCGGCCCGATGACTGGGATGGCTACGTCGCGGACAGCCCATACGTGATCAACAACATCCCGGAGAACGAGGACTTCCGATCAGAGGGTTTTTGGCAGAAAAGTGTCCGCAACTATTTTTCCGCTTATAGCCACGGTGACTACCACTTGGGCCGGGTTCTAAATGCGCTGAAATCTTCCGGCCATGCCGACAATACTATTGTGATCGTCGTTTCTGATCATGGATTCCATCTTGGCAACCGGAACCTATTCCGAAAAACGACATTGTGGGAACAGTGCCTGCATGTCCCGATCATCATATTTGATCCGGCGCGGCCCATTGGCCAGGTGGTCGACGACCCAGTGGCGCTCCTTGATGTTGGCCCAACCGTACTGGATTTGTCGGGCATCACACCATCCGAAGAGCTGCGCGGACGTTCGCTCAGGCCAATGCTAGCCGGCGAACGCGACCCTGACCGCGTGGTCCCCTCCTTCTATCGAAAGGGCGTCACGATCCGGAAAGGACGCTTTCGCATCATTCGCTACGGCAAGGATGATTTTCAACTGTTTGACCTCGCATCCGACTATTGGCAGCTGAACAACCTTGGAACCGACCATGAGGATTTTGCGCCTATGCGCAATGCGCTGGAAATCTGGGCGCAAGAGGCGGGATACGACTTCTCTGCGCAAGACATGATAGAAATCGCGTCTGCCAGTGAAGAGGTGTGAATAACCACTCGGCCTTGTCCGGCGTATGGTTGCCCGCAAAGCGGCTTTCGGGTCTCCTGTCGATCCGCAAGGAAACAGGCGCTAAACATTTGAAGTGCATGACTTTCTTGGACGTGCCCTGATGCGCCTTGCGATCACGAACTGCAGCCCGCCAGAGACCGCCGCCATCGCGGGCGATCTATTGAAACAAGCGAAGACAACCCTCGACTCTCACTATCTGAGCCGCGCTTCCGACCCAAGCATCGGGGCTATCGGGAAGTCTGAAATGCATGAAGCGAGAACAAGGATTCCCGACGGAACGTCCGACCACAATTTTGAGGTGAACCAATAGTCCAGTATCTTATTGAAAAGATTGGTAGCGGAGGAGGGACTTGAACCCCCGACACGCGAACTATGATTCCGAGTTAATCAATTGTTTTAGAACATAAAATCTTCCAAACGCGGATTCTTACGGCTCAATAAAATCAATGGGTTATGAGAATACTCCCAACTGAAATGGGCTTTCAGACAGGTGACTTAAAGTATGTCTAGCTTGCGTGCCTTCGCTGCTGCCTCACCTCTGCTACCGACTTCCAACCTCGCCAGTATCGCCGAAACATGATGGTCAACAGTCTTTGGCGAAACGAAGAGCTTCTCACCGATTTCGGCGTTGGTCAGCCCATCGTTCAGTGCTCGCAGGACATCCATTTGGCGGTTTGTAAGGCCCATGGGATTGCGCAGAGTAGATGCGCGGGGTCTTGGGGTGGCAAAATCGATACCCTCGCGACGCAAATCCAGTGATACTCTCTCTGCAGAAGCCGTCGCGCCGAGTCTCCCAAAGATTTCGATCGCACGCAGTCGACCCTCAGTGTCGCCCTGAGCAAGAGCCATGGCCTCGTCGAAGGG
>JAHEAO010000014.1 GCA_024642725.1 Paracoccaceae bacterium | reverse complement strand
AGCGCATGGTCCGGTTCTCTGTTCGACAAGATTTCTGACGGCGCCTCAAAGGCCGCTGAAAAGGCCGAAGGAGCCGTCAAGACTCTTGAACAGAATGTCGAATCCACCATCGACCTTGCCAAAGGAGAAGACAGCGTTGAAGCGGGTCGGCAAGTGTTGGACCAAGTCGCGGAAGAAACACTCACCCGACTCTTTGCCGAAAACCCATCCGCGCAAGAGCTTTTTGAACAGAGCGCCGGATATGCCGTATTTGACACCCGAAAGATGGTTCTGCTGGGCGTCGCTGCCGGCTTTGGTCGCGGCGTCGCAGTGTCGCGTGACACCGGCCTCAAGACCTACATGAAGATGGGAACCGGCGGCGTCGGCCTATCCTTCGGATTGGGCGGTCTCGACACCCAGATCGTCATCCTATTCGAAACCGCTGCCGCTTTCGAGGATTTCGTGACGCAAGGCTATGACGCGACGGCCGACGCAGGCGCCATGTTTGGCGATGACCGGGAAGATGCATCTGTCAGGTTTGAAGATGGTCGATCAATATTTGTGCTCAGCAACAAGGGCTGGAAAGTCCGCGCGACCGCCGCGGGCACGAAATACTGGGCCGATCCGGACCTGAACTGAGAAGGCCTTGGCCGACTAGCCTGCGGCTACGAGCTGCCGGCTATGATCGCCTTGATCTTATCAAGCGTTGCAACGCTGACAGCAACGCCATCCCGGGCCGCGATCTGGCGCTTTGCTTTGCGCCCATCGCCGGGCAAATGTGCCCCCGCCTGACCGTGAATGGCCGCGACGAGGTCGGTAACGCGCTTCGCAAATGCGCCATTCGACGTGGTGGTCGGGTCGATTGCAATAAAGAACTGTCCGGTCCTGGGCGGGCCTCCGGCGGTGCCGGAGAACGGCGAGGCATCCTTGCCAAGCGTGGCGCCGCCGAGTGCCGCCGCCAGCAACTCGACCAGCAACGCGATCCCAACGCCCTTGTAACCTCCAGAAGGCGCCATCGAGCCTTTCAGCCCGACATTCGGGTCAGTTGTCGGGTTGCCCTCGGCATCCAGCGCCCAGCCCACCGGAATTGACTTGCCTTCCCGGGCATGCTTCATCACTTCGCTCTTGGCGATCGTGCTTGCGCTCTGGTCGATGAGAATGGCCGGCTCCCCGCCTTCTCCCGGAACAGCGATAGAGAACGGATTGGTCCCCACAACGGGCTGCGACCCACCGGACGGGGCAATCGATGCCGGCGCATTGGTAAAACCAAGCCCGACAACACCGGATTTCGCCAGACGGCCCGTGTGAATGCCGAGCACTCCGCAATTATAAGAATTCCGGATCGAAAGCGCCGCAATTCCCTGCTCGATAGCCAGTGGAACGAGATCCGCGAAACCAAGATCAATCGCCGAATGCGCAAACCCTGTCGCCGCATCGACCGTCAACAGACCGGGGCGCGGCCTTTCCAGCGTCGGTTTCGCGTGACCGTCCACCTTTCCGAATTGCACATGTTCGGCATAGATCGGGATATAGGCCAGACCGTGACTGGCAACACCATCCGCCTCTGTGGCAGCGGTGGCGATGGCCAATGGTCGCGCATTTGCTTCGGAGGTGCCAGCCGCCACCAAAGCGCGGAAGGACAGGTCTTCAATCTCGCTCAGGCTCAGAATCTTGGTGTTTGTCATGATATCCCCGGGTCAATCGTTGTCAGAGAGTGCCGTTCCCGCGCCAAGCAGCCGCGACGCTTCGGTGGCCGGCGCATAGGTACGATGCGCAAAACGGTTCAGCTCCGCCCAGTCGCGAGCATCTGGCGCCGCCCGACTGGACCGCGCGACCGGCGCCTCGATTGCACCCCCGCGCGCAATACTCAGTCGATTTGTGATCGGGGCCGCAGCGTCACCGGACAATTCCATATCCGATCCGTCCAGCAGGATGCGGGCTCCGTCCCATTCCACTGCAACGGGCGTCTCCAAGTGCCGCGCCACAGCAGCTGCGAAGGGCAGAACAAGCGCCGGAAACAGTACGCCGCGCATCGCGACCTTGCCGGTCGGCAGCAAGGCCGCGTGGTCTGAAAGCGCGGCCCCCGCAGAGACGGGGCACAATTGCTTTGACGCCGCGGCCCATTCCCCGGCAATCGACCGAGGCGTGAAGCCGCGCAGGTCGGCCCCGTCAACGCGATCCAGAAGCCCAGCCAGAAGGCCGCAACCATCCAGCCCATGCGCGCAAAGAAAGCGCGTTGCCTTGGCGGCCTCCTCCGCCATGCCCCAACTGTAACCTGCGCCACGGGCGGCGCGCTTTGCCGTGCCTTCAACCTCATTCAGGGAAAACCTCATTCGGTCACGCCTTTCGGATAGACCCAGTCATCCTCATTGCCGAGCGTCAGTTCTTCAGGATAAGGCGCACCGGCATACATGCAGATCCGGACCCAACGATCCGATCTGGGATCGAAATGGGTCGCCCCGAAGAACGACAACTTGCACCGCAGCATGTCAATCGGAAGAACCGTGGCACCTATCGTGTTGTCACGAATTTCTCCATAGGGCGCGATGGCAGAAATTTGTGCACGCCGCACGCTATGGCGATGTTCGGGATGTGCCAACAGGACTTCAGCAATGGGGGTTTCGTCTGGCCAACCCGCAAGCGCTGTGTGCAATACAGCCGCGTCGCGCGCCGGAGCCAGCGGCTGCTCATATTCAGCGATTGGTTCGCTGAACCGTTCGCCCAGACGCGGCTCCAATTTTTCTTCCGAGACATACCAGGCTCGAGCACAGTTTTCGGGCGCATCCCAGTCGACGTTCAATGCCCAACCATAACTCTGCTCGACAAGCGCCCTGAGCTGTTCGACCGTCATTGTACCGGCAATTCGGAAGGCGTCGGAATTGCTGTCGGCCATGCAATCCGCCAGCCCGTCCACCAACGCTCCATATGGTTCCAGCATGATCGATGCCACGAACTCCTGCGCGTCTTCTCCAAGCTCTGCTTGCGCCCAGAGAAACAGGCGGTTCCATGGTTGATCGCCGCGCAGATCTTCACCGGCAATGCGCCGTCCCAGCGCCTCAAGATCCTTGCGCAGACTGGCCAGTTTCGCGGTCTGGATCGGATGTTCCGAATGCCATGCCGCAATCGAAATCAGCGCGCGCTGAAATGTCTCGCGGAAGACGGCAATTTCAACATCAGATGCAACCGCGACGCTGCGCACCCGGGCGATCGCCTCTTCCCGCACCATGATCCAGTTGTTGAACAGGACGGGATGGTTGATGATATAGGGTGCCATCCCCAGGCCGGTGGAATTCCCGATACCCAACTCGCGGGCGATATCAGGGGCGAGGACAGCAGCACTGCCGCCGCCCGTCACATGCGCCATGTGCTGCACCAGATCACGGACGAAAGCCCGAGTCAGGTAGACCGACAGCATTTCCGCTTGAAACGGTGCCAGCATCTCGGGCCTGTCGGCGATCACCTCGCGATCCGCAGCGCCGAATTTGCCGGACCCGTAAACGGCCGTGGTCCGCATCAGATAACCGACATCGCGGACTTGCTTCAGATCCGGCTGTCGCCCGCCAGCGAGCGCCTCGACAACATGGGCCCAAAGGCGCACGGACCGGTTTGCGCGCGACAGCGACAATTCGCTTTCGCTGACCCGACCGGCTTCCTGTAATGGTACGTTTTCTGCAAGCCGCTCAATGTCCTGCGCGTCGGGAACCCCGTCAAACAGTGCAAAAGTGGCATCCCATGCGTCGGCGATCACCCTGTCCGATCGCTTCTCCGACGGCAGATCATGTGCAAAAGCCACCAGTGAGTAGGTCCGCTGCGGCCCGGCCGCGGAATAGACCGCATGACCGACGCCCTTCTCGTCAATGTTGAAGACCGGGCGCGAGAATTTCCAGTTTTCGGTCGCCATCCGACGCGTCAGGATCCGCATGAAGCTCAACCTGCTCTGATGGAACGACCCCAGGCGCGCCAACCGCATGACCACTGCCGGGTCGCGTCGTGGGATAGTCGTGCCTTGCGCCGCGCCCATTCGCCTTACCCCCGTGGTACAAAATTCTCTTGGTAGAAGCGGTACCAATTTCCGCCCATGACCGCCGCAACCTCGGCTTCGTCCATGCCAACCGCCCGCAATCCCGCTTCGATATTGCCAAAGTCGAGGTTGTTCTGAAACCAGCCCGGCATCGGTGGAAAACCGGGCGCAGTAACCGAACCTTCACCGTAATCGATTTCCTTTGACCAGCGCCCCACCCGCATCCATTCGACGATACTATCGGGTTGATCCTGACACAGATCGCTGCCGATCCCCAGATTGCTCACACTATAGCGCTCCGCCGCGCGCGCCACCATCTCGCAGAAGCTTTCCAATGTGCAGTCCGATTTATCTTTCAGGTGATGCGGATAGAGCGAAAAACCGACCATCCCCCCGGCCTCCGTGACCGCCCGCAGAACGTCGTCCTTTTTGTTGCGCAATGCCGGAGCCCATTCGAACGGATTGGCATGAGTGATCGCGATGGGCCGCTCTGAAAGGGCCGCAGCCTCGATCGTGGACCGGTCGGCAGAATGGCTCATGTCCACGACAAGGCCGACTCGGTTCATCTCTTTGATGACCTGTCGACCCATGCGGGTGATGCCGGTGTCTTCCGCCTCATAACAGCCGGTCGCCAGCAGCGACTGGTTATTGTACGTCAGCTGCATGAAGCGCGCACCAAGCGTATGGACAATCTCGATCAGCCCAATGTCATCTTCGATGGGGCTTGGGTTCTGGAACCCGAAAAAGATCGCCGTTCGGCCGGTTTCGCGCGCCTTGTCTACGTCGCTGGCCCATTGGCCCTTCAGGATCAAGTCAGGATATTTCTCGAACCAGCGGTTCCATCTTTCCAAATTCTGGACTGTCTCGCGGAAAGTTTCGTGATAGGCAACGGTGACATGAACCGCATCGACCCCGCCTTCCCGCATTTGACGAAATATCTTCTCCGACCAGTTTGCATATTGCAGGTTGTCGATCCGCATCACTGCGGCGTCCCCGCGCTGATATAGGCGGTCTTGACAGTTGTATAGAACTCGGCTGCCGCCTTGCCCTGCTCACGCGGCCCATAGGAACTGTCGCCGCGCCCGCCGAAGGGCACATGGTAGTCTGTGCCCGCGGTTGGCAGGTTCACCGTTACAACGCCGGTCTTCGCATTGCGCCGGAAATGGCTGGCACGGGCAAGAGACGTCGTGACGATTCCGGAGGTCAGGCCGAAATTCGTGTCGTTCACGGTCGCCAGCGCCTCGGCGTAGCTATCGACCTTTATGACGGCGGCCAAAGGCGCGAACATTTCCTCGCGATTGATCCGCATGTCATTCGTCGTGTTCAGAAAAACGCCCGGAGACATGTAATAGCCCTCGGTCGACATATTCAGACGTTGACCGCCACAGGCCAGCTCCGCCCCCGCTGCCTGCCCAATCTCCACGTAGCCAAGGTTGTCGTTCAATTGCTGCTCGCTGACCACCGGACCGATTTGGGTCCCCGGCTCGAGCGCATGTCCGACCTTCAAAGCCTTAGTTCCGGCGACCAGCTTTTCAACAAATGCGTCATGCACCGCGGCGTGAACGATCAGACGCGACGATGCAGTGCACTTTTGCCCGGTCCCCCCAAATGCGCCCGCCAGCGCCAGCGTAACCGCCAGTTCCAAATCCGCGTCGTCCACCACGACCAGCGCGTTTTTCGACCCCATCTCCATCTGCACCTTTGTCAGGTTCTGGATCGCGGCCATGGCAATTCCCTTGCCCACCGGCACCGACCCGGTAAAGGAAATAGCATTCACCTTGGGACTTTCCACAAGCCGTTGCCCAACCGCCCGGCCAGACCCCATAACCAATGACATGAGGCCCTTGGGTATGTCCTGCTTTGCTATGATCTCTGACAGTGCAACCGCTGAGGCCGGGGTCAGGTTCGCCGGCTTCCAGACCACGGCATTCCCGTAGCAAAGCGCCGGTGCGATCTTCCATGACGCCGTTGCCGTTGGAAAATTCCACGGCGAGACTATCGCAACGACACCAACAGGTTCGCGCCTGACATCGACCTCGACACCCGCGCGAACAGAGTCGGCATTCTCACCGATCTGGCGCAGGCATTCGGCGGCATAATATGTAAAAAACTGGCCAGCCCGGAACACCTCACCTTTGCCTTCCGCAACCGGCTTGCCCTCTTCCCGCGAAAGAAGCGTTCCCAACTCCTCGCTGCGGGCCATCAACTCGTTGCCGATGTTCATAAGCACAGCCTGCTTGCGCTCCGGTCCATATGCCGCCCATTCCACCTGAGCGGCAGCGGCCCGGTCTAGCGTTGCATCAAGTTGGTCGGCACTGGCTTGTGCAAAGAGCCCGATTAGATCGCTCAAGTCCGATGGATTGCGGTTTTCGATCTCGCTGTCCCCGGCGGTCCAGTTTCCGGCGATCAAATTCAGCTTCGTTGCGGGCATAAGGATCTCCGGTCTGAGTGTGCGAACACAATGGACTTCCTTCATTACTTCAGTCAAACTTAAATAATTGAAGTCTTTTTCAGGATTCTTGAAGTTGTCGATCAAGATCGAGATGCTCCGCAGCTTTGCCATCGTCGCTCAGACCGGCAGCCTCGCGGAGGCCGCCACTCAGTTGGCCCGCACGCCCTCGGCAATCTCGATGACGCTGAAACAACTGGAAGATCAGCTTGGTCAGCGGCTGTTCGAAAGTGACCGCAAGAACCGTTTGACGGCGCTGGGCGAATACGTGCTGGAACAGGCGCAAGCGGAACTGCGGCAGTTCGATAACACCATCCGCGCCATCGAGACCTTTGCCAGAACGCCCAAGGGCCTTATACGAATCGCGGCTGTCCCCTCTGTCGCGGGGCTGGTCTTCCCGAAGGCCGTCAGCCAATTCGCCAAGACCAACCCCAGTATATCGATCGAATTGCGTGACATGGATTCAACAGGCGTCCTGAATGCGCTATCACGCGGGCTGGTCGATATCGGCATCGCCACGTCGACCGGGCAGTTGCAGGATGTCCATCAACAGGTCCTGTTCTCGGACGCCTTCGGTCTGGTCAGCGCCAGAGATCATCCCCTCGCGCGTCGACAGGAAGCCCCCAACTTTGCCGAAATTTCCAAGCACCAGTTCGTCCTGAACGAACTTTGTGCCTCGATCACCTCCCCCGCGTTCCAAGAAGTTTTATCTGGAACCCGGATTTCTGCACAGAACACTCTGTCCTTGATCTCGATGGTAAGGGCCGGAAACTGGATCACGGTCCTGCCCAGCTCCGTTGTCCATATAGACCCGCGCCAACTTAGTTTTCGCAAGATCGAAGGCCTGCAGGAAAAGCGTCGTGTGGATCTTCTCTACCGCAAGGCAAAACAGACACCCGACTATCTGGCCGCCTTCATAGACCTGCTCGTGAAAACCGACTGGGACGGCCAGCACGGCCAATTCGAGGGCGGCGGCAAGGCATGACTTGCGCCGAAACAGTCGCTATTGAATCATGCAATCAGAACACTAGGCTCACGCGTTAGGCGTAGTCTTTCGCACCAACACGAACAATGAGAACACAGGAGTTACAGATGCCAAATCTAGGAATGATCGCAAGCGGGGCCCTTGTCCTGGCTTTTGCCGCAAACGGTGCCGTGGCCGAGACATTCATGAAATACGGCGAAGTCGAAGGCTGGAAGGTCTTCGCCGATACCGAAAAAGGGTCCTGCTTGATCGAAAAGATCGACGAGGTTGGCAACGTCGTGCAGATGGGTCTGACAGAGGATCGAGGCGTTGGTTACGTCGGCGTGTTCACGCTGGCCGAAACCGGCATCAAGAAGGATGACAAGGCTGCTGTCGCGATCGCCATTGGCGAGAACCTTTATATAGGGGAATCCACTGGAATGCGCGGCAATATCACCAAGGGCTATTCCGGCGGCTACGTCCTGTCGGACGACCCACAGTTCGTGACCGACATCGCGCAGCAGTACAAGATGATCGTCTTCCCTGAAAAGGATTGGGTGTTCGAAGTCGACCTGACCGGCACCAAGAAAGCCATCGAAATGGCCAAGGAGTGCAACGCAAGCCTCTAGCTCACGTGAAAGAGAAGAAGCCCCGGAACACTTCCGGGGCTTCTTCTGTTTCGGCTGTGCCCTATCCGCCAGTCATGTAAGGCATAAGAACGACCTCACTTTCCGGTCCGATCTCGGTGAACCAAGCTTCCCGATAAATCCTTCCGTCAAGCGCAAGAGAGACGCCGCGCTCAATCTGTGGCCGCAGCCCCGGATACTTGGTGGACAACTGATCCAACAATTGTCGGAAATTGGCCGCCTCGACCTCCACCTCGTCCTTTCCTTCGGTGGCGTGCCGCAGCGATCCCCATATCTTCACGTGGACCACGTCAGCCCTTTCCGTTCATCGCCTTCAAGAGCTTCGGCGGCGACATTGGCAGTTCGTGCATCCGCACTCCAACAGCCCGCGATACCGCATTCGAAAGGGCGGCAAGAGGCGGCACGATCGGCGTCTCGCCGACGCCACGCACACCGTAAGGATGGCCCGGGTTCGGAATCTCGAGGATTACCGTGTCGATATTCGGCAGGTCGGAAGCCACTGGCACACGGTAATCGAGGAAACCGGCGTTCTGCAGCCTGCCGTCCTTGCCGTAGATATATTCCTCGTTCAGCGCCCAGCCGATACCCTGTGCAGCGCCGCCCTGCATCTGGCCCTCGACATAGTCGGGGTGCACGGCCCGCCCTGCATCCTGGAATACCGTGTAGCGCAGAACCTTGGTGGCCCCGGTTTCCGGGTCAACCTCGACATCCGCCAGATGAACGCCAAAGCTGACACCGGCGCCATCGGCATTGACTTCATGGTGCCCGGCAATCGGCCCGCCGGTTTCAGCCGATACAGCGGCAATTTCGGCCAGCGTCATCGGCTCGAAATCGCCAGCATTGGGGCCGGAAGGCTTGGCTGCCCCGTCTTCCCAGATCACGGCGTCTTCATCGATGCCCCAGATCTTGGCCGCCCGCGCGCACATGACCTTGATCGCATTTCGTGCCGACTGAATGGTCGCCAACCCGACCGAGAACGTCACCCTGCTGCCATCGGTAATATCGTTGTAGCCGATCGAATTGGTGTCAGCGACGATGGTGCGGACCTTGTCATAGGGAATCCCCAGCTCTTCCGCCGCCATAAGGCTGATCGAGGCCCGCGATCCTCCGATATCGGGATTGCCCTCGGTCACTCCGATAGTCCCGTCGCTGTTGACGTTCAGCGTCACGCATGTGTTGCCGCCAAAGTTGAACCAGAAGCCACAGGACAGCCCCCTGCCCTGATTTGGTCCGAGCGGCGCAGTGTAGTGCGGATGCGCCTTGGCCGCTTCCAGAGTGGCAATCAGACCGATTGCATCGAAGGTCGGCCCATAGGAAGACCGCGTTCCCTTCTTGGCCGCGTTCATCAACCGCACATCCAGCGGGTCCAGCCCGAAATGCTGGCAGAATTCATCGACCACACTTTCAACCGCATAGATCGCCATCGGCGCACCCGGCGCACGATAGGCAGCTTCTTTCGGACGGTTCGTCATCACGTTCCAGCCGTAGGTCCGCACCGCCTCCAGATCGTAGGCGGCAAAGGCGCTTTGCCCTCCCATTGTCACCGTGCCCGTCGGAAAGGCTCCGCCCTGATAGCGCAAATGCGCTTCGGCTGCGGTGATCCGCCCGTCCCTGGTCATCCCGATCTTTACGTCCATCGACGATGAAACCGTCGGCCCCGTCGCCCGAAAAACCTCTTCCCGGCTCATTACCATTTTCACAGGACGCCCGGTCTTGCGCGACAACGCCAGCGCGACCGGTTCGATAAACACGGTCGTCTTGCCGCCGAACCCGCCGCCAATCTCGGATGCGGTCACGCGCAACTGGCTCGATTCCATCCCCATGATCTCGGCGCAGACATTGCGCACATGAAACTGCCCTTGCGTGCAGCACCACAAGTCCGCCTTCCCATCCGAAGTCACAGAAGCAAGACAGGCATGCGGTTCGATATAGCCCTGATGTGTCGCGGCAGTCTTGAAGCTGCGCTCAAGGATCCTGTCGGCCTTTGCAAAGCCGGCAACCAGATCACCGTGGCCAAACTCACAATAAGTGGTGACGTTCTCAGAAAAACCCGGCCCGACGTTTTCCTCGGTCCGGCCCTGCTGAACGACCGGCGCGCCGGGCTTCATCGCCTCGTCCACATCGGTGACATGCGGCAGCACCTGGTAGTCGACCTTGATCAGCTTGAGCGCCTGTTTTGCCACCGCATCGCTGACCGCAGCAACCGCCGCGACCGCATGGCCATCGTAGAGCACCTTGCCACGCGCCATGCAGTTGTCCTGCACGTCACGGATGAACAGATCCTCGGGTACCCCGAAATCCGCCGAAGTGACAACCGCCTTCACGCCTTTCTGCGCCAGCGCTGCCGACGCGTCGATCGACTTGATCACGGCATGGGCATGCGGGCTGCGCAGGACGCGAGCAAAGAGCATACCCGGAGCGGTTGCATCCGCGCCGTACATTGCACGACCGGTGACCTTGTCGACCCCATCGGGGCGCCGCGGGCGGGTTCCGACCTGCTTGAAGACCTTTTTTGCTTGCGAATCCAGTGCCATGTCAGGCGCTCCTCATCTCTTCTGCAGCGATCTGGACCGCCTTGATGATCTTGTCATATCCGGTGCAGCGGCACAGGTTGCCAGCCAGCCAGTACCGAATTTCGGTCTCGGTCGGGTTCGGATTCTTGTCCAGAAGCGACTTCGCCGCCACCAGAATTCCCGGCGTACAAACACCGCATTGCAGGGCCGCATGATCGATGAAGGCCTGTTGCAACGGGTGCAGTGCGTCTCCCGCCGCCAACCCTTCAACCGTGGAAATCTCTCCACCCTCGGCCTCAGCGCCAAGTACCAGACAGGAACAAACCAGCCGACCGTTCAGCGTCACGCTACAGGCCCCACAGTCACCGGTGCCGCAGCCTTCCTTGGCGCCTGTCAGCCCCAGCCTATTACGCAGGACTTCAAGCAGTGTCTCGTCCGGGCCGCACAGAAACTCAATCGGGTCGCCGTTAATCGTCGTCGATACAGGTATGTTCTTCATCAGCGGCCTCCGGCGCGGTCATAGGCGATACGGGCAGCGCGCTTGGCCAGCACACCCGCAACCTGGGTACGGAACTCAACGGTTCCGCGTTTGTCATCAATCGGATTGCAGGCCGCGGAACAGGCATCGGAGAGCGCGGCAAGCGCGCTGTCTTCCAGCTTGGTCCCGACAAGGCAATCGGCAGCCCCGCGCACCAGAACGACCGTTGGCGCAACGGCGCCCAGCGCGACACGAGCCGATGTGCAGACGCCCGCGCCATCCAACACAAGACTAACCGCCGCGGAAGCCACGGCAATGTCCATCTCGGTGCGCGGAATGAACCGCAGGTAAGCGTCGGACGCATGATTGGGTCGCGCGGGCAGGAAGATCGATGTGATGATCTCGCCCTTCGCAAGCGAGATCTTGCCCGGTGACACCGGAATGTCCGCGACCGGGCAATCCCGCGTCCCGGCAGGGCCCTGAATCCGCGCGATCGCCTGCGCGGCGACCATTCCCGGCACACTATCCGCGGCCGGCGATCCGTTGCACAGGTTACCAGCCATCGTCGCGCGGCCCTGAACTTGCGTCGATCCGATCAACTCGAACCCTTCGACAACACCGGGCCAAAGCGCAACAACCCCAGCATGTTCGCCAAGCTCCGCACCGGACACGGCCGCTCCGACACGGTAGCCTCCGTCTTCCTGCGTGATGCTCCTGATCCCGTCGATTTTCTTGATATCGACGATTAGATCGGGCTCGACCATACCGGCCTTCAACTGCACAAGGACATCCGTGCCCCCGGCCAGCACCCGAGTCGCTCCGCGTGCCTCGGCCAAGAGCTTCGAGGCTTCAGCAGCGGTTTCCGGTCTTGCATATTGCATGTTCACCAAACCAATTCCTGTAATCTTCAGGGACAATTCTTAGCACCTCTGCCAACCGCCACAATGTCCGAATGGACCAGAAGGCGGATTTTGACCGGCATCGCCCGACTGCTTAGCCTGGGAAACCGCGCGCCGCGATCAGCCGCGCGCCGTCTAGGATGGAATAGACCGGCCGACCCGTCGCCATCTCGATTGCGGCCGCGTAGGGCGGCAGGTTCCCGCATTCCAGCACCAACGCCGAGATCTCGGGCGTCGCGGTGCAAAGCGCCTGAGCCTTCGCCACTACCGCAGCCCCAATCGCCGCCTCGTCGAGCGTCGCGGGCTGCCGCTCTTTGGGCACGAGGATCGCCTGCGAAAAAGCGCTGCACGCCTCAAGCCCTGCAATCCGGACGTCGGCTTTCGACACACCCGCCGCTTCCAGCATCCCCGGTCCAAGTTGAGCGGCCGAAGCCGTAAGAACGCCAACGGGCGCCCCGCCGTGGACCGCTTTTACCAAAGGCAGCAGCGACATTGCGGACAGCATAACCGGCACGCTGACAGAAGCCGCGATTCGGCGCTGAACCAAAATCAGGAAGCCGCAGGTTGAGACGATCGCAACGGCACCCTCGGCTTCAAGTGCCCGCGCCGCCGCGATGAACCCCTGAACCAGTGCCTCTGCCGGCAGGCCATCGCGCACGATCTCGAGAGTTTCGGCCTTCGGGACAACCCTCAGGCGGGCGGGCAAACCATAGCTTGCGGAGTTTCCGGCATCGCCAAGCGGACGCGGGAAAGCGGTATCAAGCATCAGCACACCAATGAATGGCCCGCCTTCCTTCATTTTCCGGGCCTCGCCCAGCGCGCCCTGAAAAGCGCCGGTGTTGCGTAGATCGGAATTTGCGCAGCGGCGACAAACACGCTCAGCATTGGATTGAAAGGCAGAACGGCAAGGTAGAACGAGACGTTGCGATTGCCGAACATCAGCCCAAGCGCCTCGGCTGTCGCGGGTCCGCTCATTGGCCATGCGATCCGGCGCACCAGCAAATTGCCGCCAAAGTTAAGGCACAGCGCCAGAACCAGCAAGCCCACGGACTGCAGCGGCGCGGCGACGACATTGGCCGACACGCCGTCCAGAAGCGGAAAAAGGAACAAGAGCATGGATAACGCCACGGCGCCGTTGAACGCCATCGCATGTGCCCCGATCATTTCTTTCCCGATCACCCGCTGCAACCCAAGCCCGATGGCGAAGCCACCCGCGATCATCGCGGCAATTCGGATAGACATCGCGAACAAATCGACATCGGCATCGACAGAAGCAAGCGCGAAACACATCGGGCCCAAGAACGGCGCCAGAATCGTTGCCAACAGGCTGACCTGCAGGGTGGTCCGGGCGTCATAGCCCAGCAAGAGGCTCAGGCTGGCGGCAGAGCTGATCGGCGGCGCCGCCCCGAAGACCAGCACCAGCAGCACGAGACCTTGGCCCGCGCCTGCCAGCCTTGCCAGCACGACAAGCAAGAGCGCTGTAAGGGGCAGGAAGAGAAAGACAAGAACCAGCAGCCGCGCGCCCTTCTTCGGATCAACGATGTCCCGCAGCACTGCGCCCATGTCCAACCGCGCGATGGCAAGACCGAGCACCAGTGACACCAGCGCCGGTAGCGCCGGGCGCAGAAGCGCCGACACACCGGGCAGCAGCGCCACCACGCCCATGCCCACCAGCAAAACGAGCGAGGCATGACGTCCGACCAGCGACAGGAATCGCAGCCCTGCACCGCCCTTCATTGCGGTCGCTGCAAAAGCTGCTCTGGCAACCAGGTCGCAAGCCATGGAAATGCAACCAGCACTCCGACCATCAGCACCATAATCAGGAACATCGGCAGGGCGGTCTTCGAGATATAGGCAATGTCATGTTGGGTCATGCCTTGCAGCACGAACAGGTTGAACCCGATCGGCGGTGTGATCTGCGCCATCTCCACGACGACGACGATGAATATCCCGAACCAGATCAGGTCAATCCCCGCCCCGCGTACCATCGGCTCGATGATCGCCATGGTCAGAACAACGGCCGAAATGCCGTCAAGGAACATACCGATGATGATGTAGAAAACCGTCAGCGCCGCGATCAGCGCAATCGGCGACAGGTTCAGAGTCGCAATCCAGGCCGCCAGCGCCCGAGGCAACCCGGTGAATCCCATCGACAGTGACAGGAATCCTGCCCCCATGAGGATCAGGGCAATCATCGCCGAGGTCCGGGTCGCCCCCAGCAGGCTTTCGATGAAGGTCTCGCGATTCAGCGACCCCTGAAACGCCGCAAGCACAAGTGCGCCGATAACACCGAACGCCGCCGCTTCGGTCGCGGTGGCATAGCCGGTGTACATAGACCCGATGACCAGCGTCACAAGCGCAATGACCGGGATCAGCAGTGTCGAGTTCTTCAATGAGTCAACAAACCCCACCCGCGGCTCGGGCTCCGGCCGCTCGGAAGGCCGCAGGTAATACCAGCCGACGATGTAAAGCATGAACATCCCGGCCAGCACGAGCCCCGGCAGGACCCCGGCCATGAAAAGCTTGGTGATGCTCTCCTTAACCGTCACGCCATAGACGATCAGCGTCAGAGAGGGCGGGATCATCAGCCCCAGAGTCGCGGCCCCGGCCAGCGTACCGATGGTCATGAACTCCGGATAGCCGCGCTTGCGCAACTCGGGAATCGACATCTTGCCGACCGTCGTCAGCGTCGCGGCTGACGATCCGGACACCGCAGCGAAAACCGTGCAGCCCACCACATTCGTATGCAGCAAACCGCCGGGAAACCGGGCAAGCCACGGGGCAAGACCCTTGAACATATCCTCGGACAACCTTGTCCGGTACAGGATCTCTCCCATCCAGATAAAGAGTGGCAAAGCGGTCAAAGTCCAACTGCTTGCCCCCGTCCAGACCGTGATGATCATCGCGTTTCCGGGGTCCCGAGAGGTAAACCCGATCATCCCGATATAAGCGACCCCCATCAGCGCCAGCCCAACCCAGATTCCCGACCCCAAGAGGAAGAACAGCACGAACAGGAATATCCCGATCTTCAGCGCAACCGCATCTCGGTCGAACCCGGTCATCATCTGCATCGCCGCATAAGTGATCAGCAACACCGCGCCGAATAAAGCGACCCGGCTGGTCCGGGATTGGAAGAGATAGCTACCCCAATCTGCAGCGAATTCATCGGGTTCGACCCCCTGATACTCGGCAAAAAGTATGCGCAGCAGGTTATCGACCAATGCGATGGCAAAGATCACTGCCCCAACCGCCATGAAGGTCTGTGGAATCCACAACGGCGTCGCGTCCTGCCCTTGCGAGATGTCGTTCAGCTTGATTGAAACGCGCACTGCCTTGATCGCATACCAAGCCAGAAACAAGCCGGCGAGCGAAGCCACTGTGTAACACCAGATCTCGACCCCACGCCGCCAGCGCCCCGCCTTGGTGACAAACAGCGAGACGCGGATATGGGCATTGTGATTGAACGTGTAGGCCAAGGCAAGAAACGACGTCGCCGCCATCGCATAGCCCGCGTATTGCGCGCCGCCAGAGATCAGGGAGCCTGACCAGCGGGCAACCATTTGCGCCGTCACCAGCAGCAATATCGCAATCAGGGCCACGGCCGCAGCAATGCCCGAGGTCTTGTAGACTGCATCAAGAAAAGCGCGCAACTGGTGCCCCTTCACGCCTGGCCAGCCGTCAAAGCGGCATCGGGAAAAGGAAATGCCCCTCGCCTCAGCAAGGCAAGGGGCCGTTCACTCAGTTCTTGTAGGCGTCGACGATCGCTTTGCCGTCGTCACCGGCACTTTCCAGCCATTCCGCAGTCATGGTCTCGCCGATGCCAGCAAGATCGGCGGCCAGCTGGCTCTCGGGCACGACAATATTCATACCGTTATCGGCCAAAGTGTCGACAAAGCCACCGGCAAGCGCCGCTGCGTTTTCCGCACCCATGACCTGCGCCTTGGCCGCTTCATCCGTCAAGCACTTCTGTGAAGCTTCCGGCAACGCGCTGAAGGCCTCGGAGTTCACGAATACAGAGTTCCGCGGCAGCCAGGCCTTGGCATCGTAGAAATGCGTCAGGTCTTCCCAGACCTTTTCATCCACCCCCGTCGATCCCGAGGATATGAACGAAGCGACGACACCTGTGGCCAGCGCCTGCTTCAGTTCTGACGCTTCGATTTGGGTCGGAATCATTCCAGCCAGTTCGGCTACACGAGCCGTCGCGGCATTATAGGCACGGAACTTGATACCGGCCATGTCTGCGGTCGAATTGACCTCTTGTGCGAAGTACAGACCCTGCGGCGGCCATGGAACGGAATAGAGCAGCGTCAGCCCCTGATCGTTCAGCACCTTGTTCAGCGTCGGCTGGGCTGCCGCCCGAAGTTTCTCGGATGCTTCGAAAGAGGTGGCAAGGAATGGCACGGAGTCATAGCCGAAAACCGGGTTCTCGTTCGCATGGGCTGACAACAGCCGCTCGCCGATCTGTGCTTCACCGACCTGCACTGCGCGCTTGATCTCGTCGCCCTTGAACAGCGACCCGCCCGCGTGAATGGTGATCTCCAGCTCACCGCCGGTGCAGGCCTTGACCGCATCGACGAATTTCTGGGCGTTCTCCGTGTGGTAGTTATTGGCCGGATAGGCCATCGGCATGTCCCAGTTTTCCGCGGAAACCGTGCCCGTCAGGCCCAGAACCGCGACCGAGGCCGTCAGGATGGATGTCAAAGTCTTCATGTCGCTTCCTCTCTGTTATGTCTGATATGGTTCAGATCTTCCGGTCAGGCGCGTAAGCCGCCAGATCCGTGTTCGTGGGCTGGCCCGCGACAAGCCGCGCGATCCAACGTCCGGTTTTTGGCCCCCCCGTCAGGCCGATATGATGATGCCCGTAGCCCAGAAGAACATTCCGCGCCTTGGGGCTGACCCCGATGACCGGGATTGAATCGGCTGTGGCGGGCCGATGGCCCATCCACTCGTCGACACGATCATAACTC
This sequence comes from Paracoccaceae bacterium, assembly GCA_024642725.1. GTDB lineage: Bacteria > Pseudomonadota > Alphaproteobacteria > Rhodobacterales > Rhodobacteraceae > JAHEAO01. Next base: position 38,970 of record JAHEAO010000014.1, on the reverse strand, counting down.
AGCTCAGGAAACAAGTCCGCGACCTGCCGCCGCAACAGCGCAAAGGGTGCAGCAGAGGCTGGTGCGTCCAGCCCGCCGAACTCGACCACGCCCGCGCAGCGCAACCGCCCCTGCATCGAATTCATCACGAATTTGCCGCTGGCAACCATCACCGTAGATTTCAGCGTGATCGAGGGATTGACGAATTCAACATGATAGCCGCGCTCAGATTCAAGCGGCACCGTGACACCCAGTTTGCGCGCCAGTGGCCCGCTCCAGGCACCCAATGTCATCACATAGCGATCCGCCCGCATCGGCCCGGCGCTCGTCTCCAGCCCGGTGCATTCGCCATCCGAAAGCCTCGCGTCGAGGACCTCGGCCTTGACGAAACGACCGCCCTTCACCTCGAATTCTGCCGCCAGCGCCTGCACATAGGCCCCCGGATCGGTGACTTGCCCGTGTCCGGGACAGCGCACGCCATAGCCGAACCGCCCCGTCAGCACCGGGTCATGCGCGGCCATGGCCTGCGCGTCCATCTCCTCGAACGGACTGCCGCGCCGGCGCCGCACATCCCATCCAAAGCTGTCTGCCAGAAACGCCTCTCGGTCCTTGTAGCCGAACAGATAGTCAGCCGGTGTCAGATACGCCTCTGCCGGTGTCCCCTTGGCCAGCGCCATGTGCTGATCGGGTGAATCGTGCAACAGGTCCCAAAGCGCAGTCGATATCCGGTCCACCGATGCTGCAGTCGCATGCTTGAGATAGCTGCGCAGGAACGGCGCGAGGCGCGGCAGATACGACCACTTCACAAAGAGCGGCTGGTTCGGGCTGAACAGCATCCCCGGTGCCTTGCGCAACAGCCCCGGCACTGTCACCGGAACGATGGATCCAGAGGCTAGAATACCGCCATTGCCATAGGATGTCCCCGCCGCCGGGCCTTCCCGGTCGACCAGCGTTACGCGATGTCCGTCCCGCTGCAGCCAGAGCGCGGCCGAAACACCAATGATGCCGGCACCTATTACGATGATGTCTTCAGCCACCGGCACATCCCCACGCTTCTAACCGTGAGGACATTCGTGCCGCGAAAATTTCGTCCCGTCCAGCGCCAATTGCGCAGGTCAGCTTCATGCTACAACCCTTTGGCCACGCGTGAGAAACCTTAACTGATACCAACCCAGGCCGCGTTGCGGGCCGAGGATCGGACGCAGGCGTCGACGAACTGCATGCCCTTCAACCCATCCTGCACGGTCGGGTAGATCACCGACGGATCGGCCTGCCGCCCCTCGCGCCGGGCGTGAATTGCTTCCGCCGCCTCGGTATAGATCGTGGCAAATGCCTCCAGATACCCTTCCGGATGGCCGGGCGGAACGCGCGTCACCCGTGCGGCGGCGGCACCTGTCCCAGCGCCGCCGCGCGTGAGTATGCGCGTCGGCTCTCCGAACGGGCTGTAGTGCAGGTAGTTCGGATTGGCTTGCAGCCATTCCAGTCCCCCTTTGGTCCCGTAAATTCGCAGCCGCAACCCGTTCTCGTTTCCCGGAGCCACCTGGCTGGCCCAGATCATGCCTCGCGCGCCGCCTTTCCAGCGCAGCATCACATGGCAGTTGTCGTCCAGCTTGCGGCCCGGCACGAAGCATTGCAGGTCTGCAGCCAGCGACTCAAGCTCCAGCCCGCTGACAAAACTCGCCAGATTGAACGCATGCGTGCCGATATCGCCGATCGCCCCGCCCGCGCCGGACCTTGCCGGGTCGGTGCGCCACTGGGCTTGCTTGTTGTCCTGCTCGACCGTCAGCCAATCCTGAGGATATTCCGCCTGAACCAGCCGGATCTCGCCCAACGCGCCCGCCGCGACCATTTCCCGCGCTTGCCGAACCAGCGGGTAGCCCGTGTAATTATGTGTCAGAACGAACAGAGCGCCCGAGCTTTCCGCCACCTTCACCAGCTTTTTCGCATCTCCCAGTGTCGAGGTCAGCGGCTTGTCGCAGATGACATGGATTCCGCGTTTGAGAAACTCGCGGGCCGGGGTAAAATGCATGTGGTTGGGGGTAACGATGGCCACCGCCTCGATCCCGTTCTTCAACCGAGCCTCGCGCTTGGCCATCTCGGTGAAATCGCCATAGGCCCGGTCAGGCGCGATCCCCAGATCGGCCGCCGAAGCCTTGGATTTCTCGGGCGTCGAGCTGAACGCTCCCGCAACCAGTTCGAACCGGTCGTCGATGCGGCTGGCAATCCGGTGCACCGCGCCGATAAAGGCGTCGCGTCCGCCGCCGACCATGCCAAGGCGTATGCGTGCCGGCCGGCCGTCTTTCGATCCCGAAATTGCCATAGCTTATCCTCCGATCCCCAGCATCTTGCGGTTCGCCGCATCGTCCGTGCCGCCATCGGCGAAATCGTCAAAGGCGCGTTCGGTGACACGAATGATGTGGTCCTTGACGAACTGCGCGCCCTCGCGGGCACCGTCCTCGGGATGTTTCAGGCAACATTCCCATTCCACCACGGCCCAACCATCGAAATCCATCGCCGCCAGCTTGGAGAAAATGGCGCCGAAATCGACCTGCCCGTCACCGAGGCTGCGGAAGCGCCCGGCGCGATCCACCCAGGGCTGATAACCCGAGTAGACCCCTTGCCGCCCGGTCGGGTTGAATTCGGCATCCTTGACGTGGAAAATCCGGATACGATCTTTGTAGATATCCAGATTGTCAATGTAATCAAGGCACTGCAGAACATAATGGCTGGGATCATACAGCATGCAGCAGCGTGGATGACCGTTCAGACGCTCCAAGAACATCTCGTAAGTGACACCATCGTGCAAATCCTCGCCCGGGTGGATTTCATAACATACATCGACCCCCATTTCTTCGGCATGGTCGAGGATTGGTTTCCAACGCTTCGCGAGTTCGTCGAAGGCCGTCTCGATCAGTCCTGCGGGTCGCTGCGGCCACGGATAGACATAGGGCCAGGCCAGCGCGCCGGAAAACGTCGCATGCGCCGTGATCCCTAGGTTCTTCGAGGCTGTCAGCGCCTTCTTCACCTGATCGACAGCCCAAGCCTGGCGCGCCTTTGGATTGCCTTGGACTTCCGGTGCCGCGAAACCGTCAAAGGCCGCGTCATAGGCCGGATGGACTGCGACCAACTGGCCCTGAAGATGGCTCGAAAGCTCGGTTACCTCGATACCGTTCGCCTGCGCCTGCCCCTTGAAATCATCGCAATAGGTCTTGGAAACTGCTGCTTTCTCCAGGTCGAAAAGCCGTCCGTCCCAACTTGGAACCTGCACGCCGGCATATCCGCAATCGGCAGCCCATTTCGTAATCCCGTCCCAGGAATTAAAAGGCGCGGCATCGCCCGCAAATTGCGCCAGAAACAGCGCTGGTCCTTTGATTGTCTTCATTCCTTCACCTCCCGATTATCACGAACCCAGGCTCGGGGATCGTCCGAATGTTTGCGCTAAATCTTGGTGCTTGTCGCGCACCGACGCAAGCCCCGTCCAACTCTCAGACGGGCTCGATCAGCTCCGGGCCACTCGCCCTGTTCGAATTCACCGCTTTCCCGACGCGGTGAAACCGTATCACGTCTGGAGCTGCGGGCTTCATTAGGACCGCAGCACCTTTGCCTTCCTCTCCCAGCCACAAGGCCCAGTCCTCTGCCTCCAGCACGACTGGCATCCGCGCATGGATCTGCGCCACTGGCCCCGCCGCGGCACAGGTAACAACGGCGCAGGTAGTCAACACCTCGCCCTCGTGCGCCCAGTCCTGCCATATCCCGCCAAAGACCATGATCTCCCCATCCGCGCGCGTGATGTACCAGGGCAGCCGTTCGCCTTCGGGGGTCTTCGTCCATTCGTAAAAGCCCGAACACGGGATCAGACACCGCCGGGCGCGCGCCGCCTCACGAAATGCAGGCTTTTCGGCAATCGTCTCGGCCCGTGCGTTGATCAGCAGCGGACCGTCCGACGCCGTCTTGTACCAGCGCGGCAGAAAGCCCCAGCGCATCGGCAACAGACGCCGTTGCCCATCGTCGGTTCGCACGACATGGATCTGGTTCGTCGGGCAGATATTGAAATTCGGCACCGCCGGCAGGTCATTCGCCGGTTGCGCCTTGAATATCTGCCGCATTGCCTCTTGAGGCAGCGTCAATGTCATGCGTCCACACATGGCGCCAGACTGCCCCGGCCCCGTTCGCTTGAAAAGCCGTTTTCATTCGCCCACTGACAACAAGGCCCCGCCGGCTCACACCGGCGGGGCCTAGAGCCTCGCGTTGCGCTCCGCGTCGTGGGGCTACTGGCCCACGACCTTGATCCGCCCTTCAACCGTGCTGTTCACGGTGCCCAACTTGACCACGTAATCCATCACGTCATTGGCCATCAGATTGCCATTGCCCTTGTTGATCAGAACCTTGCCGCCGCCCAGCGCGCCGTAGCCATCTCCACCGCCCAGAATATAGTCATTGGTGGCAAGCTTGTAGACCTTGTCGGGGTCAAGCTCCGCATCCCCGACCATGACCGAGGCAATCCGCGATCCGGCAGGGGCGCTCGGATCATAGACAAAGGTCATGCCAGAAACCTGTGGGAACCGTCCGGCACCATTTTCAACCTGGCTTACTCCGTTTTCCAGCGCTGCCAGAACCTGCGAGCCGGGAAGCTCAGTGACCACTGTCACGTTGCCGAACGGCAATTCTGTCAGAATATCCCGGCGCGTCAGCACCGTTCCTGCATCATACGTCCGATCGGCACGGATGCCCCCGCCGTTCGCAATCGCGATATCGGCTCCGGTCGCATCGCGGATAGCATCGGCAATCAGGTTGCCCATCGCCGATTCCTCGCCCCGAACGACGTTCCGCCGCGAATCCAGTTCGGTCGCCGTGCTGCCGATCTCGACATTCAGGCTTTCGTCCAGCTTGGCGCCCAACTCATCCACCAGCGCCTGCGCCTCGGGATCCGGCGTCACAGCAGCCGTATCGATGAACCGGAACATCGGCACCCAGTCGATGGTGCGCTTGCCGTCCTTGTCCGCACCGATCTCGACCATGATATCGACCGGCGACAGGAACCGCCCATCCATCGAGGTTTCCACAAAGGCCGTGCGGCCGTCATAGGAGGTTGCATAGGAATGATCGTCGCCCGACAGGATGACATCGAAAGCCCCGCTGCTGATCAGCGCCCGGTCATTTTCCATATTGGTCTGAACCACGCCAACGACCAGATCGGCCCCCGCCTCGCGCGCCGAATTCGCTGCGGCAACACCGGTTTCAACTGTCGGCAGGAACTTGAGATCCTCGGTGCTCGACACTTCAGGCGACGTGTCCTGCGCCACCGGGATCAGGGCAACCATCACGCCGCCCACATCCTTCATCATGACCCCACCAAGGCCTTCGATCGCCGATCCGTCACCATTGGTGATGTTGATCGCGGCCCAGGGGTATTTCGACGCCCCCATCTTTTCCAGGAAGTTGGCCACGCCGAAATCGAACTCGTGGTTGCCCGGAACTGCGATGTCAAAGGGCTCAAGGTTAGTCAGATCAATGGTGTTCTGACCCTTGTCGAACCCCGACAGCAGTGAAGGCGACAGCATGTCTCCGTCAAATACGTAAAGCGTGTTCGGGTTCGCAGCCCGCTCTGCCTTTGCAACCGCGTTGATCCGCGCAAATCCCCCGCGGCCGCCATCGTCGCTGAAGCTGTAGGTGTCACCCACGCCAAGAATCGTCACCTTGACCGACTCGGCGGTCGCGGTAGTGCTCATCAGAGCCCCAATCGCACTCGCCCCCAAAAGCACGGTCGACAGACGGCGCATATGAATCTTCATCTCAAATCTCCCTCAAGCGGTTACCTGCGCCATGATTGCGGCATATGCGGACCCGAGTCAAAGTCCTTCCGCACCCGGCAAACCGCGATGAGATGTCGCCAAAGCGACTCTTGCCATTGACCGGGCGCACAGGACGCGGCATCACGGTTTCATGCTGATCTACAAGATTTTCCGTGGCCCCGAATGGGCCGAGCTTCGTCACTACGGCGTCAGCGCCGGAGCGCCGATCGACATCGCCGACGGCTATGTGCATATGTCCGGCAAGGCGCAGGTCCGCGAGACTTGTGAAAAACATTTCGCGGGCGAAGACGGGCTGGTGATACTGGCAATCGAAAGCGATACGCTCGGCTCGGCGCTGCGCTGGGAAACCTCACGCGGCGGCGCGCTTTTCCCGCATCTCTACCGCAGCTTGCGAATGTCCGATGTGGTCTGGCACCATCCCCTGCCACTGGGGGAAAACGGCCACGATTTTCCGGACGGAATCGCATGAACTTGACAGAGCGTGTCGGCCTCTCCGTGCTGCGCCGCATCGACCCCGAAACCGCCCACGGCCTTGCACTGAAAGCGTTGCGCGCCGGGCTGGCGCCTTTGCCCGGCCCCGTCACGTCACCTCTGCTGGCTACCAGGCTTGCGGGTCTCACGCTGCCCAATCCGGTCGGTCTGGCCGCAGGTTTCGACAAGAACGCCACCGCGGTGGCGCAACTCTCGCGCGCGGGGTTCGGCTTTATCGAGGTCGGGGCAGCCACGCCGCGGCCGCAAGCCGGTAATCCCAAGCCTCGCTTGTTCCGGTTGCCGCAGGACCGTGCGGTGATCAACCGTTTCGGCTTTAACAACGACGGGATGGAAGCGATCGCGGCACGCCTTGCCCGACGCCCGGCAGGTATTCCCGTCGGCCTCAATTTGGGCGCCAACAAAGATAGCCCCGACCGCGCCGCCGATTTCGCAAAAGTGCTGGCCCATTGCGGCCCGTATATCGATTTTGCGACCGTCAATGTCTCCTCGCCCAATACCGAACGCCTCCGCGATCTTCAGGGCAAGGGCGCGCTATCTGCCCTGCTGAAAGGCGTCTTCGAGACTCGCAACATCCTGCCCCGAAAAATCCCAATCTTCCTGAAGATCTCTCCCGATATGACACCAGAAGAGCTTGCTGACCTTGCAGAGGTTGCCGTTGCATCCGGCATTGACGCGGTGATCGCGACAAACACCACTTTGGACCGCGAAGGCCTGAAAAGTGCTGGAAGTAGCGAGAATGGCGGCCTTTCCGGTGCGCCTTTGTTCGAAAAGTCCACGCGCTGCCTTGCGCGCTTGTCGGAGCTGACAGCAGGAAGACTCCCGCTGATCGGCGTCGGTGGCATCGCATCGGCCGACGACGCCTATGCCAAGATCCGCGCCGGTGCCACCGCAGTGCAGATCTATAGCGCGATGGTCTATCAGGGCCTGTCTCTGGCTCCCCGAATTGCGCAAGGCCTCGACGCACTGCTTGCCCGCGACGGTTTTGCGTCGGTGGCAGAGGCCGTGGGCACCGACCGAAAGGCATGGCTATGACACTGACGCTCTGGCACAACCCCCGCTGCACCAAATCCCGCCAGACGCTGGCGCTGTTGCAGGACCACGGCCAAACGCCTGAAATCCGGCTCTACCTTACCGACCCGCCCAGCGTCGCTGAACTCAAAACGCTACACAGGCAACTCGCTCGCCCGGTGATCGCGTTCGTGAGAACACAGGAAGCCGCCTTCAAAGAGGCGGGTCTTTCCCGCAGCAGCGACGATGCCAAACTGATCGCAGTCATCGCGAAACACCCGATCCTTCTGGAACGACCGATCCTCGTGGCAGGCGACAGGGCCGAAATCGGTCGCCCGCCAGAGGCGATCCTGACACTTCTCTGACCTCTCGTTTCGTCAAAACCATCCCCTGTCGACGCCGAGATCGACCTGAAACGGGTCACGCCTCCGCGCGCGCTTCCAGTGCGGGGTAACGCATCAATAGCGTCACTCCCCGTGCGACATTCAGCACCATCAGCGACAGCCACAATCCGTGATTCTCCAAAGGCCCGACAAAGACCATCAGCGCCGCCACATAGATCACGACAGAAATCATCATGGCATTGCGCATTGCCCGTGTTTCCGTCGCTCCGATGAAGATGCCGTCCAGCATCCATGACGCGATTCCAATGATCGGAGCCGCCGCAACCCAGGGCAAATAGACCCGAGCCTCCGCCCTCACCTCTGGCGCTGTCGCCATAATGTCGATCAGGTAAGGCCCTGCTAACAAAAAGAAAATTGCAAGTGGCAGGGAAATTCCCACCCCCCACTTGCTGGTCAGTATCGCCGCCCTGCGCAAGGCCGCGCGCCGCCGCGCGCCCAGCGCCGCACCAACAAGGGCTTCGGCAGCGAAGGCAAACCCGTCCAGCGCGTAAGCGGTGATTTCAAGGAACTGCAGGATCACCTGATTGGCCGCCAGCGTGACGTCCCCGAACCGCGCGCCCAGAAAAAGGAACGTCGTGAAACTGCCCTGCAGAATGATCGACCGCACCATGATATCGCCATTGACCGACATCATCCGGCGAACCTTCACCGGATCGAAAATGCGTGCCCAGTCACGCCACGCGTTTCCGGAAAAAGCCTTTCGGCACAACCAGATACCAAGCGCGAGACCTGTCCACTCGGCCATCAAGGTCGCGACTGCGACGCCCTCGACGCCCCAACCCAACCCAAGAACGAACCACAGGTCCAGAACGATATTCAGGCCGTTCATCCAGAGCTGCAGAACCAGCACCCCGCGCGTCCGCTCAACCGCGATCAGCCAGCCCGTTATCGCATAAAGGGCAATTGTCGCGGGTGCGCCCCAGATCCGGATCGACAGATATTGCCGCGCGAGCCCCTCGACCTCGGCAGAGGCCGGCGCAATACTGAATGCGGCCCCAAAAACAAGGACTTGCATGACGATAAAGAAAACTCCGGCGCTCACACCGATCATCAGCGCGCGCATCAGCAGCGCGCCTGTCTCACCGATGTCGCCCGCGCCCTTAGCCTGTGCCACAAGGCCCGTCGTTCCCATCCGCAGGAACCCGAAAACCCAGTAGATTACGGCCAGTATGATTGCGCCGATGCCGACAGCACCGATAGGTGCGGCCAGACCCAACTGGCCGACAACACCTGTGTCGACCGCCCCCAGGATCGGCACGGTCGCGTTTGACAAGACGATCGGCAGCGCGATTTTCAGGACACGGGCATGCGTCAGCGGCCCGACAGTCGCTTCACTCATCGCGGCTTGGCATCAGGAAATGACCGGTAGCCTGGGCGAACAAGCGGCTGCGGTTGTCCTGCCATCCTTCCACGTGAACACTCGCATAGCGCCGGCCCGACCGATTGACCCGCGCACGTGCATAGGCGTCCCGGGGCAATCCAGACCTTAGGTAATCGACTGTAAAATCTATGGTTTTTGGCAATCGGGGCAAATGCGTTCGATCCAGATCGCCGGCATCGATCCGCCCGGTTTCCAAGTCTTCCCAAACCATGGACCAACTGAGTTCGATGATGGCAGTGACTTCGAGGAAGGCCGCGGTTGCGCCGCCGTGCAAAGCTGGCAGCGCGGGATTGCCGATCAGCTTCTCGTTGAACGGCAGCACAGCCGTCAATTCGTCACCGTGGCGTTCGAATTCGATCCCGAGAAACTGAGCATAGGGCACGCCTTCGACAATCACCCGAAGCGCATTGTCACGCCGTTGCTTGACCACCTGGACCGGCTCAGGACGAGTGCGCGTCATTTCGACCGCTCCAGCGTGAAGGCGCCCGTCGCCGCAGCGACGGGGCGTTCGTGGTCATCGTCCGTCGCAGTGGCGCGCACGAAAGCTACCGACCTCGTCGCATTATAGCATTCCGCCCGGGCAGTGATCGTCTGTCCGGGTGTTGCCGGGCGCATGTAATCAATACGAAGGTCCAGTGTCGCCGTGCCATTCGCGCCGCTGGGGTGGCTCATGACCGCCGCTCCGCCACATGTGTCCATCAGCGCGGAAACGGCACCGCCGTGAATTACCCCCGTCTCCGGATCGCCGATGAGACGCTTGTCATATGGCATCCGGATCACCGCGAACCCGTCTCCGATCTCGACAAGTTCCATTCCAAGCGCCACCGAGTGCGGCAACGACTGTATGAATTGATTGGCTGCCGAGGTTTTCTTGTCCGGCATTGCAGCCTCACCATTATTCCTACCGGCTTTCCTTATTGGCCTTGGGCGCGAGCGCTGCAAGACCCTTCTGGATAGGACCGGCCGGTTCTTTCCCGGAGATATTGCGGTTCGAAGGTGATCTCGATATTATGAATAAGGGGTTCGCAGCCATGACCGCAGTAAAACGCCTCTCCTTTAAGGAAATGTGCAGCAGGTTCGATGTAACCCCGCGCACCCTGCGATATTACGAATATATCGAACTCATAGAGCCCGAAAAGGAAGGCCGGTCGCGGTTCTATACCGCACGAGAAATCGCGAGGATGAAGCTTATCCTTCGGGGGCGTCGTTTTGGTTTTTCACTCGAAGAAATTCGTCAATGGTTGCAGATGCGCGAATCCGAAGGGGCTCCCACGCAGATGAAAGCTTGGATTGACCACGCAGACCGTCAACTGGCACTGCTGCGCGAACAGCACGACGAACTGACCCGGACCATTAATGACCTGCAGAAGCTGCGGGATGACACCGCAAATGGCGACGACGACTAACGCCCGAGCACGGGAATGGTCCCACGTCAACGCTCTCTGGTGTCAAGATTGTTGCGCCTGCCCCTACGTTAGCTTTGCAGAAGTTTTACAGAACTAAAAATGACGTAGCGTTACAATTTAGGGCGACAAGACTTTCCTTGCGAAAACCGCTGTTACACAGCACCTGAGGCCCACAAAATCGGTCTAAGGAGGTTTTCAGTGACTGATCAGCTAATGACAATCCGCGAGATGTGTGACGCATTCGACGTCACGCCGCGGACGCTTCGCTTCTACGAGGCCAAGGAACTTCTGTTCCCGATCCGTGAGGGTCAGAAACGTCTGTTCACGCGCCGCGATCGCGCGCGGCTCAAATTGATTCTGCGCGGAAAACGCTTTGGGTTTGCGCTGGAAGACATCCGGCAGCTTTTGGACATGTATCATCTCGAAGACAAACAACAGACACAGTTGACCCGCACATTTGAACTTGCTGTAAAACGCTTGCGCGAAATGGAAACTCAGCGGAACCAATTGAACTTGGCGATCGACGAACTGAAAGAGCAGCTTGCGTGGGGAGAACGGGTGTTGGCGGAATACAACGCGTCCAAGGCCGCCGAATAGAAGCGAGTGCGAGAGTCCAGCCATGCCAACCTATACTGCCCCAATCCGAGACATGCAGTTCCTGCTCCACGAAGTCATGGGCGTAAGTGGATCTGCTGTCCCCGGCTATCAGGAGCTTGAGGCGGACGTCACGGCGGCAATCTTGGAAGAGGCGGGAAAGCTCGCGACGGAAGTTTTGGCGCCGTTGAACGCTTCGGGTGATCGCGAAGGCTGCACTTTGGAAAATGGCATCGTGCGAACGCCCTCGGGTTTCAAGGACGCTTACGAAACCATGAAGGCCGGCGGCTGGATGGGGCTGGATTGCGATCCCGAGTTCGGCGGGCAAGGTATGCCCTACCTCATGGGCACCGCCGTTGGAGAGATGTTCGTTTCCGCCAACATGGCATTCAATATGTATCAGGGCCTGACCCATGGCGCCTATTCGGCGATCCATTCGCATGGCACGGCAGAACAAAAGTCGACATATCTGCCCAAGATGGTTGCAGGCGACTGGACTGGCACCATGAATTTGACAGAGCCGCATTGTGGGACCGATTTGGGTCTGATGCGGACAAAAGCCGAGCCGCAGGCGGACGGCAGCTATTCGATTTCCGGGCAGAAGATCTTTATTTCTGCCGGCGAACACGACCTGTCCGACAACATCATTCACCTTGTGTTGGCCAAGGCCCCCGGTGGCGGCGAAGGCACCAAGGGAATTTCCCTTTTCATCGTGCCCAAGTTCCTGGTCAACGCGGATGGCAGCCTTGGCAGGCGCAATGGCGTGTCCGTCGGCAGCATCGAAGAAAAGATGGGCATCCATGCCAATTCCACCTGCGTCATGAACTATGACGAGGCGACGGGCTGGCTGCTTGGCGATCTTCACAAAGGTATGCGGGCAATGTTCACAATGATGAACGAAGCCCGCATCGGCGTAGGACTTCAGGGTTACGCACAGGCTGCGGTCGCCTATGAAAACGCAGCTGCCTATGCCCGCGAAAGGCAGCAGGGCCGCGCCATTTCGGGCGCGGAGTTCCCTGATAGCCTGGCCGATCCGCTCATCGTTCATCCGGACATACGCCGCAATCTCATGGATCAGAAAAGCTTTGTCGAAGGCGCACGCGCTTTCACGCTTTGGGGCGCAAACCTGATCGACCGGGCGCATCTGGATTCAGACGCAGAGGCCGAAGGGCTGATTTCTCTGCTCACCCCGGTGATCAAGGGTTTCCAGACCGACAAGGGATTCGAAATGGCGGTGCAGGCCCAGCAGGTTTTCGGCGGCCATGGCTATATCGAGGAACATGGCATGAGCCAGTTTGCCCGCGATGCCCGGATTACACAGATCTATGAAGGCGCGAATGGCATTCAGGCGCTCGATCTCGTGGGCCGCAAACTGGCCGCCGATGGCGGCAAACATGTTATGGCGTTCTTCGATATCGTCAAATCGTTCATCAAGGAAAATGAAGGCGATGCGAAGCTGAAGGCGGATTTCCTGGATCCGCTCAAGGCCGCATCCAAGGATCTTCAGGCCGCGGGCATGTATTTCATGCAGCAAGGCGTCAAGAACCCGAACAACGCGCTCGCCGGTTCGGTGGACTTCATGCACATGATGGGCCATGTCTGTCTGGGCCTGATGTGGGCTCGGATGGCCCGGGTCGCGCAACAGGCCTTGGCTTCGGGCACCGGTGACGAGGCGTTCTACAAGACAAAACTGGCAACCGGGCGATATTATATGGCCCGACACCTGCCGGCCACCGCGTTGCACCTTGCGCGTATCACGTCAGGGGCCGACACTGTAATGGCACTGGCAGCCGACGAGTTTTAGGGAGAGGTTCACTCACGGACCGTCCCCGGCTCGAGGGGACGAGCCGGGGATGACTTATCGAGAGGACCAAAATGCCCAAACGCTTCCGACTAACTCGGCGCTTCCCGGTCGCAATGACCGAAGACGGATACCGCAAGCTCAAAGCATTTGCCCGAGAGGCCGGTCTTGATGAAGGAGAAGCGCTTTCCTTCCTATTCGAGAATTTCACATCGGTGATCGACGAGGATAACCTCTCGCACCGGTTGCGCCTGTTCAACTCCGAACTCGACGCCAGAAAAAGATAGCTGAAGGGACTACACAGCGTCGCGGTCGACCCGCGCGGCTGTCCCGCTATCCTGCCAGAAACCGAACACATTACAGGATGCCCTGATGACCATCAAACTCTACTGCTTCGGCGAAAGCGGCAATTCATACAAAGCCGCCATCGCGCTCGAGCTTTCGGGCCTCGAATGGGAACCGATCTATGTCGACTTCTTCAATGGCGAATGCCGCACCCCCGAATTCTGCAAGCTCAACCCGATGGGCGAAGTTCCGGTGATGATCGACGGCGATGTCACGCTGACGCAGTCGGGAGTCATGCAGGACTACATCAGTTCGAAAACAGGCAAGCTGGGCGGCACATCCGCCGCCGAACGCCGTGAAATCCTGCGCTGGCAATTCTGGGACAATCACAAGCTTTCGGGTCAGGCCGGGACGACCCGCTTCCTGATGAATTTCCTGCCAGAGGAAAAGCGATCCGCCGAAGTCATCGCGTTCATGCAGGGACGCTTGAAAGCCGCCTATAAGGTATTGGACAGTGAACTCGCTCAGCGTGACTGGCTTGTGGGCGACAAGATCACCGTCGCAGACCTGTCGTGCTGCGGATATCTTTTTTACACCGAACCCTTCGGCTTTGACCGCGCAGACTGGCCCCATATCGACGCATGGCTGAGCCACATTAGCGACATGCCCGGCTGGAAGCACCCTTACGACCTTATGCCCGGCTCGCCCGCCGACCGCGCCTGAAAGGAGACCCGATGACCGAGGCCTATATCTATGACGCCGTCCGTTCACCGCGCGGCAAGGGCCGCGCCGATGGCGCGCTGCACGAAGTCACATCAGTCCGACTGTCGGCGCTGATGCTGAACGCCGTAAAGGACCGCAACAACCTCGAAGGCCACGCGGTCGAGGACGTGATCTGGGGCAATGTCACGCAAGTGGGCGAACAGGGCGGCTGCCTCGCGCGCACCGCTGTTCTGGCCTCGGACCTCGACCAGTCGATCCCCGGCCTTGCCATCAACCGCTTCTGCGCCAGCGGAATGGAAGCTGTGAACCTAGCCGCTAACCAGGTCAGGGGCGGCGCGGGCGAAGCCTATATCGCAGGCGGGGTCGAGATGATGGGCCGAGTCGCCATGGGCTCTGACGGGGCCGCTGTTGCCGTCGATCCATCCGTCGCCATGTCCAGCTATTTCGTTCCGCAGGGCATTTCCGCCGATATCATCGCCACAGAATACGGTTTTACCCGCGATAACGCCGACGCTCTGGCCGTCGAAAGCCAGAAACGCGCGAAGGCCGCATGGGACGACAAAAGGTTCTCGAAATCCATCGTCACCGTGCGCGACCAGAATGGCTTGGCCGTTCTCGCGCACGACGAATACATGCGCCCCGGCACCGACATGCAGGGCCTCGGCGCTCTCAAACCCGCCTTCAAGGACATGGGTGAGGTCATGCCCGGTTTCGACAAGATCGCGACCATGAAATATCCGCATCTGGAGCGGATCAACCACATCCACCACGCAGGTAATTCCAGCGGTATCGTCGACGGCGCTGCCGCCGTGCTGATCGGCAACAAGGCGTTCGGCAAAAAGCACGGTCTGAAACCCCGCGCCCGCATCCGCGCCACCGCCAAGATTGGCACCGACCCCACGATCATGCTAACCGGCCCGGTGCCGGTGACCGAGAAGATCCTGAAGGACTCGGGCATGGCGATTTCCGACATCGACCTGTTTGAGGTCAACGAAGCCTTCGCCAGCGTTGTCCTGCGCTTCATGCAGGCTTTCGATGTCGATGACAGCAAAGTCAACGTCAATGGTGGCGCGATTGCCATGGGCCATCCCTTGGGCGCGACCGGCGCCATCATCATCGGCACCCTGCTGGACGAGTTGGAGCGCACCGGCAAGGGCACCGGCTTGGCCACGCTTTGCATCGCCAGCGGGATGGGTGCTGCCACCATCATCGAAAGGCTCTGACATGGGCAAGCTCGACCTGTCCAAGGCGCCGGTCAAGACCGGCTCAATCTATCCCGAACCCTATGCCTCGATGATGAAGGGGCGTTCGTCATTGCGCCTCGGCGATCTCGGCGGCCTGACCCAGTTTGGCGTCAATCTGGTGACACTGGAACCCGGCGCGCTGTCTTCGCTGCGCCACTGGCACCAGAACGAAGATGAATTCGTCATCGTGACAGAGGGCGAACTGACCCTTGTTAAGGATGCGGGCGAATGCCCCATGCGCCCCGGCGACAGCGCCGCCTTCCCGGCGGGCGAAACCGATGGTCACCACTTCGTCAACCACAGCGACCGGCCCGCCACCTTCCTCGTCGTTGGCACCAAGGCCCCGACCGAGGTCGCGACCTATTCCGACATCGACATGATGGTTCGCCTCGAAGCCGGCAAAGCCACATTCACCCGCAAGGACGGCAGCCCCCTGCCCTCGCAAGACTGACCGGAGACGCCCATGACCGATTTCAGCTATGACCTCGACGCACAAGGCGTGGCAACCATCACCTGGGACACCCAGGGCAAATCGATGAACGTCATGAGCCAGCAGGGCTTTGCCGATCTCGAAGCGCTGATCGACCGCTCGCTGACCGATGACTCCGTCAAGGGGGTCGTGATCACATCGGGCAAGCCCGACAGCTTCGCCGGCGGAATGGACCTGAACGTGATCGCCAAGATGAAGCAAAGCGCCGGTGACAACCCCGCACAGGGTCTTTTCGACGGGCTGATGCAGATCCACGGCCTGTTGCGCAAGATCGAGCGCGCGGGCATGGACCCTAAATCGCTGAAAGGCGGCAAGCCGATCTGCGCCGCCCTGCCGGGCACCGGGCTCGGCATCGGTTTCGAACTGCCGCTGGCATGCCACCGGATCATCGTCGCCGACAATCCCAAGGCCAAGATCGGCCTGCCCGAGATCAAGGTCGGCATATTCCCGGGCGCCGGTGGCACCACGCGCCTGACCCGCATGTTGGGCGCAATGGCCGCCGCCCCCTACCTGCTGGAAGGCAAGCTGTCCGACCCCAAGGCAGCCAAATCGGCGGGCCTGATCCACGATGTTGTCCCGGCCGACCAACTTATTGAAAAGGCCAAGGAATGGGTGCTTTCGGCTACCGACGCCGACCTTGTAAAGCCGTGGGACCAGAGGGGCTACAAGATGCCCGGAGGCGCGCCCTATCATCCCGCCGGTTTCATGACCTTCGTTGGTGCCAGTGCGATGGTCAACAGCCAGACCATGGGCGTCTACCCCGCCGCCCGCGCACTACTGTCAGCGGTCTACGAAGGCGCACTCGTCCCCTTCGACACCGCGCTGAGGATCGAGGCGCGCTGGTTCACCAATGTCCTGATGAACCCCTCCTCGGGCGCGATGATCCGCTCGCTCTTCATCAACAAGGAGGCGCTCGAGAAAGGTGCCAACCGCCCCGCCGTCCCCGACCAGCGCGTGCAAAGGCTCGGCGTCCTCGGTGCCGGCATGATGGGCGCGGGCATCGCCTACGTCGCCGCCAACGCCGGCATCGACGTCATCCTGATCGACCAGACGCAAGAGGCCGCCGACAAGGGCAAGGCCCATTGCACCGGCCTGCTCGACAAGGGCATCGCCCGCCGCAAGGTCACGCCCGAGAAGAAGGACGAGGTCCTAGGCCGCATCACTGCCACGACCAACCTTGCGGCGCTGAAAGGCTGCGACCTGATCGTCGAGGCGGTCTTCGAGGACCCCAAGGTCAAGGCCGAGATGACCCAAAAGGTCGAGGCCATCATCCCCGCCGACTGCATCTTCGCCACCAATACCTCGACTCTGCCGATCACGGATCTGGCCCGCGCCAGCCAGCGCCCCGACCAGTTCATCGGCATCCACTTCTTCTCGCCCGTCGACAAGATGCTCTTGGTCGAGATCATCCGGGGCCGGAAGACCGGCGACCGCGCGGTGGCCAAGGCGCTCGATTTCGTCCGCCAGATCCGCAAGACCCCGATCGTCGTCAACGATGCCCGTTTCTTCTTCGCCAACCGCTGCATCATCCCCTACATCAACGAGGGCCTGAGGATGGTGAAGGAAGGCGTCAGGCCCGCCCTCATCGAAAACGCCGCCAGACTGGTCGGCATGCCGCTCGGCCCCCTGCAGCTGAACGACGAAACCTCGATCGACCTCGGCGTCAAGATCGCCAAGGCGACCAAGGCCGCGATGGGCGCTGACTACGACAACGAGGATGCCGACGATGTCCTCTTCTGGCTCTTCGACCAGGGCCGGTTGGGGCGCAAGTCGAACGCCGGCTTCTACGCCTATGACGACAAGGGCAAGCGCACCGGCCTGTGGGAGGGCCTTGGCCAGCACTTCGCCGCCGCCGCCCATCAGCCGGACGTGACCGAGGTCCAGCACCGCCTTCTAATGGCGCAGGTGCTCGAAGCGGTGCGCGCGCTGGAACAGGGCGTGCTGACCGATATCCGTGAGGGCGATGTCGGGGCGATCCTCGGCTGGGGCTTCGCGCCCTGGTCCGGCGGCCCGTTCAGCTGGCTCGACATGATAGGTGCGCCGAAAGCGGTCGCGATATGCGACGCTCTCAAAGCCGCACACGGAGCGCGATTCGAAGCGCCGGACCTCCTGAGTGAGCTGTCCGGTTCCGGCACCGGATTCTACGAACGCTTCGCAACAGCAGGTCAGACCGCCGCCTAGAACTGATAGTCGAAGCGGTCGATGTCTTGCTTGCAAAGCCGCGCAACCAGCGCGGCTTTGTCGTCCGAATAGTAACGCCGGTAGTCGGAATCCCGTTCTGAAATGTTGATCTGTTCGATTTTTCCTATTTCAAAGCCAAGATGAGCCTCAAATCCTACAAGATCTTCATCAAGATGTTCGATTCGTGCAAATAGATCGCATTGTTCTAAGCCGTTTCGGGTGGTGACGTAGCTCGCATAAGGCGACCCGGCAATCGACGCCTGCAGGGCCGGGTGATCCAAAAAAACATCAAACGCCAATGATTTAGCCATCTCCACCGCCGGATGATCGAAATTCTGGACACGAAGCCAGTGATAGTAGCTGACCATCCTGTCCCATGGGTTTCGAACCAGAGTCAGCACGAAGAAATCGGTCATTTCCTGATCGCTCACCACCCCCCCGATGTCCGACAGGCCCGAATGCTTCCAAAGCCGGCCGGAACCTTTGAGCCCCTTCAGGCGGCCGCGCCTGCGAATGGCCTTAGGCGTGTCGCCGATCAGTATGTCATCCGCCATCGCCCGGCTTTCCAGCGCTAGAGACAGCGCTGTGCCGCCTGTCTTTGGGATATGAACGAAAATGTAGCGGCGACCGCGAGAGATGATCATGCGCGAAACCTAGCAGAGCAAAGTCCCCCGTGCGACCAGACAACTTCGTTTCATCGCGATACTCTGCCGTTTTCTACTTTTGTAACAGACGCCTTCCGGACAATATTGTAATCAGGATCAGAGATTATCGGGGAGGATACGATGGGCTGGATGTCTGATGAAAGCGGGCTGGAGAAACGGCGGGCGAATTTCGTGCCCTTGACCCCCCTGTCCCATCTCAGGCGCGCAGCGCAGGTCTTCCCTCATTATGAAGCGCTGGTCTACGGGGACCGGCGCTACAGCTATCGTGACTACCACGCCCGCGTTTCGCGGCTGGCCTCGGCGCTCGTCGACATGGGGGTCAAGCCCGGAGATGTCGTTGCCACCCTGATGCCCAACATCCCGGCTCAGGCCGAAGCACATTTCGGCATCCCGGCGACCGGCGCGATCCTGAACACCATCAACACGCGGCTTGAGGCCGACACCGTTGGCTATATCTTCTCCCATGGCGAAGCTGCGCTGGTACTGGTCGACACTCAGTTCCTGCCCTTGGCCGAGGAAGCCATTGAAAGGATGGACGAAATTGGCCCGAAAATCATCGAGGTCGCCGATCCGCAGGCAGGTTTCCCCGCAACGGGGCGCTATCCTGAATATGAGGACCTCCTGACCGGCGGCGATCTCGCTTTTGACTGGATCATGCCGCAGGATGAATGGGAAAGCCTCGCCCTGAACTACACATCCGGAACCACAGGCCGCCCCAAGGGCGTCGTCTACCACCATCGCGGCGCCTATCTGATGACGATGGGCACCGTGATTTCATGGCGTATGACGCTGCATCCCAAGTTCCTGACCATCGTGCCGCTGTTCCACTGCAACGGCTGGAACCACACTTGGCTCATGCCGGTGCTGGGCGGAACGGTCGTCTGCTGCCGCGACATCACGGCGCGCAACATCTACAATGCCATTGCTGACGAAGGCGTCACTCATTTCGGCGGCGCGCCTATCGTCCTGAACACCATCATCAACGCCAAAGCCGCTGACCGCCGCGACTTCGATCACGTGGTCGAGGTTTTCACCGCCGGCGCCCCGCCCCCGGCCGCTACCCTGAAGGCGATCGAACCGCTTGGATTCCGGGTGACCCAAGTCTACGGCCTGACAGAAACCTATGGACATGTCACGGAATGCCTCTGGCATCCGGACCTCTGGGACGACCTGCCCGAAGACGAACGCGCAGCAATCAAGGCCCGAACCGGCGTTCTGATGCCGATGATGGAAGACATCACCGTGCTTGACCCGCAGACGATGCAACAGATCCCGATGGACGGCAAAACGCAGGGCGAGATCATGATCCGCGGCAATTCGGTGATGAAGGGGTACTACAAGAACGTCGAGGCCACCGAGGAATCCTTTGCGGGCGGCTACTTTCACTCCGGTGACATCGCCGTTCAGCATCCAGATCACTACATGCAGATTGCGGACCGAGCCAAGGACATCATCATCTCCGGTGGAGAGAACGTCAGTTCGGTCGAGGTTGAAGGCGCCCTGATGCACCATCCGGCCGTCCTGCTTTGTGCGGTCGTGGCCAAGCCCGACGAAAAATGGGGAGAAGTGCCCTGTGCATTTGTCGAAATCAAGGAAGGCCACAGCGCAACAGAGGCGGACCTCATCGCCTTCACCCGAGAAAGGCTTGCCGGCTTCAAGACCCCCAAGCAGGTCATCTTTCAGGAACTGCCGAAAACATCGACCGGCAAAATCCAGAAGTTTGAGCTTCGGATCATCGCCAGGGCGCTCTGACGTTGTGGGAAGGGCCTGCTCAGGCTATCCTCCGGCCAACGATAACAATCGAGCAGGGCCACCGGTGGCCAGATGACGGCACTTAAGGATTTCCAGCGTCTGGAATGCATTGGCATTTGGCGTGCAACGCCGGACGCCCAGCGCCGCGATGTGATCGTGTCGCTGGGCGATGCGACTCTGGTTATCGCAAACCACAAGGGCACGGCCCTGTCACACTGGTCGTTGCCCGCCATCGAAAGGCTCAATCCCGGCGAACGCCCCGCCCTTTTCCGTCCCGGACCGGACGCGGTCGAGAGCCTCGAAATCGACGATGAAACGATGATACGAGGGATCGCGCGAGTTCACAGTGCCATAGAAAGTCGCCGCCCGCATCCCGGCAGGCTGCGCCTGTCATTGTTTGCGGGCGGTGCCGCAGCGGTGCTCGCCCTCGCGATCTTCTGGCTGCCGGGCGCCATGACCAGCTACACCGCCTCGGTGATTCCGACAGCAAAACGTGTCTCGATTGGGCAAACCATGCTGACCAACATCCGTCGTGTTGCCGGAAAGCCCTGCAATACACCGGCAGGCCAGACAGCACTTGAACGGATGCGGCGGCGCTTGTTGGGCGATGTCCCGGGGCGACTGGTCGTGCTGTCAAGCGGTGTCGCCCAGTCAAAGCACCTGCCCGGCGGGATCATCCTGCTCAACCGCGCGCTGATCGAGGATTATGAGGGCCCCGAAGTTGCAGCCGGATATGTTCTGATTGAAAAACTGCGGGCCGATCGAAGTGACCCGGTTGTCGAGCTTTTGGACTTCACAGGCCTCTTCTCGGCGCTGAAACTTCTGACCACGGGTAATATTGCCGCCAGCAATTTGGACGCCTATTCGGAAGATTTCCTGACCAGACCAGACGATTTCGTGCCACAGGACGCCATTCTGGCCGCTTTCAAAGAGGCCTCCGTCCGCAGCTCGCCCTATGCCTATGCGGTTGATATTTCCGGAGAAACAACAATCGGACTGATAGAAGCTGACCCAGTCACCCCCCAGACCGCGGTACAAGTGCTTACCGATGGCGATTGGGTTGCACTGCAAGGCATCTGCGGCGAGTGATTGGCATCCGGACCGAAAGGGACGTCCCTATTCAGTGACGAGTCTCGCGGGAACGGTATCAGTCCAGATTTGCGCCATCTGCGCGTTGCCGATTTCTGTTCTTGCGCCACGGTTCGGATTAAGCCGACCATCTGTCCACGCTGCCCGGAAGCCTTTCGGTATGACCGGGGCGACATTTTTCGCTGTGGTTGCGGGGGCTGAAACAGTGACAACGGGTGACGGGGCGGTAACTGACTTTTTCGCCTGCTTTGAAGAAGTCGCAGCCGGCGCGGCAACCGCCGGTGCGGCAGGGGCGGCGGCGGTGACCAGAGTCGGCTCGAACCCACAAAGCAATGTCCGATCACGACTGACCCGCGGAACCCACGTGATGTCGCCGTTCAGGCCCGCCCGAACGAAAAGGCATCCATTGCTGTCGACATATTGCGTTCCGGTGTAACTGCTTGGCGGCAGTTCTGCCGGGCCATCGACATCGGCGAGCGATTGCGCGCAAACCGGCCCAAAACCGAGAAGCGAAAAAACAAGAAACGAACGAAGAAATGCAACAGACGACATTTGTGCCCCCACACAATATTTTGTCAACGTTGCCCCAGAAAGCCCAATATGTAAAGGCAACTGCCGCCTATTTGGTGCCGAACATCCGGTCTCCGGCATCACCGAGGCCAGGCACGATATACCCCAGTTCGTTCAGCTTCTCGTCAACTGCGGCCGTCACAATCGGCACATCCGGATGCGCCTCCTTCATCCGGTCTATACCCTCCGGAGCCGCCAGAAGGCACATGAAGCGGATGTTGGTAGCACCTGATTTCTTGAGCAAATCTATCGCCGCGACCGAACTGTTGCCGGTCGCCAGCATCGGGTCCAGCGCGATCACCAGCCGCGTCGAAAGCTCGGAAGGCACCTTATAGTAATATTGCACGGGCTTCAGCGTTTCCTCGTCCCTGTAAAGCCCGACAAACCCGACCCGCGCCGCCGGGATCAACTCTAGCACGCCGTCAAGCAGCCCGTTCCCGGCCCGCAGAATCGATATCAGCGCCAGCTTCTTGCCATCGATTGTTGGTGCATCCATCGGACAAAGCGGGGTCTCGATCCTTCTGGTCGTCATCTCCATTTCACGGGTGATCTCATAGGCCAGCAACTGGCTGATCTCCCGCAGCAGACGGCGGAAGGAATTAGTCGATGTTTCCTTGTCGCGCATTATCGTCAGCTTGTGCTGAACAAGCGGGTGCGTGACGACGGTCAGGTGTTGCTCCATACCTAAGGCTCCAGTCTCTTGAGTATCTCTTGCCGCGTCTTCGCATCGCAAAACGCAGCGTTAATCGCGGTCTTGTTGATAGCCAGAAACTCGCCTTCGTCCCAGTCGAAAGCGTCTGACAGCCGATCAAACTCGCGGGCCATGGTCGTATGGAAAAAGGGCGGGTCATCAGTTGAAATCGTGACCCCGACGCCGCGTTCGCGCAGTTTTGCAATCGGATGCTGCCGCCAGCTGGGGTAAAGTCCCAGCGCGATATTTGAACCCGGGCAAACCTCAAGAACGATGCCCTTCTCGGCAAGCTCGTCGACAAGCTCGAGGTCCTCGATCGCTCTTACGCCGTGGCCGATCCGTTCCACCCCAAGATCCCGCACCGCGTCGCGCACAGATTCTGGCCCGCCCCATTCGCCCGCATGCGCCGTCAGGCGCAGTCCGGCCTCGCGCGCCATGTCAAAGCCATAGGCGAAATCCTTGGGCTTACCCATCTTCTCGTCCCCGCCCAAACCGAAACCGACAAGGAAATCGCCTACGGTTTCAGCGGCACACAGCGCCGTCTCCTTTGCCTTTTCCGGGCCGAAGTGACGGATCGGGGTAACGATTCCCTTCAGGACAATCCCATGTGTCTTCTCCGCTGCGGCTGCGGCCTCTTCGATGGCCTGCAGATATTCCCGCCAGGCCACAAGATCAC
Organism: Paracoccaceae bacterium; assembly: GCA_024642725.1. Classification (GTDB taxonomy): domain Bacteria; phylum Pseudomonadota; class Alphaproteobacteria; order Rhodobacterales; family Rhodobacteraceae; genus JAHEAO01. Next base: position 15,726 of record JAHEAO010000014.1, on the reverse strand, counting down.
GGCCGCCGCAAAAATCCGGCGACAGGAATGCTTCGGAATATATCACTCCCGAGGCCGCGCTTTCCTCCAAGACCGCCAACGTCAGCCGATAAAAGTCCTCGGGGCTCTGCAAGGTCGCCGTGGCCGCCTCGTAGACCTCCAGAAAGTGCCAGAAATCGTTGAAAGCATAGCTGCCGTCCTCAGCGAAGATGCCAGAGATATCCATCGACTTCTCTTTGGCCAGACCTCGTATGAAGGCCGGAGGCGCCGCGCCTTCAAGGTGCAGATGCAGCTCAACTTTCGGCAAGTCCCTGAAGCTCATAGAAAACTCTTCCCCGGCCCTTGCGGAGCAACCCCGAGATGAACCGCAATCGACGTCCCGACATCGGAAAAACCGACAAGCCCCACGGGTTTGGCCCCGGCACCATAGGCCACTACGGGCACCCGCTCGCGGGTATGATCGGTCCCGACCCAGGTTGGGTCATTGCCGTGATCGGCAGTGAACAGGAACAGGTCCCCTTCCCGCGCCAGCCCAAACAACTGCGGCAACTGACCGTCGAACCACTCCAGCGCCCGGGCGTAGCCCGAAACATCTCGCGGATGGCCGAAGAGCGTGTCAAACTCGACAAAATTGGCGAATGTAAGGCTGCCATCTTCCGCCTCGCCGACCAGATCAGAAAGATGCCGCATCAGTTCGGCATCGGTTCCCTTGCGAACCTCGTCGATACCGCGACGCGAGAATATATCCCCGATCTTGCCGACCCCGTAAACCTTGCGCCCCGCCCCCTGCACCCAGTCGTTCAGCGTTGGGCTGGGCGGTTCGATGGCAAAGTCGCGCCGGTTCTTGGTGCGCCGAAAGTTGCCGCATTCCCCGACGAACGGACGCGCGATCACCCGCCCGACTTTCATCGCATGCAGCGTCGGAGCAAGGTCTGCGCAGAGCTTCAAGAGCCTGTCCAGCCCGAAAAATTCTTCATGTGCGGCGATCTGGAAAACGCTGTCGGCAGACGTGTAGCAAATCGGCCAGCCGGTTCTGAGATGCTTGGCGCAGTGCTCTTCGATGATCGGAACGCCCGAGGCATGGCAGTTGCCAAGCGTGCCTTTTGTTCCCGCCAGTTCGCAGACCTTGTCCAGCAAGTTCTTGGGGAAAGCCGGGATGGTATCTGGGAAGTAGTGCCAGTCCCACGGCACCGGCACCCCTGCCAGTTCCCAATGGCCCGACGGCGTGTCCTTGCCGCGAGAAATCTCGGTAGCCGCACCCCACACCCCCGTCGGAGCGGCACCCAGCCCCGGCGCATCAAGACCTGATGCCAGCCGGATCGCAGCCCCCAGCCCCAGCCCGTCCAGATTGGGCAAGGCCAGCAAGCCGGTCCGCCCATCTTCGGCCTCTCCCCTTGCGCAGGCCTCGGCAATGTGGCCCAGCGTATTCGCCCCGGTGTCGGGATGTTCTCCGTTGAAATAGGATGCTGCATCCGGCGCGCCGCCGCAGCCTGCGGAATCCATTACGATCAAGAATGCGCGCGGCATCAGCCAACCCTCCGGTAGACCACCGGCGGAACGTCAGGCACTTGTTCTGCAATCGTATAAGCCGCGCGCACGGCCGCCGCGGCTTCTTCCGCAGCCTCTGGTGTCGCCGCATGGACCAGGCAAAGCGGCGTATCAGGCTCAAGCCTGTCACCGAGAATGGCGACATCGGACAGGCCGACGGAGGGGTCGATCCGTTCGCCGCCCTTCAAGCGGCCACCGCCCAGACGCACGACCGCCAGACCAATGGCCTCGCCGTCCATGCCGGTGACATATCCTGCGCGTCCCGCTTTGACCTCTGCCACAACCGGTGCCGCAGGCAAACGGTCCCGCCAGCGGTCCACGAAATCCGCCGGGCCGCCAAGCTCCGTCACCATCCGGCCGAAACGCTCCGCAGCCGAGCCGTCCCGCAGCGTTTCCGTAATTTGCTTGGCCCCTTCGGTTGCGTCATCGGCCATCCCGGCCAGCACGAGAACTTCTCCTCCGAGATCCGCCGTCAAATCACAAAGAACATTGTCGATCTCGGCACCCGACAAGGCCTGCATCACCTCCATGACCTCAAGCGCATTGCCGACTGCCGTGGCGCAGGGCTGGTTCATGTCTGTGATCAGCGCCGAGGTCCGGCATCCCGCCCCATTCGACGTGCTGACCAGCGACTCGGCCTGTGCCACCGCATCTTCCATCGTCTTCATGAACGCCCCGGTTCCCACCTTGACGTCGAGAACCAGCACCTCAAGACCAGCAGCCAGCTTCTTCGAAAGGACCGAGGCGGTGATCAGGTCGATGCTTTCGACGGTCCCGCTCACGTCGCGGATCGCGTAAAGCCGCTTGTCGGCCGGGGCGATGCTGCCAGTGGCCGACACGATGGCCGTGCCTACGTTGCTCACGATCTGGCGAAACCGTTCTTCGGTGACTTCGGTCTTCAGCCCCGGGATGGATTCCAGCTTGTCCAATGTGCCCCCGGTGTGGCCAAGTCCCCGCCCCGAAACCATCGGCACATAGGCACCAAGCGCTGCAAGGGCCGGCGCAAGCAATAGCGAAACCGCATCGCCGATGCCCCCGGTCGAATGCTTGTCGACAACCGGGCCGGGCAGGTCCCACGACATCACCTTGCCGCTGTCGCGCATCGCCATCGTCAAGGCGACAACTTCGTCGGCGGAAAGCCCGTTCAAAAGCGCGGCCATGGCAAAGGCCCCTGCCTGCGCATCCGTCACGTTTCCATCGGCCAACCCATTGGCGAACCAGACGATCTCGGCACGTTCCAGCGGCACCTTGTCGCGCAGCTTGGTGATGATCGCACGGGCGTCCATCAGCCGATTTCCATATGGGCCTGCGCGAATGCGCCGGGCAGCAATTCGGCCATCGTCATCACCTTCGTCGCCCCCGATAGGGTCGTCATCGTAACGGGAACGCTGCCCTTGCTGAACTCTGCGAGTTTCTGACGGCACCCGCCGCAGGGCGATACCGGCAGCGGACTATCCGCGATGACCAATGCCTCGGTAATCTCGGTTTCTCCCGCCGCGACCATGGCAGCGATCGCGCCCGCCTCTGCGCAGGTCCCTTCGGGATAGGCGACATTTTCGACATTGCAGCCGGCATAGACCGCTCCGGAAGCCGCCCGGATTGCAGCGCCGACCTTGAAATTGGAATAGGGCGCATAAGCGCGTTCCCGAACATCCTTTGCGGCATCCAGCAATGACATAGAAACCTCCGTTTCGAACCCGTTCAGACTGCTGCGGCTTTCCGCAAGATGCAAACGCTCAGGCGATCGTGGTCTTGAACCTGCCCGGAAGCGTCACTTCCAGCAATTCCACATCGTCAGTCGGCTCAGCATAACGCGTCCCCATACCGGGGGGTATGACGAAAGCGTCCCCGGGCTCCAGGCGATAGGGCTCCTTACCCTCACCTTCCAGCGTCAACCCGCCTTGCATCACGAACGTGAACAGAATGTCGGTATCGTGGCTGGTCCATGGAATCTGCCCCCGCCCGCGCCGGACGACCTGCACCGAAGCCACGCCCTTGGTGTTGGTGTTAATCGTCGTGTCACGGCAGATATATCCTGGAATCCGGAACTCCTCCCATTCTGCCGTGCTGCCCACGTTGTGCACGAACTTCTGCCCCTGCCATTCCCTGTCGGGACGCAAATCCGGTGTCGGCAAAGTCATCACATGATCAATCTCGGTGATATGCTCGGCCGGCACTCCGATCTCGATCACTTCGATCCCGTCAGAAGCTTCCAGGACGCGATGCCGGATCTCGGGCGGCTGGATAAAACAGTCTCCCGCGTGCAACCGGATCGGGCCGCCCTGATCCTCATAGACGACATCTACCCAGCCTTTGTAGCAAAAGATCAACTGGAATCCGACCTTGTGGAAATGGACCATATCCGGCACCGGGCCACCATCCGGAATCCGGATGTGACTGGCGATGATCGACCCACCCAACCGGCTTGGGATAAGATCCCGGTAATGCATCCCGGCACGCCCGATGATCCAGGGCGCCTGATCGGCCAGTCGCCGCACAACGAAAGCATGCTGGGTCGGCGGCAGCACAACCGGGGGATTCCTCTCGGCGATCTCGACCCGGCAGCCGCCGGGCGCACGCAGGTCGCGCTTGCCACCGGCGAAACCGTCCGGATCGTCGCTCAGAATTCGGACCAGACCGTCACCGGTCCCAGCCGCTCCGTCCATACGAATCCGTATCCCATGGCCGGAAAACACGGCAACCTGTGGGTTGTCCGCCGGGTAGATCATGTCCATCCGCATCCCCAGAACCTTGGTAAAGAACGGAATATCTGCGCGCAGATCCGAAGTTGGCAATTGAATCTCAGCTTTTATATCCTGCATCTTTGTCCTCCACCTGTTGGCTGGACAGTGAAGGGGCTTGCATTGACTTTCAAGTCAGGCTTGATGCATCTTAGCAAACTTGGCACAAGCAAGCCAAATAAAGGTAGTTTAGTATTAAACTACCTTTTCTAGGGGAGGAGACATCATGACGGATCAACGGCAGGACAATACCCGACAGGCCGCGCTGGACTATCACGAGTTTCCCAAGCCCGGAAAACTGGAAATCCGGGCAACCAAGCCTTTGGCCAACGGCCGCGATCTCGCCCGTGCCTACAGCCCCGGCGTTGCAGAGGCCTGCCTTGAAATCAAGTCTGACGCCTCCACCGCAAGCCGGTTCACGGCGCGCGCCAATCTCGTCGGGGTCGTGACGAACGGCACGGCTGTCCTTGGACTTGGAAATATCGGGGCCATCGCTGCAAAGCCGGTGATGGAAGGCAAGGCCGTTCTCTTCAAGAAATTCGCCAATATCGACTGCTTCGATATCGAGTTGAACGAAAGCGACCCCGAAACACTCGCCAAGATCGTTTGCTCGCTCGAACCGACCTTCGGGGCGATCAACCTTGAAGACATCAAGGCCCCTGACTGTTTCATCGTCGAGGACTACTGCCGCAAGCATATGAACATCCCGGTCTTTCACGATGACCAGCACGGCACCGCGATCGTCGTCGGTGCCGCCGCAACCAACGCGCTGCGCGTTGCCGACAAGAAATTCGAGGATATCCGGATCGTCTCGACGGGCGGCGGTGCTGCGGGTATCGCCTGCCTGAACATGCTGCTGAAACTGGGCGTGAAGCGCGAGAACGTCTGGCTCTGCGACCTTCATGGCCTGGTCTATGAAGGCCGCACCGAAGACATGACCGCGCAAAAGGCCGCTTACGCGCAGCCCGGAGGCGCGCAATCGCTCGAGGATGTCATCAAGGACGCCGACATGTTCCTTGGCCTGTCCGGTCCGGGCGTACTGACACCCAAGATGGTCGCCAAGATGAAGAAACGACCCATCATCTTCGCACTCGCCAATCCGACGCCAGAGATCATGCCGGATGAGGCTCGGTCCGTCGCCCCCGACGCCATCATCGCGACCGGTCGATCCGACTATCCCAATCAGGTCAACAACGTCCTGTGCTTCCCGTTCATCTTCCGCGGCGCATTGGATGTCGGCGCGACCGAGATCAACGACGAGATGAAGATCGCCTGCATCGAAGGCATCGCTGCCCTCGCCCGCGCGACGACCAGCGCCGAAACAGCGGCCGCCTATCAGGGCGAACAGCTGACCTTCGGCGCCGATTACCTGATCCCCAAGCCTTTCGATCCCCGATTGATGGGAGTCGTCGCTTCGGCCGTTGCCGAGGCCGCGATCAAGACCGGGGTTGCCACTCGCCCGGTCGAGGACATGAAGGCTTACAAGGCCAAGCTCGATGGTTCCGTCTTCCGCTCTACCCTGATCATGCGACCGGTCTTCGCCGCCGCATCGACCGCCAGCCGCCGCATCGTCTTTGCCGAAGGCGAAGAGGAACGGGTTCTCAGGGCAGCCAACGCCATGATCGAGGAATCGGTGGACAAGCCGATCCTGATCGGTCGCCCCGAGGTCATCGATGCCAGATGCGAACGCGCAGGTCTTGCCATCCGCCCTTCCAAGGACTTCGAACTGGTCAACCCGGAGAACGATCCGCGTTATCGCGACTACTGGACAACCTACCACAAGCTGATGGAACGCAAAGGCGTCACCCCCGATCTGGCCAAGGCGATCATGCGGACCAACCTCACCGCCATCGGCGCGGTCATGGTCTACCGGGAAGAGGCCGACAGCCTCATATGCGGCACCTTCGGCCAGTATCTGTGGCACCTGAACTACGTGCAGCAGATCCTCGGGACCCCGGACCTGCACCCGGTCGGCGCGCTCAGCCTGATGATCCTCGACGATGGACCGCTCTTTGTCGCGGACACGCAGGTCCACCCGGAACCGACACCGCAGCAGATCGCCGAAACCGTCATCGCAACGGCACGCCACGTCCGGCGCTTCGGTGTGACGCCAAATATCGCTCTTTGTTCGCATTCGCAGTTCGGCAATCTCGATTGCGAATCCGGCCGCAAGATGCGCGCCGCACTGGAAATCCTCGACTCAGCGCCGCGCGATTTCAACTACGAAGGCGAAATGCATATTGATCTGGCGCTCGATATCGAGCTTCGGGAACGGACCTTCCCGAACAGCCGCATCACCGGGGCCGCGAATGCGCTGGTCTTCGCCAATTCGGATGCGGCCAGCGGCGTGCGGAACATTCTCAAGATGAAGGCCCGGGGGCTGGAAGTCGGGCCGATCCTGATGGGGATGGGCAACCGGGCCCAAATCGTGACACCGTCGATCACCGCGCGTGGTCTGTTGAACATTTCGGCCCTCGCGGGCACCCCTGTCGCGGTTTACGGCTGACACAACGCCGCCAAAGATCCCTTTGGCGGCGTTCATTTCACGGGATTTACTTCTTGGTGGGTTTGGCGCCCGAGGCCGGCTTCGCAGCGGGTTTCGGTGCGGGTTTCTTGTCGCCCATGGCAACATGCCTTCTGTTTAGGGACATGCGAAATGCAGGTCCTGATGCGACTCTATTCCCTCCGAAAAACCGTGCAAGATGCGGCGATTCCCGCGATCGTCAAATTCTCGTGAAGCGGACGCGCGCCGAAAATCCCGCCAATCGCTGTTTGCGCCAACAGTGACAATCCTCCGCAGGGCAACAATCTTGCTTGATGCGCGTAGCCCGCGTAACAAAGCCTCGTCAAAGGGAGGACGCATACCATGGCATACGCAGACGTTTACGCGGCTTGGAAATCCGATCCGGAAGCTTTCTGGATGCAGGCTGCCGAGGCGATCGACTGGGACCGCAAACCCACCAAAGCGCTGTTCGACGATAACGCACCGCTTTACGAATGGTTTTCCGATGGGCTTGTGAACACCTGCTATAATGCCGTGGACCGTCATGTGAAGAATGGTCGTGGGGACCAGGCCGCGATTATCTACGACAGTCCTGTTTCCGGCACCCAAACTACCACCTCCTTTGCCGAGTTGCAGGAAAAGGTTGCCCGTCTTGCGGGGGCGCTCGCGTCCAAAGGCGTCACCAAAGGCGATCGCGTTCTTCTTTACATGCCGATGATCCCCGAGGCCCTCGTTGCAATGCTGGCGGTGACGCGCATCGGCGCCATCCATTCTGTCGTCTTCGGGGGCTTCGCCGCGAATGAGCTTGCCGTCAGGATCGACGACGCCACGCCCAAGGCGATCATCGCAGGGTCTTGCGGGATCGAGCCGGGCCGCGTTGTCGCCTACAAGCCGCTACTGGACGAGGCCATAAGGCTTGCCAAACACAAGCCGGAATTCTGCGTCATCTTTCAGCGCGAACAGGCCCCCGCAGACCTGATCCCGGGCCGCGACTTCGACTGGAACGAGGTCCAGGAAGGTGCCGAACCGGCGGACTGCGTTCCCGTCGAAGGCAACCATCCTGTCTACATCCTGCACACCTCCGGCACCACCGGTCACCCCAAAGGCGTCGTGCGTCATACCGGCGGCAACCTCGTCGCGCTGAACTGGACGATGAAGAACATCTACAACGTCGATCCCGGCGATGTGTATTGGGCGGCATCCGATGTCGGCTGGGTCGTGGGCCACAGCTATATCTGCTACGGGCCGCTCATCCATGGCAATACGACCGTGGTCTTCGAAGGTAAGCCAGTCGGAACCCCCGATGCAGGCACCTTCTGGCGCATGATCGAAGAACACAACATCCGGGCACTCTTTACCGCCCCGACTGCGTTTCGCGCGATCAAGCGGCAGGACCCGAAGGGCGAGTTCGTCAAGAAATACGACGTCACCAGCCTCAAGACGCTGTTTCTCGCCGGTGAACGGGCGGACCCCGACACGATCCAATGGGCCATGGATGTGCTGAAAGTGCCGGTCATCGACCATTGGTGGCAAACCGAAACCGGCTGGTCGATTGCCGCCAACCCCATGGGCGTCGAACAACTCCCGGTCAAGATCGGCTCTCCCTCGGTTGCGATGCCCGGGCATGAAGTCGTCATCCTCGATGAAGGCGGCCACCCCCTGCCCGCCGGACAGCTTGGGGCCATCGCTGTCAAGCTGCCGCTGCCTCCGGGAACGCTTCCCACTCTCTGGAACGCCGAAGCCCGCTACCGCAAGAGCTATCTCGAACATTTTCCGGGCTACTACGAAACCGGGGATGCGGGATATATCGACGAAGACGGCTATCTCTATATCATGGCGCGCACCGATGACGTCATCAACGTCGCGGGGCACCGCCTGTCGACCGGCGGAATGGAAGAAGTGCTGGCCAGCCATCCCGACGTCGCCGAATGCGCGGTTATCGGTGTCGCGGACGATCTGAAAGGCCAGTTGCCGCTTGGCTTCCTTTGTCTGAATTCCGGTGTAGACCGCGACCATCAGGAAATCTGCAACGAGGTCGTCAAACTCGTGCGCGACAAGATCGGGCCGGTCGCGGCCTTCAAGATGGCCATCGTCGTGGACCGTCTGCCCAAGACGCGCTCCGGCAAGATATTGCGCGCAACGATGGTCAAGATCGCGGACGGTCAGAGCTTCAACATGCCGGCCACAATCGACGATCCGGCGATCCTTGACGAAATTGGTTCGGCCTTAAAAACATTGGGTTATCCAAAAACATAAAGTTTTACCCAAATACACGTTAAACCTTGAGTTGCGCGAAAGCATGCCGCTATCCTGACCGACAACTGGTTTGCGGCTTGCTGGCCGCCGGTCGTCTTGTCCCGCTTTAATAGGTGCCACCCGGGTCGCGTGTGTTTGAGGTAAGTGTTTTGGGAGAATCGAAGGCCGCCCCGAAGGGCCGGGAATTGCCATGCCGCATAGCCAACCTTTATCCCGCCGGTCCCCGCGCCCGGCGGCGGAGGGCACCCGCATGAACCGGTCCGCGATCCTTCTCGTCGAAGAAGTGCCTTCCGCCCGGCTCGGCCTCACCGATTTCCTGCGCGGCCTCGGCCATGAAGTGGTGGCCGCCGCAACCCCAATCGAGGCTGCCGCACGATTTGAACGGAGCAAACCGAACGTCGTGGTCATGAACCTGCGACGCGACGATTCTTACTGCCTCGACCTTGTCCGGCAGTTCGTGCTCTCCCGGCCCTCGACACAGGTCATCGTGATGAGCGAAGACGCGACACCGGCGCACGAAGCCGCCTGCCGGGGCGCTGGCGCCAACGGTTTCCTCGCCAAACCGGTCAGGAAAAGACAGTTACAGGACACAATTCGCCGGGCAATCGCTGCGCTTGGCACGACCAAGGGCACGCGGGCCAGACTGACGTGCCGGCTCATCGGTTCTTCCGAGGCGATTGACCGGGTCCGGACCGCAATCCTGCGCGTCAGCAGATCAGACGTGCCGGTGTTCCTGAGCGGCGCAAGCGGCACCGGCAAGTCCCTTGCGGCCAGAATCATCCATGACCTCTCGGGGCATGACGACCAAGAATTCCTTGCCGTCAACTGCGCAACGATAAAGCCCAAGGCGCTCGACATCACCCTGAGGAACCTGAACGCCAAGCCTTCCGGCAACGTCACCCAGCCTCGCACTCTCTTTCTCGACAATCTGTGCGATCTCGAACCGGCGTCGCAGGCCAGCCTGCTGGAGTTGATCGAGGGAATTCAGCACGACGGCCGTGCAGGTCGCCGAACCATAAGGCTGATCTCTGCAAGTTGCCGGGACCCGCACAAGCAAATCCAAGAGGGCAATTTGCGCCCGGACCTATTCTTTCGCCTGAACGTCGTGCCAATTCACTTGCCTCCGCTGCGCAACCGCAGCCGCGATGTGCTCGAGATCGCCGAAGCAAAACTGGCCGAGATCGTACAAAGCCAGACTTCGTCGATCATCGGGCTATCTGACGAGGTTTCCGAGCTTTTCCTGTCGCTGAACTGGCCCGGGAATGTCCGTGAATTGCTAAACCTCATTCACAGCATCGCGGTCCTGCACGACGGTGCCAGCATCACCACGGACATGCTGCCGCACCATCTGCTGCACAACTCCGGAACCGAACCATCTGCCGAAGTCCCACCGTCGAATTGCGTAAATGTGCCCGCTTGGCAAGGCATGACGCTCGCCGAAATAGAGCGCGACGTCATCGAGACGACGATCCTGCGCGAGGACGGGTCCGTGCCGCGTGCAGCCCGTGCACTTCAAGTCTCGGCATCAACATTATATCGCAAACTCGAAACATGGGCCAAATCGGACCGCCAGAAGTGACCGCCTAAGTGAATTGCTCGCGGGTCAGCCGCTCTTCCAGCCCATGCCCGGGATCGAACAGGATCCGGTGAACCACGCTTTCGTCGCTGACAATCTCGACCCAAACGACGTCCCTGACCGAGCGGCTGTCAGCATCGGCCATGACCGGCCGTTTCACTGGATCGACAACCTCGAACCGCACCTTCGCCTTGTTCGACAACAGCGCCCCGCGCCAGCGGCGTGGGCGGAACGCGGCCATCGCTGTAAGTGCCAGCACATCCGAGCCAATCGGCAGGATGGGACCATGCGCGGAATAGTTGTAAGCGGTTGATCCCGCAGGCGTGCAGACCAGCGCGCCATCGCAAACCAGTTCCTCCATCCGCACCTTGCCGTCGATGCTGATCCGCAACTTCGCCGCCTGCGGACCGGCCCGAAGCAACGAAACCTCGTTGATCGCCAATGCCTTGTGCCGTATTCCGTCAGAACATTCCGCCGTCATTCTAAGCGGGTTGATCTTTTCTTCTTCCGCCACCGACACGCGGTCCATCAGATCGTCTTCGTGAAACTCGTTCATCAGGAACCCGATGGTCCCGCAATTCATCCCGTAAACCGGAACGTCCAGATCCATTGTGCCATGCAGCGTCTGCAGCATGAAACCGTCGCCGCCAAGAGCCACGATGACATCGGCCTGATCCAGCGGCACATTGCCATAGCGCCGCGACAGCCGTTCCAGCGCATTCTGCGCGATAACGACATCGCTGGCGACGAAGGCAATTTTTGTCTTTGCTACCATGGCCTTGGACCTCACTTAGCTCAGTCTTCACCCGCAGCGGCCTGAAACGCAAGGGCTGGCTGCAAGAGGCATAGACGCAAATCCCCGGGGGTGCGTCGTTTTCCGGGCTTTTTCGCCACTGAAAAGGCCGCTACATAGCCGCCAAACCTGAACCCCTTGGGAGGACCCAGCATGAACGCTCCGCACCGCGACACCGGCTTTTTCACCGAAGGCCTGGCCTCACGCGATCCAGAGATTGCGGCAGCGATCAGCAAGGAGCTAGGGCGCCAGCAGAACGAGATCGAGCTGATCGCATCCGAGAACATCGTCTCTGCCGCGGTGATGGAAGCGCAGGGTTCCGTGATGACCAACAAATACGCCGAGGGCTATCCGGGGCGGCGCTACTATGGCGGCTGCGAATATGTCGATGTTGCCGAAAACCTTGCCGTCGAACGCGCCTGCAAACTGTTCGGCTGCTCCTTCGCCAACGTCCAGCCGCATTCCGGCTCGCAGGCCAACCAAGGGGTGTTTCAGGCCCTCTTGAAGCCCGGCGACACGATCCTCGGCATGAACCTGGCCTCTGGCGGGCACCTGACCCACGGGGCGGCACCGAACCAGTCGGGCAAATGGTTCAACGCGGTTCAATACGGGGTGCGCAAGCAGGACAACCGCATCGACTACGACGAAGTCGCAGCCTTGGCCAAGGAACATTCCCCCAAGCTTCTGATCGCCGGTGGCTCTGCCATTCCGCGCCAGATCGACTTTGCGCGCATGCGCGAAATCGCTGACAGCGTCGGTGCATGGCTTCTGGTGGACATGGCGCACTTTGCAGGATTGGTTGCCGGGGATCATCACCCTTCACCCTTCCCGCATGCGCATGTTGCCACGACCACGACCCACAAGACGCTGCGCGGTCCGCGCGGTGGCATGATCTTGAGCAATGACGAAGAGATCGCCAAGAAAGTGAATTCGGCGATCTTCCCAGGCATTCAGGGTGGCCCGCTGATGCATGTGATTGCGGCCAAGGCGGTCGCCTTTGGCGAGGCTTTGCGGCCAGAGTTCAAATCCTACACCGGTCAGGTCATTCGCAACGCGCAGGCGCTGGCGGACCAGCTGATGAAGGGCGGGCTCGATATCGTCACAGGCGGCACCGATACCCATGTCCTGCTCGTCGACCTGCGTCCCAAAGGCGTCAAAGGAAACGCGACCGAAGCAGCACTGGGGCGCGCCAATATCACTTGCAACAAGAACGGCATACCCTTTGACCCCGAAAAGCCGACTGTAACGTCGGGCGTGCGCCTCGGCACACCGGCTGGCACGACCCGTGGTTTCGGCGAAGCCGAATTCCGCCAGATTGCGGACTGGATCGTCGAAGTCGTTGATGGTCTGGCTGCAAATGGCGAAAGCGGCAACGGGAAAGTCGAAGAGGCGGTGAAGGCCAAAGTGTTGGGCCTCTGCGCGAATTTCCCGATATACCCGGGGCGCTAGGAGCCACGGCTAAAGATAGCCCCGCCACAGCAGGACGCAGATGACGAGTGTCGCGGTGACCAGAAGGTTGACTGCGTTGGAGGCGAGCAAATTCAAGAAACGATCGACCCGGCGTGCCTTCGGATCGATGCCGGACAGATGTGCCTCGACATTGTCACTGGCCAATGCGACGGACTTGGCGTCGATGCGCCTCGCCAGCTTTGGATGGGACTGCAGTCCGATGGCCTCAAGCAAGATTTCCGCATCCCGATGCACATGCTTCGGAAGAAGCCGGCCCGCGCGTTTCAGCTTCGCGGCCAAGCCCCTCCCCCGAACCCCGAGTCGCTCTTCGATCATATCGGCCAGATGTGCGGCGCGCTCTTCGTAACTCATTGGATTAACGCTCTTAATCACACTACGCCGTTAACTTTACACTGCGATCACCGGACTGGCCAGTCCGGCGCATATTAGCTAAGTTCGGATCATGTTGAACTTCACCATTTCCGGACAATCGACAGCGAAGCCGCCGCTTCTGATCGCCCATGGGCTGTTTGGATCTGCGCGCAATTGGGGCGTCATTGCCAAGCGGTTGGGAACGGATCGGCAGGTGGTCACCGTCGATATGCGCAACCATGGAGACAGCAGTTGGGAGGCATCGCACGATTACCAGGACCTTGCCGACGATCTGCTCGAGGTTATCACGCACTTCGGTGGGCAGATGGACGTGCTGGGCCATTCAATGGGCGGCAAGGCCGCAATGGTCCTGGCCCTCCGCCACCCCGACGCCGTTCGCAAGCTCGTCGTGGCCGATATCGCGCCAGTGGCTTACGGCCATACGCAAATCCATTTGATCGAGGCAATGGAGAGCCTTGATCTCGACGCCATGGGCGGGCGGGCAGAGGCGAACGAGGCGCTGAAATCCACCGTCGAGGACGAGGGCGTCCGCGCCTTCCTGCTGCAGTCGCTCGATGTGAAAAACCATGAATGGCGGCTGAACCTGCAAGTCCTCGCCCGCGAAATGCCCAAGATCATCGGGTTTCCCGACGTCACGGGCCGCTTCGACCGCCCCGCGTTTTTCCTGACAGGGGCCACCAGCAGCTATGTCACCGCCGACCACCGCCCAGACATCAAGCGCCTGTTCCCGTCCGCGCGGTTTGCGAAAATCCCCGGTGCCGGCCACTGGCTTCACGCCGAAAAACCGCGCGAGTTTGAAGCCGCGGTGCGCGCCTTCCTCGACGCCTGAGGTCTACCGCTGCTCGGCGATCTTCTTGGTGACGACCCAAGTCACCGGCAGTGCCACGACAAGACCCGCCGCCGCCGCAACAAGGATCGGGTACAGCGTGTCATACCCCATCGTCAACGCAGCGATGACGAAGATCCCGGCACAGGTGGTTGCAATCATTGAAAAAAGGATCGAAGCGAGACGAAACATGGCTATCTCCGGTTCTGAATTTGCGCGAACCTTAGCCTCTTTGGGACGGCACGACCTTGACCAAGGTCAAATCCCGCGCATTGCCTAGTGCCGGGATGCCGGCGCACAACAGTGTTCCGCAGCGTCTCCGGGGTCAGTTGCCGATCTTGGCGGCTGCGCCGATCACTCCTCCGGCAACCGATCCCGGAGCCGAACTGTATCCGCCCCCACCGCTCGCCGAAGCTCGGAAGCCCCTGTCTCCGATCTTGATATGACCCGTGTGGACAAGGTATCCGCCTATCAGCAAGGCCGCGGCAATAAGGAGTTTTCCCATGACTGACCCTCCTGATCAGTTTCCCTGGTACCCAGGCTATGGCCACAATACGGCATTTTTTTGGCCTGAGCGCCGAATTTCCGTTCCGGGGCCAGATCTTAGCGGTTTTGCCTTTTGGTTTGGCAGCTGCAAACCGCGCCGCCTACATGTTGCGACCCAACAAAAATCTGGTGAGTCTGGCTAGAAGACCCACGAGATATGGTTGATCTGCGGCACATAGCCGTGTATCTGGAACGCACAGGTGCATAGACGCGGTAATGCATGTTCTGACGGCGGGGCTTGTTCGCATAGGGCGGATGAGCCCCGTTTCCTTTCGGATGCCGGTCAACGGCCCCAACAACAGGAAAAGGCGCCAGGTGCTCAGACGCGGTCCTTGCATGTGCCTTGCGGCACCCCTGACGCCTTCCTGAAACATCGCTTCAAAGAAGCTCCGGTTCAGTTGCTTCGGTCCTTGCGAACCTCCGCTGCCGCTCCCCTTTCCCGAAAGAAAGCTTTGCGACCCGCTCCGGCCCCCGCTGCCTGCCTGTCCGTCCCGGATCCGAAGACCCTGTCGCGAACCTGCCTGCCCGGTGAAATCGAGTGGTCCGCTCCAGATTCGAAAACCCTTTACGACCCGCCCCGGCTTTCTCTGGCCTTTGCGCCCCGCCCGGTCTTCCGAAGATCCGTTGCGGTAAGATGACCATCACAAATCGAGGCCCGGTCGCGCAAGGAAAAAGCACTGCAGCATGAAAATTTCTTGTGGGTAAGATGTTGATATCTATCATATTTATTTGTGGATAACAGGTATTTTTCGCCCCATTCCAGACACTTGCCCGGGGAAAACCCCGGCCCCGCCGCCGGCAGCCATTTCCGCAGTCTTTCTGCATCTGCAAACACCATCGGGCCAGGAATCGAACCTGGCCCGGCCGGTCCCTTTGGCATTTATGGCGCGACAGGGCGAAACAGGTCTGGCGCTCGTGCGATTGCGCGTTAATCTGTTGCGAAACGAAAGGGACGGGTATGAAAAACAAACTCTGGCTAATGGTGGTTCTGGCAGCGGCGAGCGCCGCAGTTTCGGGATGCGTCCCGGCAGCGATCGGGGCGGCGGGCGTGGTCGCGGTCGATCAGGTCATGGAGAATCAGGACGGCGACGAGGGGCTGTTCTGAAGCGTCCACAC
>JAHEAO010000132.1:2089-4008 GCA_024642725.1 Paracoccaceae bacterium | reverse complement strand
CATATTTGGTCATCGCCCATTGTCGTCGGGTTTGAACTGATATCGAAACGGGCAATGGGTCGCGCCGTTCATTATGGTCCCTGTCCGCGACAGCTTGACGTTTGGCGCCGATAGATCGGCGATGTGATCGTCAAGTTCGCAAGTCAGAATTGCTCCCAGCTCCGTTTCGCCCAGCTGCCGAAAGAAATCTGCAAACCGGCAACCTGTCACATCAACTGAAAGATTGTCCGCATTTTGTTCCAACACTTCTATATCAACATCCCCTTCAAACAGGGTGGCAAGCTTTTCAGATGTCCTGTGAAAGTTCTCGGTCGGGCTTTCGGAAGCAGAAGACGCGATATCTGAAACCCATTTCTTCATGCAGGTTCGGAGCACAGGATAGACTATTGCATTCGCCCTTTCATCACCGAGTTCCGCACGTAGCTTGCTTAACAATGGTACAAGAACCTCTGCTTGCAGCTTCACGCGTTGCATGAGTGTGACGGACGCCGTTTCACTTATATTCATACCGTCTGTCCTTCTAATGTTTGACCGCTGGTTCTGAAAAGTAACTTAATGTAGATCGCGTTCGCGCGTCATAATCGTTGCGACCGAGGCCTTCCGAAACGCATCAGAGATTGGATCTTGGTCATTGCAATTGCGCGGCGGCTCTGTCCCGCGAAGCAATCATTGGTCCAAAATTGTCAGCTTTTCCGGCTCGTATTAGCGACACTTTCATCAAGCAGCCATTGGCGAACAGCGCGGACCGCTTTGCGTCGACCTGCCCTGCGGTTGACGGCGAGGTAGTACCCACCAAACGGTATTTCGAGCGGGGAGAGTTCCACTAGGGCCCCTGAAAGAACCTCCGGCTCACAGAGGTTCTTATCCATTAGAACGGCGCCCAAACCCGCAACTGCAGATTGGATCGCAAGAAGGGCACTGAGCGGATGGGGCAGATTAAGGTCGGGCGCCTCCAAAAGACCCGCTTTCTCGAACCACTCGCCCCATAAACGAAAGGTCGCTTCCTCAATCAACGGACCGGTAGCAAGCGCATGAAGATCCAATCGTCCGTTGATGATAGGCGCAAAGCCCGGTGCAGCATAGGCACGGACTGCGGACTCGAAGAGCAGATCGTGATCTTTGGGTGGGTCGGAACGCAAGTATCTGATCGCCATATCAAAATCATGGGCTTCGATGTTCATCACTCGGGTAGTCACGGAAAGCTCGAGTCTAATGTCAGGGTGGCTGGCTTTGAATTTAGCAAGTCGGGGTACCAACCATTTTTGTGCGATCGTGCTTTCGGTTGTTAGCGTGACGCTGCCCTCTGGTTGGCTCGAAAGCAATTCTGTCGCTTCCGCGATTTGGTCGAGAGCCGGTGTTATCTTCGAAAGATAGATGCTGCCCTGATCCGTGAGTTCGACACCGCTGTTCTTGTTGCGAAAGAGATGTGCATTGAGGCGATTTTCTAGCCCACGTACGTGGCGCGAAATGGCCGAATGGGAAACGTGAAGTTCGGTGGCGGCCCTTGTGAAACTACCAAGTCGGCCCGCAGCCTCAAAAGCACGCAGAGCATTCAGGGGAGGGAGTGACCTAGCCATGCCTCTTTGTGACTTTTTGGAACAATCGATGTCAAGAAACGGCGTTTGAAAAACGGGCTTGCCTCAATGCAGACTTTCTAGGTGAACACTGAGGAGGGCGGAAATGAAATCTATCAACCGAGCTGACTTCGAGATGCCTACTCGTGCTGTTCAGCCGAATATTTCGGAACTATTTAGGTTCGCGCTGACCGCAGTGAATGGGATCAAAAGGTTCTTCCAAAAGGACTATGAAATATACAACCTCAGTGACCATTTGCGTCGAGACGCAGGAATAGACGAAGACGAACTCGAACGTGTAAAAGCTAGGAGGGCGTCGCTCATCCGATAGGCGCAAGATACTAG
>JAHEAO010000132.1:0-1989 GCA_024642725.1 Paracoccaceae bacterium | reverse complement strand
GTTGAGCCAACGAGGAGTATTTCCATGTCAGATTATTTTAACTTGGGTAGCTACGGTCGCCCAGCGAGTGATGTTCCTGGTGCACAAACCTGGTTTGACCGCGGCCTGGTCTGGCTGTTCGCTTACAATCATGAAGAGGCCATTGTGTGTTTCGAAAAGGCGCTGGAGGCCGATCCGGCGTGCGCTTTGGCTCATTGGGGGATCGCCTATGCCATCGGACCGAATTACAACAAGCCGTGGGAGTTTTTTACACCAGAGGAGAAATCACCAGCGTTGGAACGCGCACATACAGCGCTGAATGCAGGCCTCTCGCTCGTAAACGCCAAACCGGTAGAGCGCGCCCTGATCCAAGCGCTTGCGTCGCGCTACCCTACTGATCCGGAAATCGAAGATTACCAGCCCTTCAATGACGGGTTCGCAGCCGCAATGAAGCCGGTTTACGAGTCTCATCCCGATGATCTCGATATCGCCTTCGCCTATGCCGAAGCCATGATGAACCGAACGCCTTGGCAGCTTTGGGACTTTCATAGGGGCGTTCCCAACCCTGATGCCTCGACGCCCGAGGCAATGGCCGTGCTTGAGCGGGCTTTCAACCATACCTCAGGGGCCTGGGATCATCCTGGCTTGTTGCACATGTACATCCACCTAATGGAGATGTCGCCGCATCCCGAGCGTGCGTTGCGCCACGGTGACCGCCTGATGGACTTGGTCCCTGATGCCGGTCATCTGGTGCATATGGCGACACACATTGATGTGCTGTGTGGTGATTACCAGAACGTCCTCTACAGAAATCTTGCGGCCGTCCAAGTCGATGAAAAATTCAAGGCCTACGCTGGCCCTACAAATTTCTACGCTCTCTACCGTATTCACAATCTGCATTTCGCCTTCTACGGCGCGATGTTTCTTGGCCAGAAGGCTGCAGCTGTCGATGCAGCCATACGACTGCGTGAAGAGGTTTCCGACGAGGTCGTCCGCTCTTACCCCGATATCTTCGAAACCTTTGTGGCCGCTGCACCGCATGTTTATATCCGCTTCGGCATGTGGTCCGAGATACTCGATCTCGCTCAACCCGAAGACAAGGAACTGTATGTGACCACCAACGCCCTGATCTACTATGCCAAGGCGGTGGCGCTAGCCAATCTCGGCCGACACGAAGATGCCAAAGCAGCGATGGCGCATTTCACCACGGCCTATGCGAAGGTCCCAGAAAGCCGGATGCTGTTCAACAACAAGGCGCGCGATGTGCTTGCCTTGGCCGAAGAGATGATGAAAGGGGAGATCGCCTTCAAAGCAGGCCGTCGAGAGGAAGGTCTGGACCATCTCCGCAAAGCGGTCGATCTGGATGACAAACTGGAATACGAAGAACCTTGGTCTTGGCCACAACCCACGCGGCACGCCTTGGGCGCACTGCTCATGGAGGCAGGCGAATATCACGAGGCCGAAGCAGTCTACCGCGCGGATCTGGGCCTGGATGGCAAACTACCGCGCCCAAGCCAACACCCCCGTAACGTCTGGGCTTTGCACGGTTTGCACGAGTGTCTGGCAAGACGCGGTGAGAGTGTGGAACTGCCGCATGTGAAGCTCTTGCTTGATCAGGCTATTGCGCGCGCCGACATCCCGATCCGTGCAAGTTGCCTGTGCCGCGCCGCCGCAGCCTGAATAAGGAAAATCACCTAAGGGGCGACGCCATGCTGCTGCGATGCGGCTGGAAAAGCGGCCATTCCTGCATGTGCGCAGTATCTTGAGCCTGTGAATTCACACAATGCGGACAAAGGCGTCTGATGCAGATGAGGTTAATGCTCAAGCAACAATCCTCCAGAGCCTCCGCCAAACCATACGTTTCGATGCAGCATGAAATGAAACAGGATCCAAACCGTAGCTTCCGCAATGAAACTGCCCACACATTCTGAAAATCCTGACGTCGAGCAGGCCCAGGCATCAGTCAAAATTTTGCTATGCCAGACAGGAAAATAAAATTTAGTCTCACGG
>JAHEAO010000131.1 GCA_024642725.1 Paracoccaceae bacterium | reverse complement strand
GAACCATCTGCCCCTTTCACGATACCTGCCGTACGGTCACCCACAGAATATCGCTTGATATCGTTGGCTACGAAGTTTGAATCGATACCGTACATCGTCAGTGAAAAGAACTCCTTGGTCGGCGGCATGTTGTCGGCTTCGAACTTGACCGTGTAACGCTGTCCGCCCGCAAGCGCCTTGCCGTTGATGTCGACGACAGTGTTCATATAGACGGCTTCCTCGGGATCGTTTGAGATAATTCCGGCGCGACACTGCAATGCTGCTCGGGTGACAAAATCTTCGGCAAGCCCGGCGCGCCCCATGACCTTGGATGGATAGCTCCAACCGTTGACCACCTTCGATCTGAACCCGCCTGTCAGCATCATCTCATCAATCATCGGGCGGGCCGTCACAGCCGCGCGGGCCATTCCCTTCTTGGTGGGTTCGGACAGGCTATCAATGCTCTCGGCGGTAAAATCGGGGCCGATGCCGATTTCAGAAAAGAGTTTGACGAGAGCGGCATCCCGACCTTTGGGCAGGGGATTTTCAGACCACGCACGGTTGATCGTTCGCCAATCGGCCAGCGGATCAATCTTGTTGTCGTAAGGCTTGAAGACATCGCGCCCTTCGGGAACCTGGGCGTCCTTCTTGCCCCAAAGTGCAAGGGGCGTCATGTGATACTGATCCTGCAACGCGTTGACCACGGCAACATCCGCCGCTCCCTTGACCAGCGTACGACCGAAGATGAGTACATAGGTCGTGGTGGATTCGAACGAGGCCTTAATGTTCGCTGGAAGTTTCCCTTTCCACCCAGGAGGCAGGATGGCGAAGGCGCCGGCCTGTCCACCGGTGGTGCGCTTGCCAACATAGGCAAAATTGTCGGAAAAAAAGTCAGCGAACTCAAATGTGAAGTAGCGGTCCCCCATGTCCGGATGACTGAGGATTACCGGGCCGTTACGCAAATCCATCCAGCCCCAGGAATAAAGGGTGTCCTGATTCGGTGAACCACCGGAGGTGTAATTGATGTGGTCTGACAGGACCTTCTTGTGATGGAAGTGGTTCAGCGACGCGTAAAAGCTGGAATCCGGCACATTGGTCCAGTCGTAGCGAAGTTTGCTCAAGTAGGTGAGCGGGTAACTGTAAATATAGGCCTGCACGCCGAGCGTGTAAGCATATTCTTCCCGCCAGTCGCTTGTGGCGGCGGGTTTCTCCTGAGCATTGGCGGAGCTTAACAACAACGTAGCGCAGAGGAAGAACAGTATCCCCATGCCAATGAAAAATCGATGATTAATCTTGTTATGCATTTTTGGCCTCTTTAATGTCTGTTTTGGTGTAAACTTCTTTTTTTAACATAGCAATCTTCTTTCTAATGTCCGCTTGTAACGTTTACTTCGCCTTTTCAATATCCGGAAGCACCCAACTGCGATCCAGGAAAGCCTTTTGGGGCGAGTAGAGCCTGAAATAGGGGAACCAACCCCGGTCGGACTCAGTGGGGATCCAGTTTTTTGCTTTGTCCCCTGTGGGTTTATCGGGACCGAAGTAGACGTCGACCGAGCCGTCCGCGTTGGTGGTGAGGTCCATGCGCGAGGAGCGGTCCGCAATCTCGTACTTGTTGTTGACCAGGGTGCGCGTACTGACCTCGTAGGCCGTGACGGACCAGAATGCTTCGGCGGGTGCGTTGGCCGGCACATGCAGCTTATAGTTTGTGCCGCCGTCCAGCCAGTCGCCGTCCTTGTCTTTGTAGGATGCCAGATAGACCTGGCCCTTTCCGGTCTTTTGCCCGTGCATCATCTCGTCGTTGGTCACTGCCTCGTAGAACCAGGCGGCGCGTCCATCTAAGTCATCGTAGTATTCCCGCCGCTGGTTGGGTGGTGTGACTGTGGCAAACTCCCAGCGTGAGCCCTCGACATAGTGGGCGTCTTCGAGCCGTGGGTTAAAAAAATCATTGGCCTTGGCCATGGCCTCGCCGACAAGTGCGGCCTCGGTCAGGATCTTTTTCTGCTCGGCAGTGGGATCAAAGGGTTTACCCTTCTCGATGCCGAGCGGCTTAAGCATGGCCATAAAGAAACGGTCGTGCTCGGCCACCGGCTCCTTGTTGATAATATCGGCGAGGCGCTCGAAATAGGCGAAGCCCTTGGGCGCCGCGCCCATCCAGGGCTTGCCTTCGGGTCGGATGTAACCGCGCGGTTTGGGATTCGCTCTCTCGGAATAAGGATAGATCGCTATCTTTTCGAGCTGCTTGAGGCGAGCGTCCGCATCGGTGGCCATAAGACGAATGCCCAGCAGCAGGTTCATGGTGGGCGATTGGGCGATCATGTAACCGTGCGCTTTGGCATCTTTCGGAACTGTCTGACCCGGGCCAACGAAGAGGTACTTGCCGGGTTTGGTCAATTGGATGATGCCGATCTGCCACATATCGTGGGCTGCGCCGCGCACCTCACCCTCGGGCATCACCACGACCCAGGGCCCTTCGGTCAGATCGATGAACGGCAGCACATAGGGGGTCGTCGCGTTATAGGTGAGGCCGCCCAGTTTGTCCTTGTAGCTCTCCTGAAACACGATCTGGCCATTTTTAGCCCCAAGCTCATGCTCGTTGGAATACTGCCACTGCGCCATGCTGACCAGCGGGATCGACCAGATGTAAGCCTGGACCGCCCTCTGAAAGTCGAGTTCGTTGAACAGCTTTTTGACCGTCGCATCAGTCGGGTAGCCATCAGCGAATGAATGGGTGAATTCGAGTTTGCCGATCCGGGTGTCGATGGTTTCTGCCTGCAGTAGGGAACACGCGAAAAGTATTCCGGCGATTCCAACTGCCAGTCTCGTGTATTTCAACATTTTAATTTCCTCATTCAGTCTTTTTTATTTAATCTTTACAAAGTCGATTCGTGGTGTGGCAAGGGCCGCCAAAAGCGCCTCGGTAAAGTGGGCACGCCAGTGCGCCAATGAACACGATTTCTTTGTGATGTCTGGCCGTATTCGTAAATGGCTTTCTCGGGTTCGTGTTCTTCCACATCTACTTCACCTTCTCGATGTCGCCGGGCTTCCAACTTTTGTCAATGGCGGCTTCGGTCGGACCGTAGAGCCGGAGGATGGCGAAATACCCCTTGCCCGGCACGGTCGCAAGCCAGTTTGTCTGTTTGCCTTCCGGCGCATTTGGCCCGAGGAAGAGATCCGTGCTGCCGTCGGCATTCTGCACCGGCTTGTCGCGCGAGCCGAGCGACGGGAAGGGCTGACCATTGGCGAGGCCCGAGGCGTTCTCAGCTTCGTAGAGCGTCACCGACCAGAACAAGCCGGCCGGAATGTTGGGCGGCAGGTTGATGCGATAGCTGCTGCCACCCGACAAGGGCGTGCTCTCGCTATCGGTGAAGCTGATCATATATTTCGCGCCCTTGCCCGGTATTTGGGACATCATTCCCGGGCTCAACGAGTAGTAGTCGGTGAAGAACCAGATTCGGGTATCGAGATCGAGATATCCCTCTGCTTTTCTCCTCCAGCCCAGGTCGAACGGCCCGCTCGGATTCGCCGGTGTCCCTTCGGCAATGGGATTGAGCCAGACGCGATCGGGATAGACGCGTAAAGAACGGCCATTGACGACTTCTTGAAAGCCTATGACACGGCTGGTCTTGTAGGCGGTCTTGGCAGCCCGATCAAGGATTTCTCGCGTGTGTGCGTCGGGGTTGAACGGCTGGCCCTTGATAATGCCGATGGACGCCAGCATGCCGAGCCCGTCCGGACTTGCCAGGTTACTCCCCTCGCTGTCCACCAGCAGTTTGAGCTGGTCAAAAGCACTGCTGTCGGAAACCGGCAGCATGTTCGCCGGGACACCGGAGGCGTCCGGGAATTTCATCGGCCTGGCGTCGGCCTTGCCATTGAGCGGATAGATCTTCGACTGTTCAACCAGCTCGGCGGCCGGCGTCAGATTCTTCGGGTCCTGATAGAACGAACGCAGGAAGACGAAAACGTTGTTGGTACCTGATCGGTAGACAAAATAGCCTTCCGGCACCTCTCCCTTGTAGCCGGGGGGCAACAGCAGGAACTTGCC
>JAHEAO010000130.1 GCA_024642725.1 Paracoccaceae bacterium | reverse complement strand
GGTTGAAAATTCAGAGCAGGAAGTTCTCGCCGGTCTGGTTGAACGCGTGACCTTCCACAGCCTTGAGAGCGGCTTTTGCGTGCTGCGCCTGAAAGCACGCGGCCACAGGGAACTTGTCACGACGATCGGACATGCTGCTATGATTTCCGCAGGGGAATGGGTCACGGCGTCTGGCGACTGGGTCAATGACCGCACCCATGGGCTGCAGTTCCGGACCCGATTTTTGAAAACCTCCGCGCCGACGTCGCTTGATGGCATCGAGAAATATCTCGGCTCCGGCATGATCCGGGGCATCGGGCCGGTCTATGCCAAACGGATGGTCAAGATGTTCGGCAAGGACGTGTTCGACTTGATCGAGGCCGAGCCCGCGCGATTGCGGGAGGTCGAGGGCATTGGGCCGAAGAGGGCCGACAAGATCACCTCCGCCTGGGCCGATCAGAAAGTAATCCGCGAGATCATGGTTTTTCTCCACAGCCATGCGGTCGGAACCGCCCGGGCCGTCCGCATCTTCAAGACCTATGGCGTCGATGCTGTGCAGGTGATGAGTGAGAACCCTTATCGCTTGGCGCGAGACATTCGCGGCATCGGGTTCCGAACTGCGGATCTGATCGCCGAGAAGCTCGGTATCGAAAAAACCGCCATGATCCGTGTGCGTGCGGGGATTTCCTATGCCCTTACTGAGGCCATGGGCAACGGGCATTGCGGCCTGCCGCGGGAAGAACTGATCCCTCTGGCAATCAAGTTACTCGAGGTCCCGGATGACCTGATCCACACA
The DNA here is from genome assembly GCA_024642725.1 of Paracoccaceae bacterium. GTDB lineage: Bacteria > Pseudomonadota > Alphaproteobacteria > Rhodobacterales > Rhodobacteraceae > JAHEAO01. The sequence goes on along the minus strand of JAHEAO010000130.1, from coordinate 3,342 downwards.
GCCATCGAATTGGAAATGTCTGAAGGCACGGTCACTGCTGACGCCGTCGGCGATCTGACCTGCGTCTTCCTGAGCGGGCTTTATCACGCGGAGAAAGGTGTCGCCGACCGGTTCCGGCATCTGATCGAAGGACCGCTTCCATGGCCAGACATTGATGCAGACAAGGCAATCCCCTGGATCGAGAAGAAGACGGGACTGACACTTGCTCAGACCCAGGCTGAGGCCATCCGGCTCGCGCTTCGCTCCAAGGTCATGGTGATCACCGGTGGACCCGGCGTTGGCAAAACCACCATCGTCAACTCGATCCTGCAGATCCTGGCGGCAAAAGCCGTCAAGCTGTTGCTGTGCGCCCCAACAGGGCGGGCTGCCAAGCGGATGAAAGAAGCGACAGGCATGGAGGCGAAAACCATCCACCGTATGCTGGAAATCGATCCAAAGTCATTCAGCTTCAAGCGAAACGAGGAGAGCCCTCTGGACTGTGATCTTCTGGTCGTTGATGAAAGCTCGATGGTCGACATCTCCCTGATGCATGCGCTCCTCAAGGCAGTTCCGGATCATGCGGCGCTCCTGATCGTCGGAGATATCGACCAGTTGCCCTCGGTCGGGCCCGGGCAGGTACTGGCTGATGTTATCGGATCCGGCGCAATTCCTGTTGTGCGACTGACGGAAGTGTTTCGACAGGCCGCCCAGAGCGCGATCATCACAAGCGCCCACCGGATCAATCAGGGCCAACTGCCGGACCTGACCAAGCCCGACAGCGAGAGCGATTTTTATTTTGTTCCCGCCGAAGATCCCGATCAGGCGGTGAGGCGCATTCTCGACATGGTCAAGACCAGGATCCCGAAACGCTTCGGTCTGGATCCCATTCGGGACATCCAGGTTCTTTGCCCAATGAACCGCGGCGGTGTCGGCGCCCGTTCGCTCAACATCGAGCTTCAGGCCGCGCTAAACCCTTCCGGGGACAACAAGGTGGAACGATTTGGCTCAACCTTCGCACCCGGCGACAAGGTCATGCAGATCGAGAACGACTATGACAAAGAAGTCTACAACGGAGACATCGGTTACGTTGAGGGTGTCGATCTCAATGAGGGTGAGTTGACCGCCAGCTTTGACGGGCGGACCGTGACCTACCTATTCGGAGAACTCGATACGCTGGTACTGGCCTACGCCGCAACAATTCACAAAAGCCAGGGATCGGAATATCCCGCCGTCGTCATCCCGGTCCTGACGCAGCACTACGCCATGCTTCAGCGCAACCTGCTCTATACCGGGATCACCCGCGGCAAGCGTCTGGTGGTGCTCGTCGGCCAACGCAAGGCGGTAGCCATCGCCGTGAAGAACGTGTCAGGACGGCGGCGCTGGTCCAAGCTGGACGAATGGCTGGTTGGAGGCGATTTCGCCCAATGACGTGTAACCAGCTGGAGCGGCTGTTAGCACCCGTATTGAGCAGTTTGCCTTGCGCTGGCTCGACATTTCATTCGCCGATATCAGGTTCTATGCGACTTCTGATTGAAACTACCCTTTCGGAATTGGTTGTGCTCAACGCCCTAGAACTCAAATCTGTAGCGGACCCGACGATCAAATTGTGATCAATGCGAATTCCGTTTCTAATGGCGAAGACGCACTATCTAATCAGTCGCTTCAGCGGACTTGCGACCATCGGCCTGCCGTTCTTCATAAGGAACCTCTTGCATGAAACTCTCTTTTCACGGAGCTACAAGAAACGTCACCGGCTCTTGTCATCTGCTGGAAGTCGGTGGAATCCGGATCCTCATAGATTGCGGGATGTTTCAGGGAAGCGGTCATTCCGACGAAGAAAACTCCGGCGACTTCGGGTTCAAGGCATCAGAGATCGACTTCCTGCTTCTAACCCACGCGCATCTTGACCATTGCGGACGGATCCCCTTGCTCGTCAAACGGGGTTTCACAGGAGAGATCATCACGACCGCAGCGACCCGCGACTTGGCCAAGCTGATAATGACGGACTCAGCCCATATACAGGAAGAGGATGCCGCCCGCGCATCGCGGCAGCGACGCCGACACGGACAGGCTGAGATCACTCCACTTTATGGTCAGATCGACGTTCTGGATGCGTTGGATTACTTTGGACGGAACGTCAGCTATGAGCAAGAGTTTGCGCTGAATGATGCGGTAAAGGTCCGCTTCATTGATGCGGGGCATATCCTTGGGTCTGCGTCGATTGTCGTTGATGCGACCGAAGACGGAACGACGCGCCGGATTGTCTTTTCCGGCGACCTTGGAAATCGCGGCCATGCGGTTCTATCCGATCCGACTGCGCCACCCGTCTGCGACTATGTTGTCATGGAGACGACATATGGCGATCGGCAACACAAGGATCTGGACACTTCGGTTGCCGAGCTAGTGGACGCGATCCGAAGGACCATCGCGCGCGGCGGCAACGTTGTCGTCCCCACTTTTGCGCTGGAGCGCACACAGGAAATTCTGTTCCACCTGAAAAAGGCGATTGAGGCTCAGGAACTTCCCGCTTCACTGACTGTTTTCCTCGACAGCCCGATGGCGGTATCAGCAACTCAGATCTTTCGACGCCATTCCGAAGGGTTTGGGGCGGATCTACGTGACGACATGCGGTCGGGAAAAGATCCGTTCATGCTGCCGGGTCTTCACTTCACCCCGCAGACGGCTGAATCGATCGCTATCAATCGGATAAGAGGTGGTGCGGTGATCATGGCGGGGTCCGGAATGTGCACGGGCGGACGAGTGCGCCACCATTTGAAACATACCATCTGGCGGCCAGATTGCAGTGTTGTCTTTGTTGGCTTTGCAGCAAAGGGAACGCCTGCCCGAAAGATCATCGATGGCGCCAAGATGATCCGGCTTTACGGTGAGGAGATCCCGGTCAAAGCGGACATATACACGATCAACGGGTTCTCAGCACATGCCGACCAAAGCGAACTGCTGAACTGGGTGTCGAGCACCGGGCGCCCAAAGACGATCTTTCTGGTGCATGGAGACTACGAAAATGGAATGTCCGCCATGCAAAAACAGCTTGAAAATAGGGGTTTGACTGTCAATTGCCCCACTCAGCATTCGGCCGTGACGTTGAAATGAACGGCCACTCCTCACTACCCAAACCCACAAAGCTTGGGTGGAGCGCTGGATCGTTGATGGCAGGACCTATGGCTCCCCCGGTTCGACATAATCGCCAAAGTCACGAACCAGCATGCGGGCACTGTCAGAGGAATCCGCTTCAGTGGCCCTCAATGGTCCTCTCCGCTTGGAGATGAACGCAACAATGCTATCTGTAAGGAGAAAGGCCTTGCAGAGCGCTGATGAGATCAGGAAACAAGCCGACTTCAGCTT